>JASHOC010000094.1 GCA_030041305.1 Acidobacteriaceae bacterium
GACCAGTCCGCAACTGAACCGCAACACCCTTGGTCGTCACTACATCGGCTTTCTTCCTCTCCTGCACGTGGCCCTGCTCCTTGCCCCGCGACCTCCCGCTGAAAACAAACGAGCCGCTGCAATATCTCAGCGGCCCGCTCACCTCATTCCTGAACCAAGAAAGTTACATCATTCCGCCAACTGCGGAAGTTCGGCTAGGCCGAGCAGGGCTCCATGGCCGAGAAGATATGCACCAGTCCCGGCTCCTCGCCGCGTCGGGCCAGCACTTCCTTGACCCGGTCCTCCTTGCGGAAGTGCGGAAGTTGCGCTTGCAGATGTACTCGATCTCCAGCCAGGCCGCAGTCGCCAGCTGCATGGCGTTGTCCCGCAACTGATCGCGAAACGGCTCGGCGAAACGAGGATAGTCGGAAACCCGCACCTTACGCTCATTCAGATACGAAGTCATTCCTGCGGCGAAGCAAATTTTAGGCACGGTGCCGGAAATCAGCACTCTGTTCCGGCAGCGCAGCACCCCGGGGACCTGAGCCGCATACCGTTCCGTAAGCAGCGCGATGTCCACTCGCCATCATAGCTGCTGCCCTGTTTGGTTCCGGCTATGCCGGGTTAGGAAAAAGAGCGTCATCTCACCCCAATTCTCGGCGTGCCGGTCACTGAGATGTTGATCGAGTCTTCGTGGCAGATCGGACGCCTTGCCTGCGTAGTGGAGTCGACCGGTGCGGTCGTAAAGGGTGTAGAGCCCGCGGCGATCATTGGTTTGCCGAAGGAACTCCAAAATGCTGGCCGCTTTTCGCCTTCGAGCAATGCGCGGTTAATGCCACTTAAGTGGCTGAGCACCAGCAGCTCAGAGATTGTCTCCTTCTTCTTGCGGCTAGAACGCATGGCGGTCTGACTCCGGAGAATCGTTTAAACTCGTGTTAAACAACCCTGCAATCATACAAATCCGCCATGCGGCAGCCATCTCAGCCTAAGTGCAGACGGTTACCATCCGGCAGAAAGTATACGTGAACGGCGCGTGTCGGCCATCCCCAGCGCGGCCCCGCTTGGACCGTCTCTCCGTCGAGTGTACGATGAGCGGCGAGTCTGGGCCATCCCCAGCTCTGCGCCGGCGGCCATCGGACTGGTGGCAGCGCAGGTTTATGCAGTGGCAGCAGTCGCGACACACCCGGACAACCGTAAGGCGCAGGAACTTCTGGTCGAGCTGGAAGTGCTTCAACGCCAGGAGCAACAATCGTTCGTCCAGAGATCGCATGCTCTTGCGCATTTCGACGAATGTGCGGCGGACCTGTTCGATAAAGATATGGCCTCAGCAGCGAGCGCACTATCGCTCGGCAAGAAAAGCGCGAGGTGGCTCGTCACGCGGTCGTTGCGTGCATCACTGCTTCTGTTTCTAGGCCACGGTGCAGAGGCCCTCCCTATTGCCGAGAGTGTAGCGGAGGCGATGGCGGCACACCCGGACATCGGGCCGAACCACCCGACACGCTAGCGAGCCGACAACAATTCGCGCAGATACTTGGTACGCTGAGTCGTAATGAGGAGGCCGTGCCATCGCCCAGAGTGTAGCGGAAGCAGACTCGGCACAAATGAACCTTTGGCCGAATAAGTCCGATGTTTTACCCGGCGCGTTGCGCGCATCACGTCAATGATAGATTGACTCGAGGGTTGGCTCGTCGGTTCTTAGAAGACCCTGCGATCGATCATCCCAACCACCTAAAAAGTCGGCGCTAGGCCCGCCTCCGAACCGCACACAAAAGTTCTAAAATCGTCCTCCAGCGCCGACCATTAAATTCAACGACCTACATTGAATTCTGGCCAGGCTGAATAGCCTGGGGATCCCACAAAAGAGTTCCCAATCTTCGCCTTCCCTCGCCTTCTCCGGCGGTGGGTTCATGGTCCTTTCGTCTTACCTCATCGGGCTCGCTCAAAAAACGGCTTCCAAAAGTCAGTTCACGTGCACAAAAACGCCGTGCGGGCGTCAGTTCTTCGCCTCAGACTGAATCGGCATCGAGTAAGAAATCTCTAATCCACGACAGCTCAAAATCCAAAGAATTGCACGACAGTTGTGTCATCACGCCAATCCGGTTGAAAGTCGACCAGCATCGACTGATTGGCGAAGTGCGTAACTAACTCATTAATGAAGCTATCTTTATGACGCGCTTATAAGATAAGGGCTCTCTCGAAAAGAGTAACACTGAAAATCCGTAGATTTCTTAGCGGCTGACCTCGATATTAAGACGTTTTCCAACGACGCAGATCGAGCAGGTAGCCGGGAATTCAAAACGGAAAGCCTGCGAATGAGAGTAGATCAATCCAACATCCACCTAACCCGGCGTAGCCGGAACCAAAACCTGGCATTTTCCCGAAAGTTGGAGCCTTTGAAAAAATGCCGAAATCCCGCATGAATACTGACCGAAACGTACATCGCTAGAAATATTCTGCGCAAAATGTGCAGGATTCAAATGGATAGGTACTAAACTCTTTCGCCGATCGGCCGATTGCGAAAGTAGACAGATCAAGACTGGGCGCGCCCTACCGACAGGCAGAGATGCTCCACTCAGCAATGAGAAAGAAGCCATGCAAGAGGATCAGGAGATTGTTCAGGAATTTGTTGTCGAAAGCCACGAGAATCTTTCGCGCCTGGACCAGGATATGGTCGAGCTCGAGTCCCGCCCCGAGGATGCAGCGCTGCTGGCGAGTGTGTTTCGCACCATGCATACGATCAAGGGCGCTTGTGGATTCCTTGGGTTCACGGTTCTGGAGAAGATTGCCCATCGTGCTGAGGGTTTGCTGGCGCTGCTGCGCGATGGGCGCCTTCGTCTCAATCCGCCGCTCGTCTCGTTGATCCTTGAAGCAGTGGATGCAACCCGCAACGTACTCGCACAAATCGAGGCGACTGGCCAGGAGGGGCCGGAAAGATTTGAGGAACTGACCAATCGCCTCGAGGCGGCGGCTCAGGAAAACAAAGCCCGATCGGCTGAGCCAGAGCCATCGACGGCGCCGCCTGAACAGGTTTCTTCGTTGCGAGCCGAGCCAGCGAAGCTCGAGGAAGAGGCTGCGAAATCGTCCGCGGCAGCCGACGCCAATATCCGCGTCGGCGCTGGGTTGCTCGATAAGCTGATGGACCTTGTGGGCGAACTGGTTCTGGCTCGGAATCAGATTCTGCAATTCTCGACCGGACGTGAAGACGCTGCGCTCAACGCTACCTCGCAGCGGCTGAATCTCATCACGACAGAGCTGCAGGAAAACGTAATGAAGACGCGCATGCAGCCTATCGGCGTGGTCTGGAACAAACTGCCGCGCCTGGTCAGAGACCTGTCCTTGAGCTTGGGCAAGCAGGTCCACCTTGAGATGGAGGGGGCCGAGACCGAGTTGGACCGGACGATTATCGAGGCGATCAAGGACCCGCTCGTTCACCTGGTTCGCAACGCCTGTGACCATGGCGTCGAACCGCCGGAAGCCAGACAGCGGGCGGGCAAACCCGCACAAGGCGTGCTTAGCCTGCGCGCCTATCACGAAGGCGGACAGGTCAATATCGAAATCGCCGACGACGGCGCCGGCATCGATGTGGCGCGCGTGAAGCAAAAAGCTATCGAACGAGGGCTGCTGGGCCCCGAGCTGGCGCAGAAGATCTCCGATCGAGAGGCGTCCAATCTCATTTTCAGTCCGGGCTTCACCACCGCCGCGACGGTCAGCAACGTGTCCGGCCGCGGAGTGGGCATGGACGTGGTTCGAACGCACATCGAGAGGATCGGCGGCGTCGTCGATCTTTCCAGCCGCTCCGGCGAGGGAACCACGGTCAAGCTCAAGATTCCCCTGACGCTGGCCATCATCCCCGGCCTGCTGGTCACCGGCGGCGGCGAGCAATTCGTCATTCCCCAGGTGAGTTTGCTCGAACTGATCCGTCTCGACGGCGGTTCCTCCGAGAAGCGCATTGAATACGTGCACGGCACGCCCGTGTACCGGCGCCGCGGCGCACTGTTGCCCATCACGTATTTGAACGACGTGCTTGGCCTCCAGCCCTCCCGCAGCGGCGACGCGGTCAGCATCGTGGTTCTCCAAGCGGAGGACCGGCAGTTCGGCCTGGTGGTCGACGGCATCAGCGACACCCAGGAAATCGTGGTGAAGCCGCTCGGCAAGCAGCTCAAGGGGCTCACCGTTTACGCCGGCGCCACCATCCTGGGCGACGGCCGGGTCGCCCTCATTCTCGACGTGCTGGGGATCGGCCAGTGTTCGGGCGTGCTCGCCGAGTCGCAGGAGCAAGTATGCGGCGCCGCCGAGCATACCAAACAGGCCAAAGTCGATCATCAGCGCCTCCTGCTCTTCCGGGCTGGCTCGTTCGAGCGTATCGCCGTTCCCCTTTCGCTCGTTGCCCGCCTCGAGGAGATTCCCGCCGCATCGATCGAGCGGGCCGGCGGCAAGCTGGTCGTACAGTATCGCCAGCGCATTCTTCCCCTGGCGCCCCTTGCCAGTCTGTTGGAAGGGGGCGACGCCAACGCGGCGATCGGCGATCCCGCACAGGTCATCGTCTTCAGCGATGGCGAGCACAGCCTGGGGCTTCTTGTCGACCAGGTGCTCGACATCTTCGAAGAAGCCGTCCAGGTGCGGCAGTGCACGGCTCGAAAAGGCTTTCTCGGATCGGCTGTGGTCGGCAAGCGGGTCGCCGATTTTCTCGATCTCGCGTACGTGCTCGAGGCCTGCGGAGCAGAGTGGTCGCAACAGCATAAAGTCGGCGGGCCGGCTGCTACCGTGCTGGTCGCCGAACCCTCTGCCTTCACGCGCGGCCTGATCCGCAACCGGCTGGAGATGGCGGGCTATTCCGTTTTCGACGCGGCGAACCTCGAGGAGGCGGTGGGCCAGCTCGAGCGGCACGCGATTGATCTGGTCGCCAGTGCGGAGCGCCTGCCTCCGGGAGCCTGCTCGGGATTGCGCGCGCTTATGCGGGACCGTCCCGAATGGAAGAGCATTCCCGTGATTGCGCTGAGTGGAACAGGAGCGGATCTCGATGGGCAGATTGCCGAAGCGCTCCACGAAAGCGGCCATGCGTTCCATCCTTCCACGCCGCCGGCGCCCCAACCAGCCGCAGGAACCATTGCATGATCCAGGAGGGATGATGACCGGCGCAGCCATCGCGAAAATGGAGTCGGACCAGACCCATGGGAGTTTCGCCACGTTTCATGTTGCCGATCTGTTTTTCGGCGTCGATGTTCTCCGCGTGCAGGAAGTGCTGCGCAGCCAGCCCATGACGCGGGTGCCGCGCGGACCGGAGGTCATTGAAGGACTCATTAACCTCCGCGGTCAGATTGTCACCGCCATCGACATGCGCCGCCGTTTGGGGCTTGCGCCGCGCCCCGCCGATGCCGCGCCCATGAACGTGGTGGTGCGCACGGAAGATGCGGCGGTCAGCCTGCTGGTGGACGCCATCGGCGACGTTCTGGACGTCGACAGCGACGCCTTCGAGCGGCCTCCCGAGAACCTGGATGCCGGCGCGCGCGAGCTGATCCGCGGAGTGTATAAGCTGGAGGACCGACTGCTGCTCGTCCTCGACGTGGAAGAGACAGTGGGCTTGGCGGATGCCAAGCCCGCCGAAGCGGCGAAGGCTGTGCCTTGGCACAGTGCTCGCGGCGTCGCACGGACTGGCGATACTCACGAAATCCAACCGGAAGATTCCGACGAACAAACATCCTCCGCTCCTCGCACCGCGCCGCTGCACGACGGATCGAGTTCGCTTCGCCGTGACGCTGCAAGGCCGCGGCCGTCAGAGAACCGGGAAAGCAAGAGACCAAGAAGGCGGGCGGAATCCCGCACAGTCCCAAACAGCTAAAGTTCGGGCCCGTCCCGCCGAATAAGATTCAGTGGGCTTGATCCAGCTGCTTCTTGATCGGCAGGCAGTTTTCGGACGGGCGCAGGAACTTTAGCGAGATCCATAAGAAGGTCGGAGAGGAACATTATGAAGATTCTCAGAAGCACTCTTGTTTTTGCACTCACGGTCTGCGTAGGAAGGCTGATACTTCATGCGCAGGAGGTCAAGATCTTCGACCGCACCGTCCAAATGCATGGGTTTGCGTCGCAGGGATTTGTGCACACCAACGATAACAACTGGCTGACCATGGAGACTTCTAACATCGGCAGCGGCGAATTCACCGACTTTGGCGCCAATGCATCAACGGCGATTACCGACAAACTGCGGGTTGGCGCCCAGATCTACGATCGCAACCTGGGGCAGCTTGGCAAATGGCATCCCGAACTGGACTGGGCTTACGGCGATTTCAAATTCAAGCCCTGGCTTTCGTTCCGCGGCGGCAAGATCAAGACCGTCCTCGGCCTGTTCAATGACACGCAAGACCTGGACTCCGTACAAGTATTCGCCCTGCTTCCCCAAGGTGTGTACTCGACCGACATGCGCGACGCTACGCTCTCTCATGTCGGCGGGGACCTGTACGGCACCTTCGCGCTCAACAAACGCCTCGGCAAGTTCTCCTACACCGTCTATGGCGGCGACCAGTTCCAGAGCATCTACGGCGGATACCCGTACCTGCTGCAAATCCACGGCATCTACATCGAGAGCTCCTCGGGACCGACCTATGGGGGCGATCTGCGCTGGAAACTCCCGATCAAGGGCGCGCTCGCCGGGGCCTCCTACGAGGACAATAGCGTGACCAATACCGGACAGTTGAACCCGTCGGTGGCTTTGGGCGGACCTGATGTCATGGTTCCCTATTGGGAGCAGTCGCGAAGCCAGTACACCAAGCAGTACTACGCTGAGTACACGCGCGGCAACCTGAAAATCGATGCCGAGTACCGGCGCTTCTGGCGCGATTTCACGATTTTCAATGGACAGTTTGTGGCGACCACCGGCACGCACGCCTGGTATCCCTCGGGCGCTTACCGTGTCAACAAGCGCTTCGAGTTCGGCGGCTATTACTCCCACTTCACCGAGGATTGGGTCGTGACGGCCCCCGGCCAATTCGAAGCCGCCAGCGAATCTGACCCGTCCCGGCACATCTTCGACAAGGTCGTCGCCGCGCGCATCGATCTTGATTCGCACTGGTACGCCAAAATCGAAGGCCACTTCATGAACGGCAACGCCGCCGGCGACAACCCACAGTATCCCGACGGGTTCTATCCGCAGGTAAATCCCAGCGGATTGCAGCCCAATACCATCGGCCTGGTCGCGAGGACCGGCGTCAACTTCTAACTTGAGGCGGGATGAACGGAGAAGGGGAGAATGCAATGAAAAACCTGAAACCTATCCTGATGATTTTAACGGTCCTTGCCTTGATGCCGAAGTGGGCTTTCGCTGGCTCCGTCAAAGTCATCGCCAATTCCAGTGTTTCCGTGAACTCGATATCGTCTGGAGACCTGCAGGCCGTCTTCCTACTCGATTCGGATTCGCTAGGTGGCAGCCATGTGGTGCCCGTTTTGGAGAAGAGTGGTCCCGCGCATGAAGCCTTCCTGAAGGAGTATCTAGGAAAGAGCGATGAGTCGCTGCTGGCCTTCTATCGCAGCCTGGTCTTTACGGGCAAGGCGGAGATGCCGAAGTTTCTGGGCTCGGATGCTGCTGTGGTGGCCTACGTTGCCAACACGAAAGGCGCCGTGGGCTACGTGAGCGCCGATACGCCAACATCGGGAACCAAGACCCTGGAAGTGAGGTAATGAACGAGGGTTTCCGCACGGAGCCCTCGCTTACCGCAACCTCGAAGCCGGTGTGTTCTCGAACGGATTGGGACGGATTGATTGCCTGTGCCCGTCGGCTACGTCGGCAAGTCGGCCGCTCGCTCAGGAAAAAATCGCTCTCTGTCGGCAAATGGGAAAGAAAGCACCGCTGCAACCCTGCCGCGGACGGAAAACGAGGATCTATGAAACAAGCTAGTATCAAGACCAGAATCTGGATGGCGATCGGGATCGTGGGAGCCGGCTACCTGGTGCTGCTGCTCGGAATGCTGTTCATTGGAGCGCGAGAGCAACGGGCCATGAGAATTGCCTCGGAATCGCTCTTTCCGGCAACCCTGAGCAGCCAGGAGGCGCAGGCCTCATTCCAAAAGCTCCAAAAGAACTACCGGGACGCGGTCCTGCTCCAGGACAAGAGCGCGCTGGCCCAGGCCGACGACACGGCGCAGGCTGTCGAGAGGGCGTTGCGCTCCGTGCAGGATCATGCCGCTTCCAGCTCGGAGCGGGAGCGCCAAGTGGACGCGCTCGTCGACCATTTCGAAGTCATGGCTGCCAAGGCCCGCTCTGTTTATCCCTTGATGCTCGACGCGTCCGGCGCAACCCAGGAAACCCACACCGAGGCCGCGGCGCTTGCTCACGAGAATAGCGACATCGAGGCATCGCTCCAACAACTTCGCGACGGCCTATCGGATGACTTCCAGGCCCAATTGGGGAGCGTCTCCAACTTGTCCCGGTGGCAGCTCCTGATTGGCGTGTTTCTTTTCCTTTCGGTCTCGCTTACCGCCTTCTATTTTACCCGGCAGATCATCGCCAGCATTACAGGCCCATTGAAATTGATGACCGACGTGGCTGCCCAGGTCGCCAACGGCGAAGTGGATCGGGAAATTGAATTTCACGCAAGCGACGAAGTGGGTTCACTCGCTGACTCCCTCCGCACCCTGGTCATACACATCCGGAGTCTAGTCGACGAGGCCAGCTGGCTTGCAACAGCAGCAGCCGACGGAGAACTAGGGAAGCGCGCGGACGCCTCGAAGCACCAAGGGGCCTTCCGGAGGATCGTCGAAGGCATCAACAGCACGCTCGATACGGTCGTTGAACCCCTTGGGACAGCTGCGCGGAATTCGACAGCTTTGGCATCATCATCGGAAGAGTTGGCCGCGGTCAGCCAGCAGATGGCCGGCAACGCCGAGGAGACCGCCACCCAGGCCGACGTGGTCTCGGCGGCTTCGGAGCAGATCTCGCGCAACGTGGCCTCGGTGGCTTCGGCCGCCGAGCAGATGCAGGCCTCCATCCGCGAAATCTCCAAGAACGCCGGCGAATCGGCGCGCGTGGCCAAAAACGCCGTCAGCGTGGCCCAATCCGCCAACAAGACGGTGAGCAAGCTGGGCGAATCGAGCCAGGAGATCGGCAACGTCATTAAGGTCATCACCTCCATTGCCCAGCAAACGAACCTGCTCGCCCTCAACGCCACTATCGAAGCGGCGCGCGCCGGCGAGGCGGGCAAGGGCTTCGCGGTGGTGGCCAATGAAGTCAAGGAGCTGGCCAAGCAGACCGCCCAGGCGACTGAGGACATCGGCCGCAAGATCGAGACCATCCAGGTCGACACCAAGGGCGCGGTGGCCGCCATCGGGGAAATCGGCGCCGTCATCAGCCAGGTGAACGACATTTCCAACAGCATTGCCAGTGCGGTCGAGGAGCAGACGGTGACCACCAACGAAATCGGCCGCAGCGTGGGAGAAGCGTCGAAAGGCGTCGAGAACATCGCGCGCAACATCGGCGGTGTGGCGGCCGCAGCTAAAAACACCACCGAAGGCGCCAGCAACACCCAGAAGGCGTCGCAGGAATTGAGCCGCATGGCGGCCCAACTCCAAACCGCCGTCGCTCGATTCTCCTTCTGATTCACTTGCGCCCGCCCAGCCTGGGCGGGCGCGCCCACTTTTCAGAGGGTCATGTCCATACACTTATGGCCAGGGCATTGATCGTCGATGACTCCCGCGCCGTGCGCATGTTGCTGGCCCGGATCCTGCGCGATTTCGGCTTTGAGGTTCTTGAGGCCTGCAACGGCCTCGACGCGCTGCGCATCCTCGCCGCCGAAACCGCCCCGATCCGCCTCGTTCTCGCCGATTGGAACATGCCCGTCATGAATGGACTGGAGATGCTCAAGCGTCTGCGCCGGGATCCGAAGACCGCCGCCATGGTGGTCGTCATGGTTACCAGCGAAAGCGACCTCAAGCAGATGACTACCGCATTGATGGTCGGCGCCAACGAGTACGTGATGAAGCCCTTCACCCGGGAAATTCTCAAAGAAAAGCTGGAACTCGCCGGTGCTCTCGCCGGAGGCGCAGAATGAAGGTCGCCAACCGCCGCGCGCTGCGTCCCGGAGAAAAGATCCGGGTGCTGGTGGTTGACGATTCCGTCGTCATTCGCCGCCTGGTCACCCATGCGCTCGAGGAAAGAGACACCATTGAAGTCGTCGGTGTGGCCGCCGACGGCGCCATCGCCCTCTCCCGCATTCCGCAGTTGAATCCTGACGTTCTCACCCTCGATATCGAAATGCCGGTAATGGATGGCATGGAAACTCTGCGCCGCGTCCGCCGCGACTACCCGCAGATGCGGGTCATCATGTTCAGCACGCTGACCGAGCGCGGCGCCGCCATTACCCTCGATGCGCTTCGCGCCGGCGCGGACGACTACGTGACCAAGGCCTCCAACGAGGGCTCGCTCGACCGCTCGCTGGCGCGCCTGCGCGACGAGCTCATCCCCCGCATCGAGCAGTTCTTCCTGTTTCCTGGCCAGCCTCTCGCCGCAACATCATCGACTTCGCAGGCGGCGCCCCCATGCTTGTCGCCTGTTTCTTCACTCCCGCCGAGGGCGGTGGCGATCGGCGTTTCCACTGGCGGTCCCGCGGCGCTCACTGAATTGCTGCCCGCGTTGCCCGCGTCTTTTCCGCTACCCATCCTGGTAGTGCAGCACATGCCCCCGCTGTTCACGCGCTTGTTGGCGGAGCGTCTGAACAGCATCTGCCCCCTCGCCGTGGCCGAGGCCCAGGAGGGGGACAGCGTGCAGGCAGGAAAAATCCTCATCGCTCCCGGCGACTTTCACATGAAGGTCGTTTGCGGCAATGCGGTCCCACTGGTCCATCTGGACCAATCTCCGCCACTGAACTCCTGCCGCCCCGCCGTCGACGCCCTGTTCACCTCGATGAGCGAAGTGTATGAAGGCGCGGTGCTCACCGTCATCCTCACCGGGATGGGTCAGGACGGGTTGCGCGGTTCTCGTATCCTTAGGGCCCTGGGCGCATCCGTCTTCGCTCAGGACGAAGCTTCGAGCGTGGTGTGGGGCATGCCCGGAGCGGTCGTCGGCGCAGGGCTGGCCTGCCAGGTGATCCCGCTCGATCGCATCGCTGAAGCCATTCTCAAAAGAGTTGGTTGCGCGTAGGAACTACGATGCCTGTTGCTGAGCCGCAGACCATATTTCCGGAGAACTACCGCTTTCTGCAGCAGCATGTCTATGTGCAGTCAGGCATCGTTCTCGAAGAGAACAAGCATTACCTCTTCGAGTGCCGCCTTGGCCCCGTAGTCGCGCGCCTCGGCCTCGGCTCCATCAACCAGCTCTGTGATCTGTTGCGCGAGAACGGCAGGCAGGAGCTGAGCCGGAATGTGGTCGAGGCCATGACCACCAACGAAACCTACTTCTTTCGCGATCCCAAGCACTACGACGCCATCCGCACCGGTTTGCTGCCGAGGCTCAGAGAGGAGCGGCGCGATGGCCGGGCCCTGCGCTTCTGGTCGGCTGCTGCTTCTACCGGCCAGGAGGCGTACAGCCTCGCCATGGCCCTCCTCGAAGACGCCTTCGGCAATGCAAAGATCGATATCCTGGGGACCGATTTCTCTTCGAGCGCCCTCCGCCGCGCGCGCGCCGCGCGTTATCGGCAGATCGAGGTTAATCGCGGGTTGCCGGTCGCGCTGTTGGTGAAGTACTTTACCCGGGCTGGCGTGGAATGGCAACTGCGCGATGACTCGCGGCGTCTGGTGCGGTTCGAACAACTAGATCTGCGCACGAATCTGCATGCTCTGGGTATCTTCGACCTGATCTTTTGTCGCAATGTGATGATTTACTTCGACGCTCAAACCAGGACCAGGTTATTGGAACAGCTTCGCTGCTGTTTGCAGCAAGGGGGCTGGTTGCTTCTGGGCGGGGCCGAAACTGCTGACGAAATCGATCGGTGGTTCGAACGGCGAACGTTCGCCGGCGCCACCGTCTATATAGCCAAATGAGGAGCATCGCGATGGCCACGCACATGGCATCCACCGGCATGACCCATGAAATCGAGGAAATTGTCTCTTCCATTTTCGAAAATATGCTCGGGCTGCAGACGAGCCTCCGCGAGGTGCAGGTCAACCGGAAAGCTCCCACGGAACTTCATTCCTCAGTTCAGTTCACAGGGCGCTGGCGCGGAGTGATCTCGATAGAATGCACGTGGCTGCATGCGCGACGCTTCGCAGCGCGATTCTTGTCTCTCCCCGCCTTCGAGATTGACGATCAGATCGCCTGTGACGTACTTGGGGAGCTAACCAACATGGTCGCCGGGAACCTCAAGCCGCTTTTTGCCTCGGATATCCAGTGCTCAGTCGCTACCGTTTCTTCGAACAAAAGCAAATGCGCACTCGATTTCAAGCCCGAAATTTGCGAGGAATTGCATTTTTGTTGTGCCGAAGGCAATTTCGTGGCAAGGGTACTGGCTGCCCTCGCCCATGAATAAGCGCATTCTTACTTTCCACGAGTTTGAGTTGCACGAAATAAGGCGCGCTTCATGCCTCCGACACGTTGAACGGCTTCAGATCTCATTCCAGGGAAAAAGGCGCCAGTACCGAGGCCGGCCTTATTTCGAATCGGACGGGGCGGCGCTGGCCTGAGTTTCAGCTCGAGGGAGCTGATTCAGGGCGTCGGTGACGATGCCGGGGGTCAGCACCTGGGGTAGCAGGCGTGGGCTGCTCTCTCCAGGCGCATACAGTGCGTAGACAGGAACTCCGCTGCGGCCCAGCGCGGCCAACGCTTGCGTGATGGCGGGGTCCTGCCGGGTCCAGTCGGCGCGGAGCAGGACCACGTTGGCATTGACGAAGGCTTGGCGGACCTGAGGTTGGTCGAGAGCGACGCGCTCATTCACCTGGCAACTGAGACACCAACTCGCCGTGAAATCCACGAAGACAGGACGACCCTGAGACTGGTAATTGTTAAGGGCCGTCGGCGACCAGGGCTGCCAGGCGGCGGATTGGCCGGGCGTGCCGGCTGAGACGGCTGGCGCGGGTGAGACGGCAAGGCGTTGAGCGAATGCGGCCAAGCCAATGAAGGCGAGCAGGAAAAGCGCGGCGGTGGTGTCTGCCCAGCGCCGGGCCGGCCAGCGGCCGAGGAACCATCCGGCGACGGCAAGAAGGAGAAGGCCCGCCAGCAGGGCGGCGAGCAGATTGGCGCCGTAGGATTGGGCAACAATCCAAACGAGCCCGATCACAGTGAGAAAAATGGGGATGGAGACGGCCTGCTTGAGCACGTCCATCCACGCGCCTGGCTTGGGAAGCAGGCGGGTCCAGGCGGGCTGCAAGGTGAGCGCTACGTAGGGCGCGGCCAAGCCGAGAGCCAACACGGTAAAGACGGCGAAGGTGATGGCGGCGGTTTGAGCGAGGGCGTAGCCGATGGCTGCTCCCATAAAGGGCGCGGTGCAGGGGGTGGCGACGACGACGGCCAGAACTCCCGTGAAGAAGCTACCCGCGTACCCCTGCTTGGCAGCCAACGAGCCACCGGCGCTGGTGAGGGTGAGGCCGATCTCGAACTGGCCGGCCAGCGAAAGCCCGAGGAGAAAGAGCAGGCCCGCCATGAGAGCGAGAAAAACCGGTGACTGGAATTGGAAGCCCCAGCCCAGGGTGGCTCCGGCGGCGCGCAAGCCCAGGAGGGCTGCCACCAACGCCCAGAAAGAGACGAGAATCCCGGCGGCATAGACGAATCCGTGGGCGCGGAGTTTGTGCCTTTCTTCAGCTCCCGAGTTGACCAGGGCAAGGCCCTTGAGAAACAGCACCGGGAAAACGCAAGGCATAAGGTTGAGGAGCAGGCCGCCGAGGAAGGCCAGGCCGACGATTCCAGGCAGGCCACTTGACGTAACAGGCGTGGCGGCAGCCACCGTTCCCGGCGTGGCGGTAACTTGGTAATTCCTGCCGCCCGCGAGCTCAAGGACGCCGTTCAGATGCGCCGGGCTGGCGGTGAGGTTCGCGTCCTTTTTAAGGTCGAGAACAAGCCCCTCCGGCGTGGACGTGAGCTTTTGCGGGGACGGATTGTCGAGGATGTCCTGATCAGCGGGGAAGAACGCTGCTTGGGTTTCACGGCGGCCGGTAGCGACGGCGAGGCGAAAGCCGGTGGAGGTGGGTTGAAAGACGGCCTTGTCCCCGGACGGCAGCGGGGCGGGCAGTTTGGCGAGGCGATTCCAGAGTGCGGTGTCCGCAGCGGAGACGGTTGGATTTGGCGGAGCGCTGCGTAAGAACTGAACGTTTTGGTCCAATTCGGCCTTCCCGGGGATGCAGACTTCACGGCAAACGAGCCACGAGACTTTGGCGTGGAGGTTTGCGGGGCTCAGTATTACGGTCGGCGCGACAACGAAATGGGAGGGAAAAAGCACCTCGTTTTCGTAGCCGAAATCCATCAAGGGACCGAGAGGCAGGCGGGCAGGCGCGGGAAATTCAAGCGGGGACGCGGTGACGCCCGCTGGCAAGGTCCATTGGATGCGGGGCGGCTCGCCGGAATCGCCCGCGTTTTTCCAGTAGACGTGCCAGCCCGGCTCCAGCTTGAAGTAGAGACCCACCTGGTTCTGTCCACCGGGGTAGAGCTGCGATTGAGGAAAGATCAATTGCACGCGGAGATGCGAGGCGTCGGCGGAATTCGCGGCGTGAGCGGGCAGAGTTGCGGCGAGCAGGAGAAGGCTTGCGACGATGATGGCGAAGCGGTGCATGGCAGGAGAACGAGGTCCTCGGCGCCTTCACTTAGTTTACCGGATCGGAGGGGCGGGAAGCAGGTGAGGCCATCCGCCTGAGCTCTTGAACGTCGTAACCGGCTGGTAGAATCTTCTTTAGTCCCGCTGCGATTCCCACCGAGAGAGATTTGCCTGTGCCGTCCACTTTAACGCCGCCTTCTGTCGAGTCTTCTGCGCTTACGTTTCAGGAATTGTTGTTTCGCCTGCAGGGATTCTGGGCGGCGCGCGGATGCGTTTTGCAGCAGCCTTACGATGTGGAAGTGGGCGCGGGGACCATGGCCCCGGAAACCTTTCTGCGCGTGCTGGGTCCGAAACCGCATCGCGTGGGCTACGCGCAGCCCTCGCGGCGCCCGGCCGACGGTCGCTACGGCGAAAACCCCAACCGGTTGTTCAAACACACGCAGTTTCAGCTCATTCTGAAGCCGCCGCCGGAAAACGTGCAGGAGCTGTATCTTCAGTCGCTGGAAGCGATGGGCATCAACCTCGCCCAGCACGATTTGAAATTCGAAGAAGATAACTGGGAGTGGCCCGCGGGCGGAGCCTGGGGCGTGGGCTGGCAGGTGATGCTGGATGGATTGGAGATTACGCAGTTCACCTATTTCCAGCAATGCGGGGGGCTCGACCTGGGCCCGATTTGCGTCGAGCTGACGTATGGCATGGAGCGCATTGCGCAGTTTTTGCAGGATGTGGACTCGATTTACGACGTTGTTTGGGCGCGCGATCCGGAGACGGGAGCGGAGGTGACGTACAGCGACGTGCGCTGGGAAGAGGAGTTGCAGTTTTCTGTGTACAACTTTGAGATGGCCGACGTGCCGCGGCTTTGGGAGCATTTCTCGAACTACGAAGCCGAAGCGCAGACGCTGCTGGCGCAAGCCAACGCTCTTTTGACGGACGAGAAGGCCAGCGCGACGGCAAAGCGGCGCTTCCCGCTGCTGGCGACCTATGAGCTGGCGCTGAAATGCTCGCACCTGTTTAATTTGCTCGACGCGCGTGGGGCAATCAGCGTCACGGAGCGGGTGGGGGTGATTGGGCGCATCCGCGCGCTGGCGGTGGGCGTGGCGAAGGCCTATGCGGAACAGCAACAACAGCTATTAGCTTCCACCTCCTAGCTTCTAGCTCTTGATCGTGCCCATCGAAAACCCGGATTTCCATCACGTTATTATTAAGAACTCACACCTGGTGGCTGGTAAATAGGGTCTAGCAGCTAACAGCTGCCTTTCACGTACGGGAAGAACCTGAGTTATGACGGATTTCTTATTTGAACTGGGGCTGGAGGAGATACCGGCCCGGATGATTGCCGGGGCGGAAGCTGAACTGGGACAACGCGTGAGCGACCTGCTGACACGCGAGCGGCTTCTTGCGTCGGGAGCGAAGCTGACCACCTACTCCACTCCGCGGCGGCTGGCCGTGCTGGTGGAGGGTGTGGAGGCGCACCAGGCGGACAGTGAAGAGCAGCTAACGGGCCCCTCGTGGAAGGTGGCGTTCAAAGATGGCGCGCCGGGCCCCGCGGCCGTGGCTTTCGCGAAGAAGGCCGGCGTGGCCTTGAGCGAGTTGCAAAAGGTGACCACGGCCAAGGGCGAGTATGTTGGCGCTGCCGTGAAGCGTCCAGGGCGCTCCGCTACGGAGTTGCTTGCCTCGGAACTGCCCAAGGAAGCGCTGGCGATTTACTGGGCCAAAAACATGTATTGGCGCGCGGGCAAGCCGGAGCGGTTTGTGCGGCCGGTGCGTTGGGTTGTGGCGCTGCTGGGCGGCGAGATTGTGCCGCTGGAGGTTGCGGGCATTGCCGCGGGGCGCTTGAGCCGCGGGCATCGAGTATTGCATGGAGAAGGGCCGGTCGACATCCCCGCTGCCAATAGTTATTCCGAAGCTCTATTCAGTTCGGGCGTCGTGGTCAGTGTCGCCGAACGCCGCCATATCATCCGCAAGGCGCTGGACGCGGCGACGCGGACCATCGCCGGCGCGCGCTGGCGCGAAGACGAGGCGCTGGTGGAAACCGTGGTGCATTTGACCGAATGGCCGACGGTGATTCTGGGCGACTTCGAGCAGGAGTATCTTGCCCTGCCCGAAGAAGTGCTGGTGACGGTGATGCGCGACCATCAAAAATACTTCGCCATTGAAGGCGCGAACGGAAAGCTGGCGCCACACTTTCTCGCGGTGCTGAACACGAAGGTGGGCGAGGCGGGCGCGGCGATCATTCGCCATGGAAACGCGCGGGTATTGCGAGCGCGGTTCAAGGATGCGCGGTTCTTTTGGGACTTCGACCAGAAGACGCCGCTTACAGAGCGCGTGGAGAGCCTCAAGAGCGTCACCTTCCAGAAGGAGTTAGGAAGTTTCCGCTGGAAAACGGATGAAAACTTGCGCGTGGCGCGGGCCCTGGCTGCGGCGGTGAAGGAGGACGGATTCAGCTTCGATGAAGCGGCGTTGCTCAAGGCAGTGGAGTTAGCCAAGACCGATCTGACTACGGAGTTAGTGAAGGAGTTTACCGAATTACAAGGAGTGATCGGCGGTCTCTACGCGCGGGCGCAGAAGTTGGATGAACGAACGGCGCTGGCGATCTACGAGCAATATATCCCTGCTTCGGCCGAAGATAACATTCCGCTGACAACAGAGGGCCAATTGCTGGGCTTGGCCGACCGTATTCACACCATTGTGGCCATGTTCACAATCGGACTGATGCCAACAGGCTCAAAGGATCCATTTGCGTTACGCCGTGCGGCCAATTCCATTGTTCGAATTCTGGCGGAATCGAATCTGCCGTTGACGCTGTCAGCATTGGTTGGTTTTGTTCCGAGCCCAGCCGCTGAAGAAGGAATGCATACAGGAATCAGCGCAACACGCGAGGACGAAATCCGCGCTATCGCGTTTCTGCGCGAGCGGTTGCAGTTTTATCTCAAGGACGTGCGCGGCTTTGCTTACGACGTGGTGAACGCGGTGTTGGCTGCCGACTCGGACGACGTGCGCGATGCGATCGCGCGCGCCGAAGCGGTGACGGCGGTGCGCGGGTCGGAAGATTTCGCGGCGATTTCCGCGGCCGTCAAGCGGATTAAGAATATTTTGCGGCAGGCGGAGGAAAAGGGATTTACCCTCGGTTCGCAGACGGGAATGAAGCTGGCGACGGAAGCGCAGCATCTCGCCGACGCCTCGGGAACTCTTGCGCCTGAGGTGGCGATGCTGCGCCAGGAGGGCAATTACGCGGAGGCGCTGGCGCGCATCGCCGCGCTTCGGCCCACGGTGGACGCGTTTTTTGACAAGGTGATGGTGCTCGACCCCGACGCCGAGGTGCGCGGTGCGCATTTGCGGCTGATTGATGAGGTGCTGCGCAATTTCTCCCAGATTGCGGACTTCAGCGAGATTGTGACTGCGGCTTAACCGTTGGAGCGGTTATGGAACCCTCGCTTAAGGCGGTTTTTTCGATTTGAATCTTGCCCTCGTGGACCCGTGCAACCCAGCGCTTGCTTTGGAGAACGCCACTCGGATCCCTGGCTTCTGCTAAGGGCGGAGTCGAAAACGCTCGAGACGGGTTTCGCCGGCGGGAGCGGGGATCAGCTTGTTTCGCCGGAGGGGTTGCGCGCCCTCCAGGTGAGGTAGAGGCCCCAAGCGGCATGGGTGCAGCCGTCGCGAATGGTTCCATCGAGCAGCATGCGCTCGAATTCGGCGATGGAAACGGCGTGGACGGTGAGGTCGTGCTCTTCGGGATCGGGGTTTTTCTCAGCGGGGGTGAGGCCGGCGGCGAGAAAAACATACTGCTGCTGGCGAGTGAAGCCGTAGGCGACCCAAAGCCTGCCGAGCAGCGTCATTTTATCCGCGTGCATGCCAATTTCTTCGCGGAGTTCGCCGCGTGCCAGTTCCTCGGGATCGTCGATCTCCATCTCCCATCCCCCCTGGGGCAGCTCCAAGGCGCGTTCCCGGATGGTGTAGCGGAACTGCTCGACAAGCCACACCCGGCCGTTCTCGATGGGCAGAATGATGGCGGCCGGATCTTTTTCCACCACGCCATAGACGCCTTCTTTCCCGTTGGAGCGCAGGATATGGTCTTCGCGCAGCCGCATCCATTGGTTGCGGTAGATCTCACGGCTGGAAAGCGTGGTGATGGAGTGGCCGGGATGCGTAAGCTTCATGAGACCTCCGAAAGCCCGGAGACGCAGGCCGGAGGAGAGCAGAGATTCAGGCCGTTGCCCTGGGAACAGTCCAAGGATACGCGATGGGGGGTAAAAAGAACTTGAACCAAGGGTGCAGGCATGGGTTGGGTCAACCGGCGCGGACGCGGAAGCGCCGCATGCGGCCCAGGAGCGAGGCAGGGCCGCTGACGCTTAGCCGCACCAGGTCGCCTTCGTATTGGCGCGCACGGACGATCGCGCCCGCTTCGATGGCGGCTAGCGCCGCGCCCTCTTGCTGCGGAATGCACAGTTCCGCGTCAATTACGGGATCGGAATGGAGAGTCCCGTCGATCGCGTAGAGTAGATTGTCCAATCCCTCGCCGGTGAGCGCGGAGAGCGCTACTGCGGCGCCATGGGTGTTTTTCTCCGTCGAACCGAAATGGGCGCGCGCGGCAAGAGCCTCCCGTTCTTCTTCATCGAGCAGGTCGATCTTGTTGAGGGCTTCGATGCGCGGCTTGCCAAGGACTTCCAGTTCGGTGAGCACTTTTTCCACTTGTTCTTTCTGTTCGGGAGCGCCTGCAGCCGCCGCATCGCGCACGTGGATCAGCACCTCCGCCTGCTGAACCTCTTCAAGAGTGGCGCGAAAGCTGGTGACGAGGGTATGGGGCAGATTGCGGATGAATCCGACCGTGTCAGAAAGCAGGATCTTGCGCCGGCTGGGTAACTCGATGGCGCGTAATTTGGGGTCCAGGGTGGCGAACATGCGGGCGGAAGAAAACACCTGGGCGCCGGTGAGGGCGTTGAAGAGAGTGCTCTTGCCGGCATTGGTGTAACCCACCAGGGCCACTGTGGGCACGGGAACCGCCTCGCGGCGCTGCCGCTGCTGCTTGCGGGTGCGGCGGACGGATTCGAGATCGCGCTTGAGTTGTTCAATGCGGCGCTGAATGCGCCGGCGGTCGGTTTCGAGCTGGGTTTCACCGGGCCCGCGCGTGCCGATGCCCCCGCCGAGCTGCGACATGGATTTGCCCCGCCCGGTGAGCCGCGGGAGCAGGTAGTCAAGCTGAGCGAGTTCGACCTGCAACTGGCCTTCCCGCGTGCGGGCGTGGCGGGCGAAGATGTCGAGGATGAGCTGAGTGCGGTCGAGCACGCGGCGCCGCAGCGCCGCCTCTAGGTTGCGCAGTTGGGTGGGACTGAGATCGTGATCGAACAGGACCAGATCGGCGCCCGTGGAAGCAACCACGCCGGCGATCTCTGCAAGCTTGCCGGAACCGACTAAAGTGGCTGGGTCGGCCCGCGGACGCCGCTGAATCAACTCCGCGGCTACTTCGCCACCGGCGCTCACCACCAGCTCGCGAAACTCGGCGAGCGACTGCCCGGAATCGAGATCAGCAAGGGTGCTCCTCGCAGGGCGGCCGCGTGCCCGGAGTCGTTTCATGTAAATTTGGTTGTTTTGGGGCTTTTGGTCATTGGCCGCGGAAATTGCGCACAACTCCTCGTCCGGCGCGTCCCGCCGGTTACCGAGCGCCCGAACCGCAATATCCACCCTTACCAGGACTGCTCGTTCAGGGCCGCGGGTCGTACGTTCAGGCCCTTCCCGGCGCTCAAGCCAGCGGCCAGCATCCTCCTGCGGAGGCTGCGGTCTTAGACCTGCGCCGCCAGTCCTGTTCGCTTCTCCTGCCAATCGCGGTCTCTCCCGCGCACTACCGCTCCGCAGTCACGGGAGCCGCGGAAGGCACGGCCACCGGAGCCGGGCCCAAGCCCGTGGTTACGCTCACTGGACGGTGTTCGGAGTGCATCACGGTTCGGTTGCTGACCACGGTCGATATGGCGTGTTTGAAAATCAACTGCTCCTGGCTGTTGTTCTCCAGCAGCACGGAATACTTGTCGAAGGACCGGATTTTTCCGGTGAGCTTGACGCCGCTGACCAGATAGATCGTGATGGGTGTCTTGTCCTTCCGAACCGTGTTGAGAAAGGTATCCTGAATGTTTTGTGCCGGCTTGTTCTCCATGTGCCGATCTCCTGTGTTCCGTCCCTTTGAAAGTTAAGGTGCGCTTCCGTTGCGTGAAAAATTCAAGTCAGTCCAAATCTGCGGGCACGCCCCCGGCAATCCCGGTGACGTCGTCTCCCGCAATCTAACCAACATTATAGCGGTTTCGCCTTTATTTCAACTGCGGCGGAGGGCAAAACCTGCCTGGAAGACCCGCTTGGCCCTCAAATCACGGATTTTGCGGCGCCCCCGAGTGGGGCCCAAAGAGCGCTAAGGTTGTTCGCAGTTTGCGAAGCTGGCAGGGTGGCGGGCGGTGGCCGGGGATGCGCATCGTTTTAAGCTGGGAAAGCGAGGCGGGATGCGCAATCTTTAGCCCGGAGAAAAATTGTTTTTCCGCCAGTCGAGGAATGCCCGGTTTCACCCTGACGGCAATTTCCGGCTGCCGGACGGCGATTGCGCCACGATGGGAAAATAAGGAATTCTACGGCGGTTCTCCAATTCCCGTGGAGTTTTGAGGGGCGTGCCAGGTGGCGTTTTCTCGGGAAAAACGCCACTCAACGTTCGAGGTTCTGCTCTACACCAATTGGAGAACCGCTTTAAGGCCACATGCACGAAACGCGAATCATGATCGGGAGCGAAACTAAGGCCTTCGGGGAGCGAAGATGAGGCCGCTGCGGCAAGACGCTTTGGGCCCGGCAACCGAGGCCTTGACCGGGGAGAAATCAGGATGAAAACGCGAACATGGGGATGGATATTCAGCGCCTCTCTGGCGGTGATGGCAGTTCCGTCTTTCGCCCGGGCGCAGGTGAACGTGAGCGTGGATTTGTCCAAGACACAAGGCCCGTATAAGCCGATCTACCGATGGTTCGGCTATGACGAGTCGGACTACACCACCATGAAATATGGCCGGCAACTGCTCCGGGAACTGCACGACCTGAGCCCGGCGCCGGTTTACATCCGCGCCCATCATCTGCTCACTTCGGGGAATGGAGTTCCGGAGCTGAAGTGGAGCTCGTCGAACGTGTTCAGCCTGGATAAAAACGGCAAGCCGGTTTACGACTTCACCATCACCGACGAGATCTTCGACGCTTATCGGCAGGCCGGGGTTCGGCCATTGGTCGAACTGGGCTTTATGCCCAAAGATCTTGCCGCTACCGTTCCGGGAATCGCGACGTATCAGCTGCACTACCCCGCCCCAACCATGGGCGGCGCGTCCAACAATCCGCCCAAGGATTACAAAGTGTGGGGCGACCTTATCCGCCATTATGTGCAGCATCTCGTCGGGCGCTTTGGAAGGCAAGAGGTGAGTACGTGGTGCTTCGAAGTGTGGAACGAACCGGATATTCTTTACTGGCACGGAACGCCGGCGGAGTACTTTAAGCTCTACGATTACGCTGTGGCGGGCGTTCGCGCGGCGCTGCCGGGCGCCATGGTGGGCGGGCCGGCAAGCACCGGGCCGGCGAACCCCAAGGCGGCCGCCTTTCTGGATAGCTTTCTCAAGCACTGCTTGAACGACAAAAGCGCGGCCGACGGCAAGCCCGTGCCACTCAGTTTCATCTCTTTCCATCCCAAAGGCCGGCCAACGGTCGTTGACGGGCACGTGCAGATGGGCATCGCGGCGGAATTGAAATCGGTGCAACGAGGCTTTCAAATTGTGGCTCAATATCCGCAATTCATTCGCCTGCCTATTATTTTGAGCGAGGCCGATCCGGAGGGCTGCGCCGCTTGCTCGATGAAGGTGAACCCGGCCAATGCCTACCGGAATGGACCGCTCTATCCCTCCTATACCGCAACCGCCATGAAGGCCATCGTCGGCCTGCAGGACGACTACAAAGTAAACCTGATCGCGATGCTGTCATGGTCGTTTGAATTCGAAAACGCTGGTTATTTCGAGGGATTCCGCAGCCTCGCGACCAATGGAATCGACAAACCGATCCTGAACCTGTTCCGCATGGCCGGACTCATGTCTGGTGAGCGCGCAGAGACGCGCAGCACCGGAGCGACACCGCTCAACGAGTTAGTGAGTGAAGGCGCGCGCCAGGTGCCGGACATCGACGCTTTTGCTACAAAGAGCGAGCGCGAAGCCGCCATCATGCTGTGGGATTATCACGACGACGATACGCCCGCGCCCGATGCGGAAGTGAAGGTTACCGTTACCGGAATCTCATCCGGAGTGAAGAGAGTTCTGCTGGAGCATTATCGGATCGATGAGACGCATAGCAACGCATACACGGTTTGGAAGGCAATGGGTTCGCCTCAGTCTCCGACTCCCGGGCAATATGCAAAGCTCAAGGCGGCGGGCCAATTGCAGCTCTTGACTTCTCCCGACTGGCTGGACGTGAGCGATGGCGAGGTAACCATCACCACGAGTCTGCCGCGGGAGTCTATATCGCTGATGCATTTGCAATGGTAGGGCGTGAACGGGCTTTAGGCATCGCGACGCGGCGGACGAGCGAACTGCTGGCGGCATCCTTCAGATCCGGCATTCATCCGGCCACAGCACTTCTCCTTCAGCCGTGCACCGAAGCCGTGAACCGAAATGGCGATTCCCTCAAAGGATCGCCACCCTCGAATGAAATGACAAAGGCTACATGTAAAGCAGAATGGCTCTAACGTGCGCCGGTTGGGTGGGCCGCGAAGGCTTTCTCGATGAACTCGACAATGCGCCGGCGAGCGTCGAAGCCATGCCAGGGCTCGGGCGGGGGGTGGCCGAAGTTGCCAGTCGCAAGCGGACCGTGATCTTCGCCCGGATATTCGACAAGATCCACCGGAACTCCCTCCTGGCGCAGCGCGCGATACATCTCCTGCGCCTGGCCGGCCGGATCGGTGGTGTCGCTCTGGTCCTGGATGAGCAGGAACGGCGTTTTGGCGCGAGCCGCGCTGCTGAGCGGACTCTGGCGCCAGGCGTCGTCCATGTGCCCCCACGGTTTGCCGAAGTACCAGCGGTCAACCTCAAATCCCCGCAGTTTCTCTTCCTCGCGACCATCAACCGGCTCTAGTCATCGTCGTCGCCGGCGTAGCTCCTGGCAGCTTTGACGAGCGGCCCGGGCATGAGCACCTTGTTCTCTCCTGGATACGGGCGTATCCAATTTGTCGACGAATACCAGATCACATGGTTCAAGAAATTCGGATCGACCGCATCGGCTTTGTCATATTTGCCCTTCATCACTTCGGCAGTAGCCTTGATCCAGTCCTTTTGCAGCGGAGTGAAGGCATCGTTTTTCCCCGCCGGCAGGTCAGGTCCCTGGTCCAACGGAATCACGGCCGGTAAACAATCATAGGGCCTCAGGTCCGGCGTGTTTTGGAACGCGTCAAACATCGGCGAAGCCACCAAGTCGAACTGCGTCAGAGGTTGCATGCCGAGAATGTTCTCGATGGTGCGATTGATGTTTTCCGCTGTGTACGTGGTGTGGATGGCTTTTCCCTCGCCGGGAGTCTGCGGAGCCACGGTATAGGGGCTAATGACATAGACCGGCTGGCGGTGGCCATCGACATGATCTACGCCATCCTGCGAATCATCCTCCTCGACAAAGATCGCCGTCTGCGCCCAGATACTGCTGTGACTGATGGCTTCCACCATGCGGCCGAGTGCAAGGTCATTGTCCGCCTGGTAGTTGATGGGATAGGGATGGCCTATCGAAATGCCGGCCGTATGGTCGTCGGGCAGCCAAAGAATCGTCAGATTGGGAACCTGGTTGGCCGCAACCTCACGCTGAAACTCCGGAATCCAGTAGTCCATCCGGTACTGGTCCGGAATCGTCATGTCGAAGGGCGGATAATGCGGATCCATGATCTTCGCCGCCGAGGGAATCGCGGAGGATACATGGACAGAGCCGTCTGGAACGATGCAACTCGAAGCCGGCGCCTTGTCTTCCTTGCACTGCGAAGTCCTGTAGAAATCCATCCAGGTGTAATCGCTGCCGTCCGCCTTTTTCGCGATGGTTGTTCCGCTGCTCCACTCGCCATACAACTTCGCGGTCAGACCTTTGGCTTCCGCGGCTGTCCACAAAAATCCCTGGGGCGTGTAAGTGAGCGGGTCGTCTGCGTCCCCCCCCGGATAGGAGCGAATCCAGTCCGGCGCCAGGATGTCGTTGGAATAGAAAGATCCCGACATCCCGATCCAGGGGTGACCATCGGCGGACTGACGGCTTGGCGCATAAACATTATCGAGCAGCGGAAAACGCCTTACGAAGGCGTGCTGATTCGGCACGCCGGACGCAAAAACCGCCAGCACGGGAGAACCGTTGCCCCAGGGCACATCTCCCAGCATCGCGTCGTAGGTGCGGTTCTCTTTGATGACCAAAAAGACATACTTGATCAGTGACGGTTCCCCAATGTGTCTGGGAATCGCCACCGGCACAGCATTCGGATCGTCGTACTGCGGTCCAACCTCGACGTTCGTGGTCAGATCCCAATGGTCGTTGACGAAGACCTGCTTGCTGAACCTCGCCAGTTCGCTCGCGTTCGGCTCGGGTATCAAGTTCACGACGCCGGTATCGGCGCGCGTGTAGTAGCCGGTCACGCCGTCTTTGATTCTTGTGTTCCCTCGTGCTCCCAAGCCCTTGTCGTCAGCAATCGCAAGTTGCCTTTGCGCCTTCTCGTACACAATAGAAGTCGGGAAATAGGCGGTCGGGATATAGCCGATCACCGGATGCGCATCCCTCCCCTGCAAGTTGACGACCGCCACGGCATTGGCCTGACCCAGCGTGACATACGCCTTGCCGTCCTCTGTAACGGCAACGCCGTTCGGGCCAGAGCCAAAGACCCCATGAGCGACCGGAACGCTGAGACTAATGGTGCGAACTACAGTATCGGAGTGAAGATCGATGACCGACAAGCTGTCGCTATACGCATTGGCGACATATAAGTTGGAACCGTAAATCGCCATGCCCGCCGGGTGCAGCCCCACTGGAATTGTCTTCACTTCTTTGCCCTTCGTAATATCTACGACCGATACTGTGCCCGAAAGGGTGAAGGCATCTTTCCGGTCAACGACAATTGGCGTGCCGTCGGAATAATTCGTGAAGTCATCGCTCGTAGCCGGGCGCCCGCCTTCATTGCTCACATAGGCATACTTGCCGTGAATCACGACGCTGTTCGGAACATTGCCCACAGGAATTTGCGCAATAAGTTTTGCCGGAGATGCTGTCAAGTCGATCACGCCGAGCGTGTTCGCCACGTTCAGCCCCACGTAAGCCCGCTTGTTGTCCGGGGAAAGCGCAATACCGCCCGGATTAATCGACTTTGCATTGTGATAAGGCCGCCCGTCGGCAGGCGGCTCAGGCAGTTTGACCCTTTGCTCACCACCGAGGAGGCCTGTCTCGGAGTTCACATCCGCGATGACCACATAGTTATCGTCCTGACTGAAGAGTAGCTTGGCGCCGTCAGAGGAATAAGTGATTCCCGTGAACGAGCCGGCGCTCACCTCTTTGGAAGAAGCTCCCGCAGCGCCCTTGGGGATGAACCGTTGAAGCACTTGCCCGGTCGCAGTATTGAACACGATTACCGGCTGCGGCGAGCCCATCAGCAGCACTGCGCCGCTGTGCGTGGCGCCATTCGGATTGAGGGCAATGGCCTTGGCGCGCACAGGCGAACCGAGTTCAACGATTTTCCCAGCCGGCGTTAGAGTCTGGTTGTCCGAAGCGACGATGGAACCATCCTGCTGTGGGCCCACGGTGCGATCCGGACTGCCCACCTGGGAGCTCTGCGCGTGGTCTGAAACCGTGCTCATTCCAGCCGGAGTAACTCCCGTAGAGGGCTCCTTGAGGGGGCCAACATGAAGATCCGAGCCGCCAGTCGGGGAAGGTTGCATTTGTGACTGAGCCAATCGAGAGCCGGCGAGCAGGCAAAATAAGAGCAAATGAGGAGCATAGACCGCAAACGGATACTTCAAGCGCATGATTGACCCTCGTTTCCAACGTATACACCAGACTATGTCAAGAGCGGAGCAAAGCGAGGCCAAAAATGCGGGCGACGGTGATGGAGCCGCCCCAACGCTGCTGATTTTCATGTGTCTGCAATATTGGCTGGTAACGGGTTCTTGATTTTCCCGCCGGCAGGCGCTTACGAAATGCGGAGAGCGTACTAGGACCTAGCCGGCGCCCCACGGCGGAAGCTGAACGGGAGGAGACCAGGACAATGCGCCCACCACATTCATTCGCCGCGCATAGACCTTGCCCTCGCCCGAAACATACAGCGTGTCGAAGTTGCTCCCGCCAAAACAAATGCCTCGAATTTGTTCGCCGCCGGGCAAGGGAAGAATCGCCGTCACGCGGCCATTCCGATCGAACACCTGCACGCCCATTCGCGTTGCAACATAAGCTCTGCCATCGCGATCCATGGCAATCTCGCCTGCTCCGCTATCATCGGCCCATGCGGGAACATCAAAGTCGTAAAAAGGCTCTCGCGCATCCACTGATCCATCATTAAGGATGCGGTAGCTGATCCCGAAGCGTGACTCGCTTTGGGGGACAAACAGCCAAAGCCCGTCAGGAGAGATAGCGACTCCTGCGGCTCCTTTAAGAGCCGTATCCAACCGCTTTGGCTCGCCGTGTGCGGGAATCAGCCATAGTTCACTATCGCCATTGCGCGCCACGGTCGTGGCGTAGATGTTTCCGTTGCCGCGAACCTGCAGGCTATGAACCATGAGATTGCGGGCCTGAATTTCTCCTTGCTTCGCTGTCCCATTGATTCTGGTTTCAACCCCTCCTTGCGGCTGCGCCAAGTAGAGTTTGCCATCTGCTCCGAACGCGAGTGCATCATTGGCGCTGGACCGTCCGCAAGTCTGAGTGTCTTCACCGGTCTTCAACTCCGCAATTTGCTGCGCGGCGCCGATTCGAAAATAAACTCGCCCTCGGGCGTCGGAGGCAATTGTACGCGCGGCCTCACAATTCCTGGTCACCAACCGCCAGGCTTCTCCTGGCTTCAGAATCTGCTTCAGAACGGGATTGCCGGGTGGCTGTGCCGTGATGGGCGCCGGCCAGTCGCGCCAAAGCCATCGCATCACCTCGGGAAAAATCGCTGCCGCCTGGCTGCCGTTGTGCGTTCCTGCGCCCCAGACGTGTGTCACATCGTATCCGGCAAATTCCAACGCCCGGCTCATCGTCTCGTTCGACATCCACCAGTCGCCCATTTCCGGGCCTCCGGGCCACTCGTCATGGACGCCATCCTGCAGGAAGATGCGCAGCGGCTTGGGTTCGGTTTTGCGAACCATCACATAATACTGTTCGCCGCCGCGCATGCCCACAAATGTCCCGATCGCAGTAAACACGCGATGAAAAGCGTCGGGACGCTCCCAGGCGACCGTGAACGCAGCGATCCCGCCCGTGCTTCCACCCGCAATGGCGCGATCATCCGGGTTCTTTGAAAGCTTGATCGGCAGCCCGTCCGGGGTACGATGATTTTCCACCTGGGGGATCACCTCGTCGATCAAAAATCGCGCCAGCCGGTCACTGCGACTATCAAACTCGAAACTTCGATCGAACCGCGGGTTTTCCGGCGGATTTGCAGAATTGACCACTCCTGGCGAGACGCCTATCGCAACCATGACGGGTAAGGCGTGTTGGGCGATCAGACGATCAAGGACCACCGGAGCGTTGAAGCCGATGCCATCCAGAGAAATGATTGTGCAGGCTGGCTTGTCTCCCTTGTACTCGGCGGGGACATAGACGGTGATCGTTCGCTCGGTATTCGGAAAGATCTTTGAATTCGTCAGGTCGAACTTGAATGTTTTTCCAGCCGGAACGCCTGGCTGGCGTTCTGAATCAGGGCCAAGTGGGTAATTGTCTGATGGGTTCGGGTATTTTTCAACGAAGACCGGCGCGGCATTCGACTCCACGTCCTGGGCGCGGCATTGAGCCGCCATCGCAGACGCAAGGAGTACGCCAACGATACAAAACGGCAACGTGGCTCGAATCATCATTGGCCTATCTTAGCTTCGATATCGTGAAGCTCCAACAGACGTTGCAATGTCGTGGGGCGGCTGTTGAGGCAGGACGACGAGATTTTCGGCAAAGGTCACGCTGGCCGATAATACACGCTGAACCTCCGAATTTGAGAGGTAGATGCGCAAGAACGACAGGCTGGCGACAGAAGAAAAGCGTGAGCGGTATACTGCAAAGCGGGGGAAACTCGGCAATGACCTGTCGCCATGATCAAAGAGTCTGGCTTCTGATTGCGGCCATTGCCGTCGGGGTTGCTCTCTTACTGGCGCTCATACCCCACGGTTGTTCAGGAAGCGCACCATGTTGGCTTGCCATCCTGCCGATCCTATTTATAGGAATTGTCTTCCCATTAAGTCTGCTTTCCCCGCTCATTGATATTCGTTCTGACCGTATACCCGAAGCTCCCCTACGATCTGATTCCTTTCAGCGTCCGCCGCCTCCTCCTTCCGCATAATCCATCGCAAATTGGTTCAGCAGAGCGGTACTCACCGGGATGCGACGTCTTTCTGCTTTCGGCGAAGGCTTACCTGCGATTCCGTTTGGAGCGGCTATGGTCGTTTACTCTCTTGACCTCTTATCCGATCTTACGCTGGGCTCACCTTTTGTGGCGATCGTTGCAATCCTTGCCTATTACTCGGTCAAGCGCGCCGTTTACAATCACAAACGACGACAAGGAAAGAGTGTCGGATTTTGTCCTTCCGCCTCGACGCTCGAACTTATTCTTCTTTTTGCGCAGGTGTTTTATCGGCCCTCGGTCACTTGCATGCTCGAAGCGCAGCAGGAAGAACATGTGGAACAAGACGACCAAGAGGATCGTGACCAGGCGGCGAGGTCGCTCAACCGGCAACTTAGGCAAATTCGCCGTGGCGAGGCCATCGAAAGGCTTTCCGTCCAGCTAGAGAAACGCTCGCTTCCCGGGCTATCCACCTGATCTCATCGTGAGGGGCCATTTCTCCCCGTCTATCACGAGGCCAACGCATTTGCCCGACTGGCGCCGCTACAGTGGCGTATCCCGGCGAAAGGAAAAGATGCGATGAATAAGTCATGAGATGCCTGATCGGGATCTTTCTTTTTTTAGACGAAGTAGATTGCCTATGTAAGGTTAAATATGTAACTATGGTAGTCGAATTATGTATCTGTTACTCCCAAAGTTGCCTATGGTCAAGTCCACAAGCAGGGCTCTGCACCACGCAGCTTGTTGGCGTTGACGGGTATCAGTCTGCGGTTCACTTGTATGCGCCAGTGGGTGATCCGCGCGCTGTCATCAGAGGTTGCTGAGTAGTTCGATTCGGCGCGTCTCGTCATGTGCCTCTCAGACCAGCCCACCGACAGGTGAGAAGGTATTTGGCTCCTTGCGAAGAAGGGCAAGGAGTCGACGCGGAAAACTGTCTTCACTTGAAGAAGGGGCTCAATGAATATTTTCAGTCGTTTGACTTTCGGCTCCTCCGTCGTCCTCACTCTGGCTGTCCCCGCGCTGGCCGGAGTGACCATTGTTAGTCCCGCGAACAGCGCCACTGTCTCGTCGCCTTTTACCCTGTCTGCGAGCGCTGCCACGTGCTCTTCGCAAACTGTTGTTTCCATGGGCTACTCATTCGACAGTAGCGTCGACACAATTGTTTTTTCTCAGCAATCGATTAACACTTCCGTCGCCGCGTCCACTGGAGCGCATATCTTGCACGTCAAGGCGTGGGGAAAGGGAGTGTCGTGCGTAACCGATGTCGCCGTCACCGTCACCTCGTCGATTATCCCGTCGAACGCCGACACACTGAGTGCGATACAAGCGCTAAGCGGCTGGAAAGGCGAACATGACACCGGTACGCCGGGCTCGTCAAGCGGCTCCATGACGCTCGTTGCTTCGCCAACGCTGTATGGAAGCGCGCGCGAATTTGTAACTTCCTTTTCTAACGACGGAGGTGAACGCTATTCGCTCGCCTTTTCGGACAATGTTGACGCCCAGAACTTCTTCTACGACGCCTGGGTGTACCTGACCAGCTCCGCCAGCGATCTCGCCAATCTGGAGTTCGACATCAACCAGACGATGCCGAACGGTCAAACTGTTCTGACCGGCGTACAGTGCAGCGGCTGGTCTGGGGTCTGGGAGTACACAGCCAACGAAGGGAGCGCCAGTAGTCCGCAGCCAGCCTGGATCAAGGCCAGCGGGACAAGTTGCAATCCGCGAAACTGGTCGCAGAATACGTGGCATCACGTTCAGGCGAGCATTTCGCGAGATGACTCCGGCTCGGTCACCTATCACACCGTGTGGCTCGATGGCGTCGAGGTCCCTCTGAACGCCACGGTGTACGGAGCAGCCAGCCTCGGCTGGGGCCCGGTCGTCATGACCCAGTTCCAGGTGGATGGGTATGGTTTAAGCGGAGATGTTACCGCTTATCTGGACGCGTTGCAGATCTCCATGTGGTAACTCAGTGGCGGAGCTTGGCTCGGCGACCCTTGCGTGGTGAAGTGGGCCGCCACCAGCCCACAATATCCCGCTCGCGCTGCGAAGCGGCTTCATGCGCCTTTATCCCGCGCCCTTCACTCGCACAACAGTGATTTTTTCGAAGCCTTCTTCAAACACCGGAGGCTTGAGCCGCTCGGCCATTTTGCGCATGACGTCTTCGCTCACGCTGCGGTCGCGCTGGCGGTTGCGCTCGAGGCAGACATCGAGGGGCACGTCGAAAAACACGGCCTGCACTTCGTAGCCGAAGCTTTTGGCCATCTTGATCCATTGCCGGCGCTCATGGATGGAGAGGTTAGTGGCGTCGACGTAATTCATGGGCATGCGCGCGATGAGGCGGGCGCGCAACAGCGAGCGGAGAGTGGAAAACACCAGCCCCTGGTAGCGCTGCTCCTCAACGTCGTCGAAAAGGATGTTGCGGAGAAGATCGCTGGAAAGCGGCGTAATGCCGCGGCGGCCGAACCAGGTGGTCTTGCCTGAACCGGGCAATCCGATGGCAAGCACCACGATGCCCTTGGGTGCCTGCGGCGAGCGCTCCGTTCCAGCCGCGGCGGGAGCGGCCGCCGTCGGGATCTCGGGCTGCGTCTCGACTTCGAGGCGACCCGAATCGGGAGGCTCGTTCCAATCGGGCTTCGGACGCCATGCCTGCCGGGAAGACGACGGTTGCGTTTGCCCTGGGCGGGATTCTTGCGGCCGGCGGCCGTGCGAGGATTGGACCTGCGTCCGCTCGGGAGCGTCGTCGGGATAGTGCGGCATCAGCGGAGCGGGCTGATTCGAGGGGAGTTCCTGTCCGATTTTGCCTGTGGATTCCGAAATGTTGGGTGCCCGCCTGGAGCGTCTTCTCATGCCGCTGTCAAACCATCCTTCAAGCTTTGCCTGCAAAGCCCGGCTTTCAGGGGTCCGCCGCGACGGCGCCCCAAAAGCCGTATATTGCCAACCGAATACCACACTGGGCAAGGGCGCTGCAAACGATGTGCACCCCGTCACATACAGCGCTGCCGCCGGGCCGCAATCCTAGCGGTGAGCGGTCGTTTTGGGGGGCGTGGCCGCAAGGCGGCATAGCCTGCGCGGTCCTCCGTCAGGTGTTACGATCAAGAGTTTGGTGGAATCGCCTTTTGGCGCGCTCCAGACTCCGCACAACCGGGAAACTCTATCCATAAAACCAGAGCCTCATCGGACTACGAAGGAGAACATCACAAATGGCAGTAAAGGTTGGCATTAACGGCTTCGGCCGCATTGGCCGCAACGTGTTGCGGGCCGCTCTCGCAAATCCTGAGGCGGGCCGCGAGATCGATTTTGTCGCCGTCAACGACTTGACCAGCCCGGCGACTCTCGCCCACTTGCTCAAGTACGACTCGATCCTGGGCAACCTGGGCAACGAGATCAAGGCGAGCGAGGATTTCATTTCCGTCGACGGCAAGAAGATCAGAGTGTATGCGGAGAAAGATCCGGCCAAGCTCCCGTGGGCCGATGTCGGGGCGCAGATTGTGGTCGAGTCGACCGGGCGGTTCACTGACGCCCATGCGGCCAAAGCGCACCTGGGACAGACGGTGAAGAAAGTCATCATCTCGGCGCCGGCGAAGAACGAAGACATGACCATCGTGCTGGGCGTCAATGAAGAAAAGTACGATCCCGCCAAACACAACATCATTTCCAACGCCAGTTGCACCACAAACTGCCTCGCGCCGGTAGTCAAAGTGCTCATGGACCAGTTCGGCATTGTCAGCGGGATTATGACCACCATCCACAGCTATACGAACGACCAGGTTATTCTCGATTTTCCGCACAAGGATCTGCGCCGCGCCCGCGCCGCCGCGTTGTCGATGATTCCGACTTCGACCGGCGCCGCCAAAGCGCTCAAGCTGGTCATCCCCGAGACGGAGGGCAAGCTGGACGGGTTCGCCATTCGCGTGCCTACGCCCAATGTTTCTCTTGTCGATCTGACCTTTGTGCCCGAGAAAAAGGCAACCGTGGAATCGATCAACGCCGCCATGAAATCCGCTGCGGAGGGTTGCCTCAAAGGCATCCTCGGCTACGAGACGAATGAGCTGGTCTCGAGCGACTTCAAGGGCGACCCGCGCAGCTCCATTTTCGATTCCCTGCTGACCAAGGTGGTGGGCAACTCCGCCAAGGTGATTAGCTGGTACGACAACGAGTGGGGCTACTCCAACCGCGTGGTCGATCTGGTTGGATTTTTGGCGAAGAAGGGCCTGTAGGCGCAAGGTCTGGATCAATCAATATCGGTGCTCGGCGGTGGCTGAACTTTCGCAACTCGTCTCCGACGTATCAAATTGTCTTTTTGAAATCGATGCGTCGGCGACTCGTTTCAAAGAATTTCAGGCTGGAGTCGGCCCATTTGGCGAACCACAAGTCGTCCGACTCCTCGCGGAAAAACTCAATCAGGACGCTCGATATGGCGGGCGCGCGATCACGAAACGATGCCCCGATTTGTTAATTCGAGGAGACTGGGCAGTCGAGGTGAAGATCGCCCGGCCTTTTGGCGATAATGGCAAGCAAGCTGAAAACTGGTCGGTCAACTTGCTTCATCCGTACCCAGGAAACGTGAGCGTCGTCGGCGATTGCTTCAAGTTGCTCGGATATGTCGGCCAAGAGCGCAGAGTAGTACTCGTGATAGGATACGAGCACAATCCCCCGAAGATTAGCCTGTCGCCGTTATTCAAAGCATTCGAAGTGGTGGCGTGCGATGTATGTGGAATTCACCTGAGCGAGCGATCGGAAATTAGCAGAAGTGAGTTGATCCACCCGATTCACCAGACGCTTCGCGTCGCAGCTTGGGAAATCTTAGGAAGGCTCGCATGATGGCCCGGACGAACATTAGCGGCGGCTCACCGTTCGAACCGATTATCGGTTTCTCGCGCGCGGTGCGCGTAGGGAACTTAGTTTTCCTGGCGGGCACAGCCCCGGGGGGCGCGGAAAGCGAAGACGCCGAAGGCCAGACCCGCCGCATCTTCGCCGTCGCTGAAAAAGCCCTTGCCGAAGCCGGCGCTTCGTTTAAAGACGTGGTCCGCACCCGGATGTTCTTGACTCACGTCGAGGATTGGGAGGCCGTGGGACGCGTGCACGGCGAATTCTTTTCCGCCATCCGTCCCGCAGCCACGATGGTCGTGGTCGCCGAACTGCTCAACCCGGCGTGGCGCGTCGAAATCGAAATGGACGCCCTGATTCCCGGCGAAGCGCCTGACGCCCAAAGCAGTTCACCACCCGATTGGTAGACCCTTTTTTGAAGGAGGCGCACCTCCATGTCCAAACTTTCCATTCGCGACGTCGATCTCGCCAATAAGCACGTCTTCATCCGCGTCGATTTCAACGTGCCGCTTACTGAGGACGGGTCGACCATTACCGACGACACGCGCATTGTGGCCACGCTGCCGACGATCATCTACGCGCTCCAGCACCGGGCCAAAGTAATCCTGGCCTCGCATCTGGGCCGACCCAAGGGCAAACCGAATCCAAAATACTCCCTGCGCCCCGTGGTCGACCGCCTGCGCGAACTACTCGACAAAAAAGTGGGCGAAAGCGTTAACGTAGCTTTCTCGCCCGACTGCGTGGGCGAGGTCGCCGAGGAACTGGCGCGGCAGCTCGAGTCCGGCCAGGTGCTGCTGCTTGAAAACTTGCGCTTCCACGCCGAAGAAGAAGCCAACAACCCTGAATTCTCCAAAGCCCTGGCCTCGCTTGCCGAAATTTATGTCAACGACGCCTTCGGCTCGGCGCACCGCGCCCACGCTTCCACCGAGGGTATTACGCATTACCTGAAGCCTGCCGTGGCAGGCCTGCTGATGGAAAAGGAAATCACCTATCTCGGCCAGGCCCTCGAGGCCCCCGAAAGGCCGTTCGTCGCCATTCTGGGTGGCTCCAAAATCTCCGGCAAAATCGATGTCATCCAGAACCTGCTCGATCAAGTGGACACGCTGGTGATTGTGGGTGGCATGGCGTACACGTTTGCCCGCGCGCTCGGCGTCAGCACCGGCAAGTCGCTGGTGGAAGAAGACAAAATCGACATGGCGAAGGAGGCGCTCGCGAAGGGCAAGGCCAAAGGCGTGAGACTGCTGCTGCCCCTGGATAACATCCTGGCCGACAAGTTCGCGCCCGACGCGAAGACGCTGCAGTGGGACTGCGCGACGAATTTTCCTCCCGATTGGCAGGGGCTCGACATCGGCCCCAAGTCGATTGCGGCGATCGAAGATGTCGTCTCCACGGCGAAAACCATCGTTTGGAATGGACCGGCGGGTGTCTTCGAGTTCCCGAGGTTTGCGGTGGGAACCAACGCCATCGCCAAGGCCGTGGCGGCCAACAAGACGGCGACATCGATTATCGGCGGCGGAGACTCAGTGAGCGCCATCAACCAAGCCGGCGTAGCCGACCAGATCACCCACATCTCTACCGGCGGCGGCGCCAGCCTGGAATTTCTCGAAGGCAAAAAGCTTCCCGGCGTGGAAGCGCTGACGGACAAGTAGGGCCTGCTTGTCAAAGGGGAGCTGCTGCGCGCGGAGGAGACTCGTTGGGGGCGATGGAAGCCGCGATAAACTTGACGTGTGAAGATCGCGCTCGCCCAGATTGATCCCACAGTCGGAGACTTTACTGGGAACCTGGAAAGGATTGTTGCGGCCAGCCGCCGCGCCGCCGCTCTTGGCGCACGGCTGACGGTGTTTTCCGAGCTCGCCCTGTGCGGCTACCCTCCCGCCGATTTCCTTGAAAAGCCCAGCTTTCTCACCCGCTGCCGCACGGCGGTTTGCGAATTGGCTGTGGCCACGCGCGAACTGCCCACCGCGGTGCTTGCCGGTGCGGCCCTGGCAGCCGGCGGCGACTCCGGCAAACCGGCCGTAAACGCCGCCGTTCTCATGGACCGGGGCCGCGTGCTCCTCGAGCAGCACAAGCGCCTCTTGCCCTTCTATGACGTCTTCGACGAACAGCGCTATTTTGCGCCTTCAGGACCGCAGCAGGTGGTGATGTTGGACGGACTGCGCCTCGCCATCACCATTTGCGAGGACGCCTGGAACGATAAGAACTTTTGGCCGCAGCCGCTGTATTCGGTCGATCCCATGGAAGAGCTGATGCGGCAGCGCCCGAAAATCCACATCAACCTATCCTCATCGCCTTTCTGGCACGGCAAGCGCGCTATCCGCCGCCAGATGCTGGCCGCCATCGCTCGGCGCGACGGCATTCCCGTACTGATGTCCAACCAGGTGGGCGGCAACGACAGCCTGATTTTCGACGGCTCATCGCTGGCCCTCAACGCGAATGGGCGCCTGATCGCCCAAGCCGCCTCGTTCGCCGAGGATTTGGTGCTCGTGGATCCCTTCGATGCGCCGGTGATTGCCGAGCCGGAGGAAGACGATACCGCGGCCGCGTTTCATGCCCTGGTGTTGGGCACGCGCGATTACGTCCGCAAATGCGGCTTCACCAAAGCGCTGGTGGGCCTGAGCGGCGGCATTGACTCGGCGTTGGTGGCGGCCATCGCCAAAGAGGCGCTGGGCGCGGAAAACGTAATCGGCGTCGGCATGCCGAGCCCCTACTCGTCCGCAGGCTCGATTGACGACAGCCGGCGGCTCGCCGCCAACCTCGGCATCCGCTTTGAGACCATCTCCATCAGCGGGCTGTTCAGCGAATATACCCAGGCGCTGGAGCCGCTCTTTAAGGGCACAACTCCCGACATCACCGAAGAAAACATTCAGCCCCGCATCCGCGGCACGTTGCTGATGGCGCTTTCGAACAAGTTTGGCGCGCTGGTGCTAACCACCGGCAACAAGTCGGAGATGGCGGTGGGCTACTGCACGCTTTACGGCGACATGGTGGGCGCGCTCGCGGTAATCGGCGACCTGGTGAAAACGCGCGTCTACGCTGTGTGCCGCTGGCTGAACCGGAATGGCGAAGTCATTCCCGAGGCGATCCTCTCCAAGCCGCCCTCGGCTGAGTTGCGTCCAGGCCAAATGGACACTGACTCGCTGCCTCCCTACGAAATCCTCGATCCCATCCTCGAGGCGTACGTAGAGCACTACGAGACGCCTGAGCGCATCGCGCAACAGTGCGGATTTTCGCTTGACCTCGTCCAACAGGTGGTGCGTCTGGTGGAGCGCTCGGAGTACAAGCGCCAGCAGGCAGCGCCGGTCCTGAAGGTGACCGCTAAGTCCTTTGGCATGGGGCGTCGATTTCCCATCGCGGTCAAGGTTCAGGTATAAGCTAAAGCAGGGACTTTTCCCGCGAATTGCAGCTTCTTTGAGCTGCTGGGCAAAGCCGATGTGGCCGCGAGGTGTTTTCTCTCTTGCGATCCGCCGCGGCGGTTGGCTGCTCCGCGCTGGGCAGTGCAGGTTGAGCGGCATGACCCAGGCTCGAGACCACTTGGAAAAACGCTTTGAGGAGATTAGCTTGACACGTTTGTTCATTCGATACTTCGGCGCGCTGGCGCTAATGGCCCTTTTGCTGCCCGCTCTGCAGTCCTACGCGCAGACCAAAGTCCCCGCGGCTCCGCCGCAGGGTTCGACGGCGCAGGCGCCGGCGACTACGCCCACGGCTCCGGTTCCCGCAGCGCCCACGGCGCCTGCGCCTGCCGGCCCTCCCAAGTTTCCCCCGCCCGATCCCGCCAATTTCACGGCAACTTCGCCCAGCAAAGAGGTGATCGATGGCTTCCTCCAGGCCAATTGGGGCTACGATCCCGACCGCATCTGGCAGGTGCAGGCGATCCTCAAAACGCCGGTTGAGGGCGTGGCCAAAGTGGTAGTTTTTGTGGGTGACCGGACGGGGAAGGAGAAGCCTTCAGCGCTGGGGTTCTTCGTGCTTCCCGACGGCAAGCACATCATTACCGGCGACCAGATTGTCGCCTTTGGCGAGCATCCGTTTGCCGACGCCCGCGCGCAACTCCAGCAGCGCGCCGATGGTCCCTATCGCGGATCTGCCTCGAAGAACCTCGAACTGGTGGAATTTGCCGATTTCCAGTGCCCGCATTGCAAGGAAGCGCAGGCCAACATGGACAAGCTGTTGGCCGATTTCCCCCAAGCCCGCATTGTTTTCCAGAACAGCCCCATCCCCTCAATTCATCCGGAAGCGATGAATGCGGCCGAGTACGGCGTGTGCGTGAACAAGATGGGTGGCAGCACCGCCTTCTTTCAGTACGCTTCGGCCGTCTTTGACGGGCAGGAGGGATTGGCGTCGCCCGATGGCGCTGCCCTTACTCTCAACAGCGCCGCCACCAAGGCCGGCCTCGACCCCGCCAAGGTTTCGGCCTGCGCCGCCCAGCCGCAAACCAAAGCCGACGTCGAGTCTTCGCTCAAGCTCGGCGCCGACCTGGGCATCAATGAAGTGCCTACGCTGGTGATCAACGGCCGCGAAGTCCCCGCCAATGCGCCGTACGACGTACTCAAGAAGATCGTCCAATACCAGGCAAAGATTGATGCCGTAACACCTTAAAAAGCCGCGAATCAGATGGCGGCCAGTCGAGGCGGCGGAGGATAGACGCCTACGGATTTCGGGTTCTTCAGCACTTTTCGAATTTGCCGGCCGATGACTTCCTCTTCTCCCGGATTGAGAAGGAAAGTGGTGACGACTAGGGCGTTGGGTTGCGCGGGAACGCCTTGAGAAGGCCGCTTACTTCCCGTGTGAGGATTCAATTCGATGCAAGGTGTCGCCGTGCGCAGGCGAACCCGGAGTTCGCGGGCCGAAGCGCCAATCGCGTCCGGATCGAAATTGATCATCAAGTGCGGGACATGGTTCGCCACCTCCGGCATCATGATGCTCGTCTTCACGGTGGGAATGTCTTTGACCATCTTGACAATCACCGCCATGCGGTCGCGCGACTCCTTCTCCATTCCTTCATCTGTTTGCGAGAGCAGCCAATCCACGGCGGCCACCATGCCGACGATCTGCTCTTTGGCTACTTTCATGCCGCGTCCGACTGAGGAGTCGACAGGGCAGGAATTCCGCTGAGCGAGGTCAGTGTATTTTTTCTTGCCCAGCAGCAGGCCGGCGTTCTGCGGTCCACGAATGTCTTTTCCGCCCGAGAAAGACACCAAGTCGAATCCCATTCCCGTGTATTTCCAAAGATTGGAAATCGGAGGCATATCGGCGGCGGCATCCAGATGGCAGGGAACGCCTTTCTCGTGCGCCGCGGCAATCCAGTCTTCGCGGCTGATGCCCACATCGTCACAGGCGTTGAAGTATTGCGTCATCACGGTGTTCGGCCCCAGCGCCTGCTTGTAATCGTCCATGGTCACTACGTCTACGAACTTGATGCCGCAGAGGTGCATGGCCACGTCGTACTCGTAGTGATGAATTTTCTGCACGACGACTTCATTCTTGGGAAACTCTGGAGTCCCGATCTTGCTTGGAATATCCCCTGATTGGCAGTTGTTTGCGGCCATCACCGAAGCTGCGGTGGCTAGGGTGATCGCCGATGCGGCCCCGCAACTGATGCAGCAGCCCTCGGTTTGCAGTTTTTGCGCAATGTACTCGCCGGCTTTCTGCTGCAACTCAGCGAGATGCACGGGATGCAACGCGGCCTGCGCCACAGCTTCCCGGACGAGCGGAGGCATCACGGCCGAGGTGAGATCGGTGTAGGTGCCCGCGGCGTTAATGAGTTTCGTCACGCCGAGCTTGTCGTAATAGTCCGGATGGGCTTTCGTCGAACCGCTTGGAACGGTAGCGGCGAGGATGTCCTTGGCGCCGCCGAGCATGGGCGCAGCGCTCAGCGCGGCAACGGTGGCCTGCGATGCGCGAAGGAAACTCCGGCGAGAGTAAGAAACCGGGTTATCGGGATTTTTGGAATTTTTCATCGTGAGTCTCCTAGGCGTTAAGGTCTGCGACTTCGCCCCGCAAGACAGTGACGGACGCTTTGGGGAGCGTGAACACCGTTTCTCGAGCGGCGTCGACTGACGAAACCACAGGCGGCAAATCTGGATCGGCGTGAGCCGTAGTGTCGGCGCCGTGCCATACGTATTGGTCGCTGCCGAATGTGACTACCCGAATTGCGCCCGCAAAATAGCCGGTAGCGCCACTACTCTCAAAAGCGATTCGAACGGCATGGGCGTTGTCTCTATCTTTGTTGATGAGCAGCAAGGCCCAATGGCCGTCGGGCCGCCGAACAGCATAGCTCGTGACAAGAGCGTTTCCGGCGGCGTCTTCGATTCCGCCTTCGACGGAATGGAGCTGATGCACTCCGGTGCGATGCGTGACCCATTCTTCATTGATCATCCGGCCGGCGTGGTAAAAGGCCATATAGCTGATGACCTTCCCCTCGCGGTCCGTCAGCACGTTTCCCCAGATTGCGTACCCTTGGCAACCACGCTCGATGCTGCTGGGTTCGATTGGCGAGTGAACATACAACGCGCCCCCCTCGGCGAAAAAGCTGCCCACATTGTCGGCGAGCCACAGAGCCGAAAAAATATCGGACATGTAAATAGAAAGCGAACCGCAGAGATTGCTTTCCGTGTTCATGAGTGGAATCGTGGTGGGCAGGCCGTCATCGCGAAAAGCCTGCAGCGTCTTGCGCGTCAGTTCGCGGTTACGGTACATATCCTCCCAGGTCATGGTGCAGGCGGCGAAAGGATAAATTTCGAAAGAAGCAAACGTCAAATCCCCCTCGCGATGGCGCGCCTTCAGATAGTCGTAAAAACGGCCGAACCAGGATTTGTTTCCGCGCACGTCGGGCCACACGGAGACGTCCTGGTTAATGCCTTGGAACACCGGTCCGCCCAATTTGAGGGTCGGTTCGACTTTGTGAATTGCGTCCGCAAATTGTATATAGAGTGTGGCGTAGTCCTCAGGCATGTAGTATTGGCCATCGGCCTCTTCGTCCATTTCGACCCAGCTGATGGGGTAGCCGCGCTTTTTCAGATAAGCGACCATGGCGGCGGCGTCTTCAGGAACGCTGTAAATCAGCGGAACGGTGATCAGAGCGGGCAAGCCGTTGGTGATGCCGCTGGTGAAAAAGACGTCCCAGCCGGTCTGGTCTCCGCGCGGACTGAGGTCTTGGGCGGTGTGCCAAGGATCTGTGGAAGAGCAATACGTAGCGGTTTGCCGGCGGCCGTCCGCCATGTGTATCACATAATCCGCAAACTTTCCATCAACCTCCAATCTGCCCAGGTAAACTTCGTAGATCGCGTATCCCACGCGGTGGCGCAGGTCGTCGCTTCCGTGCGGCCCTGGCTGATTGGACGACTGCGTCATCACCACCCGAACCCAACGCGTGGCAATAAGATCGTCCGCAAGCTTGAGCGTGACGCTCCCACCCGCGCCATCGCGAACGGCGCCCTTGGGGAAACGAATCCAATTGCCCATCGCCTGATTGGCCACAGGAAGATACTCGCCGCGCTGACGCGTGTCGTCCATTGCCGGCTCTTCCCAGTTCATCGGATCGGCGCCGACCCAGTATTGCACTTCGTACTTGCGGGCGCGTGGTTCGCACCAATCGATGCGGATGGCATTCACGTCGTAGTATTCGCCCAGATCGACGATGATCCATTGCGGGTGTAGGGAGTCATCTTCGTGGGTGAAGGCTTTGGTCAGGTAAGGATTGCTCTTCCAGTACGTGTTAGGATCGCCATCGGTGAGGCGAGAATAGCCGCGATCGGTGCCGCCATTACGGGTGCAGCCGCGGTGGGGAAGGCTGTAGCCGAATGAATCGCGAATCGGTTCACCAAATTCCGAGCTGCCCACGAAGTATCCGCGTTGGTTGGCTCCATCGGTCCACTGCCCGTTGGAATTCCAGTGCCAATAATCGATCGTCTCCGGAGTGTGCAGGCGATAGCTGATCGGTCCCCAGCCTGCGGATAAGCAGAGTTTTACCGTTTCGGGCGTATAGATCCTGTTGATTGCCTCGCGTGACTGAATGTCCATCGAGGTCGCAAGGCTTGTGTCGGGATCGAAGGAGTTGACGACCTGGTCGGGCGCGGCCTGCACTCGGAGGAGCGCGGGAGTTGCTGGCGGCGGAGCTGCATCTTGTTCTGCAAGCGCCACTGCATCAGCAAGAGGTCGAACCATCGTTAGTGCTGCGGCGCCGATAGCTGCACCCAAGAAGCTACGGCGCGAAGTAGTCATGGAGTATCTCGAAAATACCGAGTCCGCGTAGTTCGGGGTCGTTGAGGGAAATTCGACACGTTCCGCCACCGATTCGAGCAGGATACATTCCGAGGATAACGCCTTATGCAGCTTGTGAGCGCTCTTGGTTAACCAAGTACCGGAATGCGGGAGCATGGTCGGCAAGGCTGATCTCTGAGAATGTTCGCCGGGGGCCTCGCAAGGAATGCGCAAGTTGAGCGGTTCAGCTTTGCCTGGCGCCGGGAGTGAAAACCCTTAGAAAAAAATCGCCTCCGAAGGAAATCTTCGCTTCGGAGGCGCTTGTCGAGCATAGAACACAAGATGAAGACGGGGACCAGTAGCTGACGCTGGAGGTCGGTAGCGCGCAGCTACTGGTGATCCCTGTACTAACGAGGCCAGCCGCGGCTTCCCCTTTCCACTGCTGACTCGTGTCGCCCGGCTCAAGGAGAACTTCTAACTGACATCCTCCGAACCATGTTGACAATCACAGTCTCCCCGAAGTGTACATGGCGGGCTGTGACGGCCGTCACTCAACTTTGTGAGCTTCGCGCAAAGCTGGACGACCCGCCGATTCAACTAGATGCGCGACCTTGACACGCTTTCGACGGTGGATCTCGTCACATTCGGCGTGGACTTTTCCGCGGGCGGAACGGGTTTGACAAAGCCGGCCGCGGGCCGCACAATCGGAGATTCAGTGTTTCGGAAAGCCACTGCCCCGTGACTGCTTTGTTGACGACAAATCTGGGCGCTACGCCCCTGCTTGGACGCGGCAAGGTGCGCGATCTCTATGCCGTCGACGGCGCGCTGCTGCTGGTGGCGACTGACCGGATTTCAGCCTTCGACCACGTGCTGGCCACGGGCATTCCCGGCAAGGGCAAGATTCTCACCCAGATTTCGCTTTTCTGGTTCGACTTGCTGCGGGATCTCGCGCCCAACCATCTGATCACAGCCGACGTAGCCGAATTTCCCGCGGCCTTGCAGCCCTACGCGGAGCAACTGGAGGGCCGGTCGATGCTGGTCAAGCGGGCGGCGATGTTTCCAGTCGAGTGTGTGGCGCGGGGATATCTGGCCGGATCGGGGTGGAAAGAGTACCAGGAGACCGGCTCGGTGTGCGGCGTAGGGTTGCCGCCGGGGCTCGAGGATGGTTCGCGGCTGCCCGATGCCCTGTTCACGCCCGCCACCAAAAGCGAGAAGGGCACACACGACGAAAACATCCCGTTTGCCAGAGTGGAAGCGCTACTGGGCGCGGACGATGCAGCGGAGCTGAGGCGGCTGACCATGGCCCTCTACAGGCGCGCGGCCGACCACGCTGAGGCGCACGGTCTCATCCTGGCTGACACCAAGTTCGAATTCGGAAGGACGGCCCAAGGCATTACACTTGCCGATGAAGTGCTCACCCCCGATTCTTCGCGTTTCTGGGAGGGGGCGGCATGGAAGCCCGGCGGCCCGCAGCCGTCGTTCGACAAGCAGTACGTCCGCAATTATCTCGAATCAATCCATTGGAACAAGCAGGCGCCCGCACCCGGCTTGCCGGACGAAGTTGTGGCCCGGACCCAAGATAAGTACCTCGAAGCCTTTCGCCGCCTCACCGGGCGAGATCTTGCCTTGTAGAGAGGAACGGAGCAGGAATGATCTGGGTGGATTGGGCCATTGTCATCGTCTTGGCGGCGTCGGTTTGCGGCGGATTTGCGCAGGGATTTTTCCGCACCGCTTGCTCGCTCGTCGGCTTGATCCTGGGACTCTCGCTGGCGGCCTGGAATTACGTGCGGGTAGCGGCGCTGTTGCTGCCGGCGGTGCGCATACCGGCGATTGCCGACGCCATTTGTTTTTTCCTGATTGCCCTGGTGGTGATGGCGCTGGCCAACCTGGCCGGGAACTTTCTCGGCAAGGCGCTTAACTGGCTGGGCCTGGGCTGCCTCGACATGATCGCCGGCGCCGTACTGGGGTTCTTTCAGGGAGTGGTGCTCGTCACGCTCATTCTCCTGGTGATAGTCGCCTTCTTTCCCGGGCAGCAATGGTTGACCAAAGCTGAATTGCCCAAACAATTCTTTGGCGCCCTGCATTTGAGTACGCAGATGAGCCCGGCCGAGCTTGCCAACAAAGTGCGCCAGGGCCTCAGGACGCTCGAGCAGGAGTCGCCTGTTTGGATGCATCCGGGTCACGGCGCTGCATGAGGAAATCCACCGGCGCGCACTGTCAGGAATGGGCTAAACTAAAAAACCGTACCAGCAAGAGGTTGGCGCGTGAAACGAGAACTGGACAGCCTGGTGACGCAAATGCATTCCAGCGGCATCCCTTATGACGAGGCCGTACGCGAGTTCAAGAAGCAGTACCTTCGCGAAGTGCTGATGGCGCACCGGGGAAACCAGTGCAAGGCAGCCGAAGAATTGGGCATGCACCGCAACACCTTGAGCCGCGCGATGGCCGAACTGGGGCTGGATTTGGCCGAAGTGCGAGCCGGGCTCAAGCGCCCGCCGCGCTCCGAACGTCCTGTATACGGCGCAATCCGCCAAGGGTATCGCTAATCGCATCTTCGGTCAGCCACGAGACTTTGTGATCGTTAAGTTCGTCGGGCAGGGCCCGCTCCCCTGCGCGTTCCCGGTCTGGCCTGGCTCCGAAGACGCCCGCGACCCGCCGCAGCGCGCCGCTACAAGCGACCAAATGCCAGCCACCTCATCGACACACGAGCCGCGCATCGCGATTGAACCCGGATTCGTATGGGACCGGCAAGACGCCTATCTCTTTGACATTGACGGCACGCTGGTTCGCTCGCGGGACCGCATTCATATCGACTCCTTTACATCCAGCGTGCAGCGCGTGATGGGATTCGAGGTCACTCTGGCCGGCATCCTGCTGGCTGGCAGCACAGACACCGCAATCCTCCGCGAAGCTTGCCGCCAGGCCCGCATACCCGCCGAGGAATTTGAGAGCCGCAGCGAAGCCATCTTGGAAGCAATGCGCGCCACGGTGGCCGAGCGGCGCAACGAAATGGTCGTGGAGCGCATGCCGGGCGTGGAAGATGCGTTGCGGCATTTAGCCCGGCGCGGCGCGCTGTTGGGTGTGGCCACCGGCAATCTGGAAGTCATCGGTTGGATCAAGATCGAGCAGGCGGGGCTGCGCGAGTGGTTCCGGTTCGGCGGCTTTAGCGACCGGTTTCCGGTTCGCTCTGAACTCATCGGCCGGGCCGCACAGAAGGCCCGCGAGTTGGCCGGGCGTGGCGCGAGTGTGTGCGTGGTGGGCGACACGCCGCGCGACATCGACGCCGCGCACGCCAATTCCCTGGCCGTCATCGCCGTGGCCACCGGCAGGTTCGGTTTCGATGAACTGCTGGAACACCGGCCGGAGGTCTGCGCTACGTCGCTGGCCGATTTGCTGGCTCTTACGCGGGAAGAGGCATGACGCGCCGATTTTTCACAACCGGTGTGCGGGTGCGTCGATGGGGGCACGGGCACGCGCGTGTGCTCACGGCCACGATGCTGTTGGCGACCTTTCCCGCCGCGATAGAGGCGCAAGCGGCTCCTCCACCCACACCCTCGGCGCCGGCCCAGAAAGCGCCCTCCAGCGCAACCCAGCCGGCCAAGCCGGGAAAAGAGCCCGGCGCCGGAGCCGAGCGGCGCGCCGTCAAATTGTATCTGGCCGGAAGCAAGCTTTTTGCCGCCGGGCAATTCGATGCCGCCATGCGCCAGTACCAGCGGGCAGCAGCGCTCGACCCCACCAAGCCGGATTACCGGCTGGCGGCGGAGGTTGCCCGCAGCCATGAGGTCTCGGCGCTGATCGAGGCCGCCGCCAAAGACCGCCTGTCCGGCGATACGTCTGCGGCGACGGCGGCATTGACCCGCGCTATGAATCTCGATCCCAAGAACCCTGAAGTCTCTCAGCACCTCTACGAGTTGGGTGACGCCGCCCTGCGCGAGCAACCTCCGCCCCTCTACCAGCAAGCCGAAAATACCCTGGGCGGGGCGCCGACGTTGCTCGCCGCGAGCGGTTTGCGGAGCTTTCACCTGCGCAACGAGCAACGGCAGGTGATTCAGGAGGTGTTCAAGGCCTTCGGCATTGACGCCATGCTGGACGAAAGCGTGCGGGCGACCCAGGTGCGGTTCGACATGGATGACGTCAGTTTTGCGCAGGCGGCGCACGCCCTGGGACTGGCGACAGACACGTTTTATGTGCCGCTGGATGCCTATCACGTGCTGGTGGCGCGCGACACCGCAGAAAACCGCCGCAACTACACGCGGCAGGAACTGGAGACGGTGTACCTCTCGGGGCTCACGAGCCAGGAACTGACCGACGTGGGCAATCTGGCCAGAAACGTCTTCAATGTGGCGCAGATGGCGGCTGATCCCTCGGCCGGCACGCTCACCCTGCGTGCGCCCCAAGCCAACCTCGATGCCTTTAACGCCACCATGCGCAGCCTTCTCGATGGCCGCAATCAGGTGATGCTCAATGTGCGCCTGATTCAGCTTGCGCACACCAGCACCCGCAACACCGGCGTTCAGCCTCCACAAACGTTCTCCGCGTTCAATGTGTATTCCGAGGAGCAGTCGATCCTGAATGCCAACCAATCCCTGGTGCAGCAGATTATTTCGTCGGGCCTGGCCTCAGCGGGTGACACCCTGGCGATCCTCGGCATTCTGCTCGCCAGCGGCGAGGTTTCGAGCTCGATTTTTTCGAATGGAATCGCGCTCTTCGGCGGCGGGCTCACGGCCTCTGGTCTTTCTCCGGGCGGGCCGGCAACGCTCAACCTGAACCTCAACTCTTCGGACTCGCGCGAGATTGACGATATTCAGTTGCGACTCGGCGACGGCGAGGCCGGCACACTGACCGAAGGCGAGAAATATCCCATTCAAACTTCATCGTATTCGACACTTTCGGGTTCGACGCCGAACATTCCCGGGCTAACGGGCGCGGGAAGCTCCAGCAGTCTGACCTCTCTGCTTTCGTCGCTCACCAGCGCAACGCCCAACATTCCCATGATTCAATACCAGGACATAGGGTTGACCCTGAAGGTGACGCCCAACGTGCTGCGCGATGACGATGTTGCGCTCACCATTGACCTGAAGATCACGGCGCTGGCCGGGACGTCGATCGACGGCGATCCGGTCCTCAACAACGAGGCCTATTCCGGGGTGGTGACCATCAAAAGAGGGCAGACCGTCGAGCTGGCGAGTTTGTTGAACCGTACCGAGAGCCGGGCCATTACCGGCACGCCGGGAATCAGCGAGATTCCGGGATTGAGCAACATATCGGCAAACGACCTGCAGAAGAATTTTTCCACATTGGTGATCATCATCACGCCCCACGTGGTTCGCGGGACCCAGGCGGCCGGCCACACGCCCATGATGCTGGTGGACAAGGGCTCCAACGCGCCATAGGCCATCTCTCGAATCACATGGATTTTCGTCCGCGCGGGGTCGCTTCGCAAAAGCGCCCACAGCCTTTCTCCTTCTGCCGTACACCGAACCCAGGAAACCAAGAGCGATTCCATCAAAGAATCGCCACCTGTGATTGAAATTGCAAAAGTTAGACAGTGAAGGAGTAATGCTCTACGCGTCGCCGCTCATCTTCGGCATCAACTCGGCGACGACATCGAGAATTTGCGTCGGATGCAGAGGCTTGGGAAGGATTTCGAACGAATGCCCTTGCCGCCGGGCCGTCTCCAACAGTTCGTCGGTTCCGGGATGGCCTGAAACCAACACCACTCCACAATCGGGGTAATTGTCCCTCAATACGGCGCCCAGCTCGATGCCGTTCATGTGCGGCAGCATCACGTCGACGATGGCGACCTCGGGCCGCCAAACGGCAAGGGTCTCGATGGCTTCTTCAGCGGAGTGCGCGACCCGCACGGTGTACGAGCGGGAGATGAAAATCAACTCGAGCGATCGCGCCACTGCCGGATCGTCATCAACTACCAGAATTCTGCCGCCGCCGGAAAGAACTGCCATGATTCGGAGGATGCGTTTCCCTTTCTGAAGGTTCACTGGGAGCGAAGCAAAACCGGCAACTCCTTCGCTCCGCTGTCGCTCCCAGCCAGCGTGAGCTGCAATCGGGGCTACAAACCCCGCAGGGCAATCTCTTCATTCTCCTCTTCAAGGCGATTTGCGTTTTGCCATTTCACGCTGAAGCAGAATTAATGACGTCAATTTTGTTATCAGGTTCCGAGGCAAACTCGAAAAACGGCGTATCGAAGTTTTGCATTTAGGTTCCTATTCGGTTCTAACTTATGCCGGACCTCAACGGCGTGTCAGCTGATGTTGTTTGAATTCGCCCTCCCAAAAACTCGAAAGCGAAAGATTCCGGAAGAAATCGAGAGTTCCGGTTACTAAACCGTTAAGATGCCGGGACATTCCTGTTAGTATGCTTGCCATGTAAGCTAAATTATTCATTCCATTGGTGAAATTGCATAGATGAAATGTATGGCTCCAAGGCTGGGAGAAGATGGCGGCACAGAAGACAAGCTCGAAGGAATGGGCGGAGCGGATACGCCGTCTCCTGGGCGATCTCAAGCTGAGCCAAGCCGGGTTGGCGGAGCGCCTCGGTGTCTCGCCGCCCACGGTTTCCCGGTGGGTGCTGGGTCGGCAGGAACCGACGGCGGAGAGCTATGTCGCTCTGGGCAACCTCGCCCGCCCGCCGAACGGCGTCTATTTTTGGGAACGCGCCGGAATTGACGCCTCCGGTTTGCTTGACGCCAGCTTCCATAACGCCGTGTCTTCACTGCGTATCGGCCTGCACGATCTCCAACTCATCGTAGGGCGCAAATTTTCCCGCCAAATTACCGGAAGCGCGAACGCCGTTGTCGTTGCCGTTCCTTTGCTCAACGTCACAGCGTTTGGCGATCGCATTCCGCCCCAGGAAAATGTCAGCCTTTCTGATGCCGGAATCGAAGAGATTCTTCTCGCGCCGCTCTCCTGGTGTCCGCACCCCGAGAGCATGATCGGCATCCATTTCGCCGGCGAGTCGATGCTGCCGGCCATCGCGCCCGGCTCCATTCTCTTCGTCGATACCGCCGTCAGAGAACGGGAGCATCTGCGTCAGCGCATCACCGTGGTCTCGCATCGCGATCTCGGCTTCAAAGTTGCCCGCTTGGAGCGCATTGGCGCCTCAGACCTTTTGATCTCCGCGAATTACAAGTATCCGCCGGTCGATGTGAGCAACGCCTCGAAGTGGAAGATTTTCGGCGAGGTTCTCTGGTGGGTGTCGCGCGAAAGTGAATTGCATCCCTGATCCGCGTTCGTCGCCGGAATCACGCAATGCCGACGAACGCCTATAGCACTTCTCCTTTTGCTGTAGACGGAAGTCCGGAACGCTATAGCGGTTCTCCAATTGGTGTAGAGCAGAACCTCGAACGTTGAGTGGCGTTTTTCCTAAGAAAACGCCACCCGGCACGCCCCTCAAAACTTCACGGGAATTGGAGAACCGCCGTAGCGTCGATTCGATCAAAGAATCGCTGCGTCCGATTCAACGTAAGCGTCCGAAGCTGCCATCTGGCACGGATTGCAGTCGTGTGAGAGACTTTTGCGGGAGCAACGAAGTGTCCACGTATTTTCAAGTGGACACTTCAAGCGCCGGTGCTTGGGGAGTTTCAGGCGGCCTGGGAGACGGACTGGAGCGAGTCGGCGAGGTTCCAAGGCAGCAGCTCTGCGATGCGACTGATGGGGTG
>JASHOC010000095.1 GCA_030041305.1 Acidobacteriaceae bacterium
GCGCTTCATGTTCTCCTTTTCCGGAATCAAGACCGCCGTGCTGCGTTACGTAGAACTCCACAATTTGCGCGGCGAAGCCCAAGCCCGCGCCGCCCGGCTTTTCCCTCCGCGGGAGGGCGAAACCCCGGCAGCGGGCGAATCGGTTGAGGCCCGCGCCGGCGAAACCTCAGGTGAATCGCGCCTCCGCCCTCCGCAAACCCGCGAAGAGGCCCTTGCTCTTTGCCCCCAGCCCACGCTCGACCTCATCGCCAGCTTTCAGCACGCGGTGGTGGGCGACCTGATGAAGAAGACCTTCGCTGCCGGGGAATCGCTGGGCGCCAAGCGCATCCTGGTCACGGGCGGCGTGGCCGCCAACCGCGAACTGCGCGCCCGCTTTGCGGAGGAAGCCTTGGCGCGCGACGTTCAGGTTTCCTTCCCCACCCCGGCTCTCTCCACCGACAACGCCGCCATGATCGCCGCCGCCGCTTGGCCGCGCCTTCTGGCAAAAGAATTCGCCCCGCCCAGTCTCACCGCCGATCCTTCCTTAGCGTTGGGAGTTCGAGATTGAGAGTCTTACCCTCCTCCTCGATCAACGACGCCTCGTAATTCCGGCCGCCGTAGAAGATTCCAAGGATACTCACGCGATTGCCTTCCACGTCGAAGGCAATGGCTACGCGCTTGCGAAAGTTCGTAATGCGCAAGCCTGGCCGAATATCGTCTCGCCTGACTCCCCGCAGGGGAAACGTAGTAAGGCTCTCGCAATAGGCGACAATGCCGTCGGTGAAACGCGCCGCTATCTCTGGAGATGCCTTTTTCGCGATATAACCGTATAACTCAATAAGCTGCGCCTCTGCTTCCGGCGAGAAGACAACCCTGTAGGCTGGCATCAGCGCTTCTCGGCAAGGGCCTTCCGGTGTTTGGCGGAGAGCGCCGCTCGAACCTGTTTCACGGATCGCGCCTGCGACGGGTCGGCCTTCATCGCATCGTATGCCGGCGCCACCTTTTCCCGCAGCCACGCCTCCATTGCGCGATCCCGGGCAAGCAGCGTCCGCAAGCCGTCGCGAATGACCTCGCTTTCCGTCGCATACTCGCCCGCCGCCACTTTCGCGCGCACCATTTCGGCCATTTCCTTGGGCAACGTAATGCTGAGTTGCTGCGTCGAGCGCATGGGGTCCTCCCGATTGGATAAGATTCAATCCTATTCCATCATACACTCGGTTGACGGGACAGGCCTCGATCCATTCATCCAGATCGGCGCGGCGATAGCGCACCGGCTTTTCGCCGGCATTGAAATAGCGCGGGCCTTTGCCCTCTGAGCGCCACAGCCTCAACATGGCCTCTGGGACTCCAACGTATCTCGCGGATTACCGTGGCGCCATCGCGTTCGACCGCTCAATCGCCATTCCTGCTCCTCTAGATGATTTCGGGAAACGCGATAGCCACAAACTAAAAATAACGATAGCCCTCAGAGGGACGGACGATGTGGATGTAGTGATCGGTAAACGTCGCGTGTACAGGGCCGAGCTTGTACCTTGGCATGTGGCAGGATGCGCAGTTCGCGGCGGCCACGGTGCAGGAGGGGGCCTGATTCGCTTCGGCGGGACTGCCGGTTTTAGCGTGACACCGGAGGCATTTTGAATCGTAGCTCGCCGTATCCTTCACCAGCGGCTGATGCGGGTTGTGGCAAGCCAAACAGGTAAGGCGCGCGTCGCCCGATTTGCCCCAGCAGCGGCTGAGCTCGAGGCGGTCGGGCTGGAAGCGGATGCCGAACATTCCCACGGGCGCCCCCATCACCATGACATCGGCTGAAGTGCGATGGCAGGCGCCGCAGAAATCCACCGAATCGGCCGGCGAGAGATTCCGGGGATTGAGCAGGAGAGGGACTGAGTCTGAGTCCTCGTGCTGCTTCTCCGCCGCGGCATGCGCGCCGCCTGGACCATGACAGGCTTCGCACTCCACGCCGGGCCTCGCAAGTTGCGGTTCGAAGATTCCCGAAACCATCGACTCGGTGGTATGGCAGCCAAGGCATCGCTCAACGTCTATGGGGTCCAGCGGCGTGCCCAATGACAGGTCAAGCGCGTCGGGAAGCCCGGGAGAATGGCCGGTCGTAATATCGAGACCGGAAATCCCCGAATAGTAGCTGAGCCGACTTTCAATGTAAGTATTGTGCAGCTTCAGCAGAAAAGTTCTGACCGATCTCGCCGTTTCCCACGGCCCATTCCACCGGCGCGGCGAGAGTCCGCGACGCCTCTTTGACTGAGAACATGACTGCGGACCCCTGACGGGTCAGCTCGTAATGATCGCTGCCCTCCCGGTATACCCATTTGCCGGCTTGTCGCAGAATCGAATCCTCCACCGGTCGGCAGGCAGCCTTGGACATCGCCGTCTGCTCCTGCGACTCGGCAATATTGCGATGGCAGCTTGCACAAACAGCGGAGCCGGCGAATTCGCTTCGAGCCGCGGCGCCCTTTGTGGGCCACCATCCTGGGTCCTCCTTGTGATCCGCCGTAGAGCGCGAGTCCTGACCATGCGCCTTTGGGAGCAAGCAGACTGTGACAACGAAGCCAACGACGCACAGCCTAAGAAGGGTGCGCAAATGAACAGATGGCGGGAACATACGGCGGCGGCTCCGGTTTTAGCAATTCTCCAGTGGGTGTAGAGCGAGGCCGATGCGCTCAAGTGGCGATTCCTCAGGGAAACGCCCTATGGCGCGATGCCGGAAACCCCACAGGAACTGGAGAAACGCCCTAAATACCAGAACCACTTCCGAAATCCGCCCGCTTGCCATCGGTTGCATTGGATAATTTCTCTTCTTGGCA
>JASHOC010000096.1 GCA_030041305.1 Acidobacteriaceae bacterium
AAGGCACCGGCGTAAAATTCTCTGCGATCTCAAGCTGCAGGCGCATCAACTCGGCAACCTTGGGGTCCTGCCGAGCGGCCGCGGTTGCAGCGGCGTCCACCCACTGGGCGTAATTCACGACCTTGGTACGGTCGAGACTCAGATGGAGATTCGCAGAAATGAAACCGGGAACATAGCGGAGGGTCTCTTGCGAGCTATGGGACAGGAATTCGATCAGTTCGTCAGCGCGTTCTGTTTTGACAGCGTAGGTATTGATAAGCGTTAACTGACCGTTGTTGGGGATCAACTTCGTCGTGTCTACATCCGTAGACGCCCGGGCCTTGAAGATGCGAACTAGCTTGAACGGAGTTGGCGCGGACGGCCCCGCGACTTCCGTGGTCTCCTTCATCAACGTCGCGATGGCGGGGTTCTGCCGCATACCGCCCAACACTTCCATATTCCGCCATTGACCGTAGTTCACAATCTGTGTCCGGTCGGCGCTCACATGGAAGTTGAAGGAGACGAAGCCGGGTTGATGCCGAACAACGTTGTTTGCCGAGCGGATCAGGTACTCCAGAACTTCCTCTATACGCTCCGGCGTCACGTTGTAAGTGTTCATGGTGGTCGCATAGCCCGAGGCTAAGTCAAAGGTTGTGAACTGTTCGTTTGGGTTCAGTTCCGATTGCTTTTCGACTTCTGCAAACATGGTTCAAATCCTTTCTGTTTCCGCGCCGGAATTGGCACTGTGATTCGGAATCCTTTCGGGATACTCCCGCCTCACAAACTCAAGCCTATGCAGATTTTGCAAGACCGTCGATAATCAATGCACCGAATCTTGTTATTAGGAGTCCAAATTAAGGTATGGACCCGTTTCTTGATCTCATCCGTCTATTGGAGCCGCGGTGCACTCTCTGGGGCAGAACTGACGCGACCGGGCGTTGGGGCCTCGCGTTTCATAAACGCGACGACCTGCTGTTCTGCTGGATACAGCAGGGCAAGTGCCTGCTCGTTCGGCCTGACCAGCAGCCTGTTCAACTCGAGCGCGATGATTTCATCCTGATACGCACTGTCACACCCTTCACGCTTACGACAAGTCCGGGGCTCGAGCCTCAAGACAGTGAGGTCTTGGTTCGAAGGCGTCCGCGAGGCGAGGGCAACAAGCTGGGCTCTGGCAAAACCAACCCCGTCACACTGAGAGGCGGCAGGTTTGTTTTTGATTCAGCGAACGAAGACCTGCTAACAGGGCTGATTCCGCCTCTTGTCCATATCGCAGCAACCGCAAGCGTGTCTTGGCGAATACGCGCTCTGCTGAATCTGAACGAGACGGAGTTCTCCCATCCAGGGCCAGGTAGCACGTTTCTGATTGTGAGATTGATGGAAATGATTCTCGTTGAGATCTTACGAGGCCAAACGCTGCATACGGCCCCGCAATCGGGGAGCCTCCTCGCAGGTTTGGCCGATCCACTCACGGCACGAGCCATAACGGCATTACACGCCGACGTAGCTCATCGATGGACTGTCGGTTCATTGGCACGTCACTGCGGAGTTTCACGTTCCACTCTCGCCACACGTTTTCAGAACGTGATGGCGATGGGCCCAATCGAATACCTCCAGCGTTGGCGAATGGCCTTGGCGAAGGATCAGCTCAAGAGCGGAACACGCGGGGTCGGAGAGATAGCCCTGGCGATCGGCTTCCAATCTTCCAGCGCATTCACCACAGCGTTCACCCGCATGGTCGGGTGTCCTCCGACACAGTTCGCTAGAGAAGTCCGATAGCCCTGAGCGTCACTTGGGAGCTCAAAGACCAACCGGTCGACGGGTAACAGACCTCGGCATTAGAAATGAAATCGCATTTGGTTCTCATCGGGACCGTCCGTGCAAATCAACTTCGAGTATTCGTACACACACCTGCCCTTCTGACTCCACCATCCCAGGATTGAACCTTATGAAACCTTCAGAGCTTTACGAGGCGCTCCATGCGCTGATCAGCGAACGTGTGCCTCTGCACGTCTGGGGCGCCTGCGGCGTCGGCAAATCGCAGATCGTCGCGCAGGTCGCCGCAGACCGCAAGTGCGAGTTTCTCGATGTTCGGGCGGTGCAGCTCGATCCCGTCGATCTGCGCGGTCTGCCACGGATCTCGGCAGATCGCGCGGAATGGGTACCGCCAAAATTTCTGCCGCTCGATGGGGAGGGCATTCTATTCCTCGACGAACTGACCTCGGCACCGCAGATGACGCAGGCTGGATGTTATCAGCTGGTTTTGGATCGCAAGCTGGGCGAATACCGCCTTCCGGATGGCTGGGTAGTGGTCGCGGCAGGCAATCCCGCCTCTGAGAGAGGCGTCCACTTCTCGATGCCGAGGCCCCTTCGGAATCGCTTCGTTCACCTCGACCTCGAACCCGATTTTATCGACTGGTGCAAATGGGCCGTAAAAGCGGGCATTCGTCCCGAAATCATCGCGTTCTTGCGGTTCAAGCCAGCGCTTCTCCACGATCCCCATGCAACGTCGGATGTCAATGCCTGGCCGACTCCCCGCTCCTGGGAGATGGCGTCGAATGTCCTCAGTGGTTTCGCCCGCCGGCAGCAGAGCGGATTCTTTGCGGGCACTACCGAGATCGAGGCGCAACTGCTCGAGGGAACAATCGGGCAGGCGGCAACCACGGAGTTGGTCGCCTTCTTGCGTCTCTTCCGGCAGCTGCCGTCGATTGACGAGATCCTGCTCAATCCCGATTCGGCGCCGCTTCCGGATGAGCCTTCCGCGCGGATCGCGATCGCCACGGCTCTTGGGCGCGCACTGACCGACCACTCAATCGCGAAGGGGGTCCGGTATCTCGACCGGATGCCGACCGAAATGCGCGTGCTCGCCATGCGCGACGCCGCCGCACGCGATCGCGCCATTACTTATACGCCGGAGTTCGTCCGCTTTGGCGTGGAACACGTGGAGGTACTGCAATGAT
>JASHOC010000097.1 GCA_030041305.1 Acidobacteriaceae bacterium
CTAGTGTCCTGAGTCAGAGATTCGTTTACAAACACGCTCAACCTTTCTGAGAATAAGATCGGCATCTGCACGCCACACGAAGGGCTTGGGATCGCGGTTCCGTTGGTCGAGATAATCGATCATCGCCTTCTCCAAGGCCCGGACAGCAGTGTGGCTGCCGCGGCGAACGCAGCGCTCTGTCACTTCGGCAAACAAGCGCTCCACCAGGTTCAGCCAGCTTCCGCTGGTGGGAGTGAAATGCACGTGGTAGCGGGGATGGCGCGCCAGCCAGGCCTGTACCTTGCCCACCTTGTGCGTGCCGTAATTGTCCATCACCAGGTGAACGTCGAACCCGCCCGGAAGGTTGGCATCGATCTCGTTGAGGAAGCGCAGGAACTCCTGGTGCCGGTGCCGCCGGTAGCAGTTACTAATGGTCACTCCGCTGGCCACATCCAGGGCGGCAAACAGCGAGGTCACACCATGGCGTTCATAGTCATGCGATTGCCGCGCCGGCACGCCCGGCGCTAGCGGCAGAATAGGCTGCGTACGGTTCAGCGCCTGCACCTGGCTCTTTTCGTCCACGCAGAGCACGATGGCATGATCCGGCGGATTAATGTAGAGGCCCACAATGTCCCGCACCTTCTCAACGAACAGCGGATCTTTGGAGAATTTGAAGTTCTCCACCCGGTGCGGCTGCAATCCGAACGCATGCCAGATGCGCACAATGGCCGATTGCGACAGCCCAGTCTTTTGCGCCATCAGCCGACTGCTCCAATGCGTGCTATTTTCCGGCATCGATTCCAGCGTTCTGGTGATGACCTGTTCGACTTGTCGGTCCGTAATCGACCGCGGGGTGCCGGGCCGAGGTTCGTCCAACAGCCCCTCCAGGCGCCGCACACGAAAACGTTCCCGCCACTTGCACACGGTCGCGCCACTGATGCGCAGCTTTTTTGCCACCGCGCCGTTGCTAGCTCCTTCATTGCAGCCCAGCACGATGCGAGCCCTCATGGCCATGGCCTGCGAAGACTTTGGACGGCGTGCCAACATCGTCAATTTTTCTCCCTCCTCAGACGTTACGTTCAGCGCTTTGGTGGGACGTCCTACGGGCATACTCAGAGTATGCGCCCGCTCATCTACTTAATCAATGATTTTCTGACTCAGGACACTAGGTAAGCGATTCCAATGACAGGCAGGGAGGGCCGTCGATGACTCAACCTCACCTCAAACTGGAAAACATCAAGGTCAAACAGCTGATCGGGGATTACCGCGCTGGTCACATTGTGATACCGGAATTCCAGCGCGAGTATGTTTGGAGAAAGAGCAAAGCTCCAAAGCTCATCGACTCACTCTATCGAGGATTTCCGATCTCATCCTTATTACTGTGGCAGAGTGCAGAGCAGGTGAGGGCGCGAAGAAACAATCCGCGTCCGACGCGGGGGTCTAGTATGAGCTGGCTCATCGATGGCCAGCAGCGCGTAATCACCCTCGCTCGGACAATGAGCGGTGACGACGGGATCGAAGTTGTATTTCACCCAGACCATGACGAATTCCGTCTAGCGAATGCTGCGACACGAAAGGACCGCAGCAATTGGCTTCGTATTGCGGATTTGTGGGACGACACCCTTTATCGCTCTCTACGAAGAAACCTCGATGTAGGTCGGTACGCAGATAAACGCGAGGCTCGATTTGAGAAGGTGCGGGCCATTCTGGACTATGAGGTTCCGCTCGTCAAGATGTGCGAGCATAGTTTTGACGATGCGGTTAACGCGTTCAGGCGAATCAACACCCTGGGCGTTCGGCTCAAGGTCGAGGACATTGAAAGTGCCCACGTAGCGGCGCGTCATTCGGGATTCATTGCCGACGAGGTCGTGCCTTTCTTGGAACAATTGACACGACAGAGCTTTACTCGGCTAAATGTGATGCACCTATTTCGCGCGTGCGCATTCATCGCGCTTCCCGACGGTCGGAATCGGACACCGCTGCATAAACTCGAGCAAAAGGAGGTTCTAAGAGCATGGAAGCAAACTCAACGTGCAACGGAGCAGGCCATCGGTCTTATCCGAAGTGAGCTGGGTCTCGTCAACATGGAAATACTTTGGTCCGGTGCACTTTTGGTTCCGATAATTGTCCTTTGCGCGACCATGCCACCACGCCAACGGGACTCGCGGGGGCTTGTGGCTTGGCTTGCCCTTGCGGCACTTCATCACCGATACAGTCGTTCCAGCGAAACTGCATTAGACCAAGACCTGAGAGCATGCCGAACAACAGATCCAATCGGCGCACTCTTAGCCAACCTTCGGCAAATGCGAACATCGCTCTTGGCAGACGCGAAGGATTATTCAGAACCTATCCATTTGAATTCTGCACACTTTGCGCAGAAAATGTTTCGACCTATGCATGATCGTCAATGTTCATGGGCCTTTGATGGCATTGTCGGCAGGGTTCAAACTTTTGATGTTATGCCCTTTTGGGTTCCGGCTACGCCGGGTTAGGCGCTCTGAATGACAGAAGCGGTCTCCTGGCAACGTACATTTCTTGCATGAATCGTGGCATTCTAGATTTCTTCACCGGCGGCAAGGTTGTTTTGCAGACCTCCATTGATCGCCACCACATACTTCCCCGCGCGCAGTTTCCCGACAAGTTGCGCGCAGCCGCGGATAACGTCGCAAACATCGCATTCATTGCGAGTGATGTGAATAAAGCAATTGGCTTATCTGGACCGGACGTTTATCTCAAGCACATTTCCAAGAAGATTCTGGATAGCCAGTGCGTTCCGAAGGACCAGGGCCTTTGGAGGATAGAAAGGGCTGAGGAATTCTGGAGTGAACGAAGGGCACTTTTGGCTGAGTCGTTCAATGAGTTTCTGAAAGATTCTCTACCGGGACGCCGGTTGGCGAACGGTTAACGTAATTTATCTAGTTGGGCAGCATCTTGCGTAATTTTGCAGTCATCATTCCCTGGATCCCAGTATGAGCGGCCGCTTCGCGCGCATATCGATGCAGGAGTCTCGCCGAGTGGTTCGGCGTGACGGATAATCCGTAGTTTGCGGCCAACTACGACATTGCCCCGCAGAGTGTGTAGCCGGTCGTCCGTCTGGAGCGGTCCCCCTGCGTCTGGCGGACCGGCCACACTGTTCCCACTAGTCGGGCCGTGACCGCCGCCCGAAAAGGGCGGCTCTAACCATCGGACGGGTCAATTCCGTCGCTACGGCGCACGTCCGGGCATCGAATTAGAGTGGGAGACGGACCCCGGTACGACGCCATGCGAATCGATCCCTGAGAAGTCGCCCCGCCTGTGGACTTCCTGGGGTATGGTAGGACAGAGCTGTGCGTGGCTCTCTAATGGCGCGGTTTTGTTGCGGATTCTGCCGCAATCCGCGCGAGTTCTTTTGCAAGGAGGTATGGGAAGCCAGGGAACACATCCTGTGCATGGAAACCTTGGTTACGAGCACTCTGCGTCCCTTTGCAAACCGCAAATCCATTGTCATATCGGTCAATTGACACTAGATCGCGTAATTTCAGCCTCAGCGATTTGTGCGCACCATGGAAGAGAATCGCCCGATCCGTCAGAACGAGTAATCCTGAATCAACCGGGACAAAGCCCTCTTGATCTGGCAACCGTCCTAACCCGCCGGAGTGCAGATACAGTCCTGACACCACGCGAACGCTGACTCCGGCGTAAGGGCGGACCGGTGCATGAACGACGCGATCTTCCAAATATTCAGCATTGGAAAACAGCCAAACAACCCGCTCGGTAGCTTCGAGAACGAATGGGAGATTTCCCGCAAGCTGCAGGCGATCAGGAATCTTCCCCTCCTGAAGGTCCCTAACTGCACAGCACCTTGCAATTCGATCCCAGGCATTGTCGGGAAGGTCGGTGCCTTTAAACCCGTAATGGTTGCAGATTGCCGTTAGCAGCGTTTCTTCTTCTTGAGTTGGGGATGGATGGTCGTCAGTGCCTATTGCAAGCTTTTTTGTCCACGCGCAGAGCGCTTGCCAGATGAGTCCGTTTTCGTTCGCGGCGATCGGGGCAATGAGGTCGGCCAGTTCATCTACCGAAACATGCCCATCGGGCGCAGTCGAGATTAGAGAGAATATCTGGTCCACCTTCTCTGAGATTTCGCGTTCTCGCGCGATATGGGCACTCTCTCGTCCACTCTCTTGGCGATCGTGCGTATCTTCACAATCGGGGTGGGCTTCCTTGAAAAGCCCGGCCCACTTTCCGCAATAGCGGCACTTCCCCATGTTGTTCCCTTCCAGCCCTATGAGCTTGGCGTCACGGATTTCCCACTATCATGCCTGATTTCCACTTTTGATTTTCGCGGGCGACTAATTGGTGGCGAGTAGACGTTCCTTGGTTTCGACGCTGAGCAAGGGAACGGAGCTTTCTGCGATTGGCATTACCCAAACCGGAGTTCTTTGTTGCTCAGTAGACGCTCTTGGAACTCCCTTCTGCGCTATTGGCCTGGCGAATACGCGGTGCGGGCTGGGGCCTGTACCAGCACCTCAGCTTGGGCTGCCAAAGAACTCCCAACCTTCCTGGCGCGGGTCCGTCCAGTCCTGTCTAACAACGATTTCCTTCCCCGTGCTGCGGTCAAAGCAATAGAACATGCTGCCGGTCTTTGCCTTTGCCCCGTACATCTTGTCGGCCACAACTGCGCTAGGAACGACGAGATAATCGGGGCGATTCTCTCCCCGGAGATTGATGAAAACGTAAATGTGGGTTGAAGAACTGATTTCGCGCGCCTGGCTCCCGACCAGCCAGAAGTTCGCCGCCTGTCTCTGGGTCTTGACCTGGACTGAAAATGCTCTTTGGCACTTTTGATCTGTAACAAGCAGATCGGCCCCCGCCGCATTCCGAGAGGTAGGCGACACGATGAAACCTCTGTTCGTCAGTTCCGCCGCGGTCAGGTACACGCCCAGCATCCCTGTTAGCTGACTTTTATGCTTGGTAGCAGCCATTCAAATTTGCCCGAACTTGCAGATCGCTGATAAGCATATCACCCTGTTTCACGGACCGTAATTGATTACAGATGCCGGTCAGCCTGATGCTCATCGCCGCCCCGGGCTGGGCGGTGCCCGTTGGGTGGGCGCAAATGGTCGCCCGATGCACTTCCAGGGCATCACACAAGGGTGGGCAAACGGGCAACGAACATAGGAAGGCGGACGCTCTACACCATGTACAGTAGACACGGCACAGATACGAGTCAATTCGACCTGAGATTTCGTATTGCGTCCCGATACTGCGAAAGAAACTGAAGAGCGGCAAGGCGCATCCCTTCGCGGCAGCCGGCACGCTCGATCTCCGACGTGCGCCATGGCGCGCAAAAATTCTTCTTGGCAAGTTGCCTGGCAACTGCGGCTTCCATTTCTTCGAGGTTCACAGCTGTGTCCTCGAACTGTTCTTGCAGACGGGCGAGCGTGATAATATAGCCTTCGATGCGGGCGAAGCGATACTGTTCCGATTCACGATTCATTAATTTCTCCGATTCGGTTTTGGGACAATAAAAAGCGCCAGCCACAGTTTGATCTGTGGCTGGCGCGGCGATGGTACAGGTGGTGGTCTGTGGGCCAGATTGGACCGTGGCCCACAAAAGTTTCGTTCTTAATGCGTTAAAAACAGCTTGCCGTCGTGATTGAATGCCTGGCGGAGAATGATCCGGGCCTCGCGCAGGTATTGATGCACCTTTGCTTTGCTCACTCCCATCGCCTGGGCGATCACCTTCGGGTTGAGGATCGGTCTTCTGCACCGGTCCCGTTTCCACGCGTCCGGGTCGCCTGACGCGGTGAAGGCATGTTCCTTGACCGCATGATCGGGGCCAAGGGAACGAATGCACTCAAGGGTTGCCCGCACCGGTGGCCGGAGTTCGGGAAAGGTCGTCACCCGGTCCAGCAGTTCCCAGGTGATGATCTCGTCCTCGGCATCAGTCCTAGAGCGCCATTTCGTGGCTGCCAAAGCCGTCAGATCGGCTGCGGCGCGGATGCTGTGGTTTTCTTCGCGCCGGAAGTATGCGCGCACCGCGCCCAGCACCATGGACCGCAGCAGATAGCGCCGGAACGCATCCTCCTCCGGCTTCAGGGTGCATTTCGTCTGAAAGACAGTGATGACGGCCTCTACTGCGCCACCGTACATCAGTTCGATCTGCAAGTCGGAAGGATGAACAAATATTCTCGACGCCCGCCGGCGCGCCGTCGGCTCCGCCAGTGGCAGCGCAGCGGCAAGAAACACATCCATGGCCCGGGGATGGCCGTGGTCGTAGCGGTAGGCCACCTCGGCCACCTGAATGCGGATGTCTCGGGGCGTGGCGGTGAACAGATGGTGCAGGAGAGCCTCCATCTGTAATTCGTCAAGGGCAGGAATTTTTCTCTTGGAGATCAAATTGGTTACTACGTCAAACATGATTCGGCTCCTTCGCAGGGTGGATTTGTCCGTTTTCGGCCCTGGTGGGCCAAAAAAAGACATTCGTTTCATGGCTGGCGAAGGAAGAGCGGAGAGAGGCGCTGTCAATCCTCGAAGCCCGAAGGGGCGCGGAAGCGAGCACGGCGCGCTTGTTTTGCGCCGCGCGGAGCTGCACAAGCGGGATTGACAGAAGGAGCCGAACGGAGCCTAGAGTTCGCCCGGAAACGAATGTCGAAACACGGGATCAGCCGAGGGCTGCGCCGAAGCACTTTGTGTAGCTATAGCGAGCTTCACTCTGATATTTGGGGCTGCGAAGAAGGGGTTCGCAGGGTAAGACATTGCGTTGGCGAAGGCAAGGCCGCGGTTGGTGATCTCGTAAGGTTCTGCTTCGCCCCTCGGCATGTGCACCGGAGCTTCCCTCCAACGGAACCCAGGGACAAATTGCGCCCGACACGCGCGACGAAGTCCGCCAAGGCTCAAGCGATGTTGGCCGCCGGCGGATGGAGCGGCGAGGACCGCCTGATTTGGCAGCGGCGGCGTCCCTTTTTCAATGAGATAGGCCCGGCTGTTTCTGCGGTGGCGTCGGCTGTTAACGCTCATCGGAAGACGTATTTTTTTGGACTTCTGCCGACGGCGTGGTGATCGCTTGGCGGAGCTTGAGGCGGAGGTAGTCGATATAGCCTTCCGGCGCTGGGTGCTCGCCGAGTTCGTCTATGACGGGTCGGAAGTAGGCCAGAGAACGGATGGGTGAGAGGCGCGGGGCATCGGCAGGACGGATGAGGC
>JASHOC010000098.1 GCA_030041305.1 Acidobacteriaceae bacterium
GTTCCGCTTCAATCGTAGAAAGTCGCGCCGCCGGGGAATGCTGTTCTACCGGCTGCTGGAGAACGCCCTGGTCACAAAACCATCCCGCTACCGGCCATCGCGAGCAAACTCGCCCACCGGAAAGCACAACCAGTAGTGGTTACTGTACTAAGGGAGCTACCCCACTTGAAGAAAATACCCGAACTGCGGGCCTTAACAGTAAGTGGTTGATCTTGCTGAAGAAGTTAGCCAGGGGAACCACTCGCGGCCTTGACACGAACCGGAAGAAAGCAAAAACATTCCTCGGCGGCTAACGCCGGAAGTCCATTTCAGCTGATTTAGCGGTGCGGGACCAGAGGGTTCTCCGCCGCGCCCCTTCCAATCTGAGGCCGGGGATGATTTCTTCGCAGCCCGTAAGGGAGCCCGCCGCCCAGAACGACGGCAGGCTCAGAATCGAACTAGAACGTAACTCGGCCGGAGATTTGCAAGATTCTTGGATTGTTGTACTGGCTGGTGATCCAGCCGAATTCCGAATTGCCAACCTGGCTGTTCGGGCTGCCGAACTGAACGCGGTTGAAGAGGTTGAAGGCTTCGACACGGAAGTCGAGGGTGGCGTATTCCCGGATGGGGAAATTCTTGAACAGCGACATATCCCAGTCGGCCACGCCTGGCGTGCGCAAAGTATTGTCGGTGCGCGATTCGTTGCCATACGCGAAAGGATTGAAGACCGGGCTGCTGGAAATGGTCTGACTTTCGAAACAACCGCTATTAAAATATGTCTGCGGCGCCGCTCCGCCTATGCGGTTATAGATCGATCCGCTCAGCTTTTTGGCGCAACCCGGAACCACGTCGGGCCTTTGCGTGCCTTGGAACGCATAGGTGGAGAGGTCATTGGTCACGTCAGAGATGCCCAGCGGATAACCTTCCTGGAAGGTGCTGATGCCTTCCAGTCCCCAGCCGCCGATGAGTTCGTTGGCTACTCCGTTGAGGTGCGAGAGGAGCAACTGGCCGTTCCCGATGGGCAGCTGATAAAGGTAACTGACCACGAGACGCTGGCGGGCGTCGAAGCTCGACAGTGAGTATTCACCGGGGATGTTGTTATAGTCCTGCGGGCCGGCCGTCGTGGTCGAATCCAGCCAGGAAGTCAGATACTCGGCGTTGGTCATCAGCTTCGAGAAGGCATACGAGCCCAGGATCGTGCCGCCATTCGACATGCGCTTCTGCAGCTTGAGCTCCAGCGCGTTGTAGTTGCTGATGCCGATATATTGGCCGCTGTTACCGAGGCTTCCGTACTGGGGGAACGGCCGGTCGAGCTGGTTCTGAGTTACGGTGGGATTCTCGAGAATGCCCTGGGTGATGACTGGGTAAAACGGATTCGCCACCTGTTGGTTGAGGAAGCAGCTTCCGAAGTTGCCGGTAGAGCAATTGGGATCGGCTTTGGCTTGCGCAATCACGCTGTCCGAAAGCGGGTTGATCGAGAAGCTCATGGGAAGATGATCGCCACGCAACCCGGAGTAAGTTGCCGTGAGGGCTACGCCCAGCGGGAACTGGTGCTCGACGGATACATTCCACTGATACGTTTCGCCATTGGGCTCGTTGGCGTAGAGGGCCTGGGGATTGCCGCCGAGCAAAATCTGCTGGTAGTCGGGATTACGATGCGGCGGCGCCTGCAGCCCGTTGGGGTACGGATTGTCCAAGGTGTTGTTAGTCGTATATACGCCGTTTACGTAATTATTGGGCGTCTCCTCGCCGTTGGTGGTGCTTACCATGAGGTTATTGAGGAAGTTGACGCCGGCCTGGAGCGGGGCCTCGGGGAACTGGAGGTCGGCGGGGATGACGAACTTGCCCCAGGCGCCGCGCACCACCGTGCCGTTGGTGACGCGATACGCCGCGCCGAACCTGGGCGACCAGTCATCCCAGACCTCGTTGCGGACGCCGGCCTCCGGATGCTGCGGCGTGCTGACCAAGTCGAACGCCCCGAGAACGGGAGCGCCGTTGTTGGTGACCAGCGGGTTCACTTCCTTGGGGTTGAACGTGTCGGCCCAGCCGTGCCGCGCGATGTAGACGCCGGGAACCTCGTAGCGCAGACCTAAGGTGAGCGTCAGCTTGTTGGTCGGCACCCAGGTATCTTCAGCGAAGTAGCCCTGGTAATAGAGGGTCTGGAAGGTTGGGGGCGCAGTTTGCACGGTTTGCGAGGAACTGTTGGACACATACCCCAATTCAAAGGAGGCAAGCCCGTTGCCGGTGGTTCCAGGCGACGAGACGTTCTGAGAAGTGAAGACGTTGTCAAAGGTGAAGACGCCGCCCGGGTCGTTGTTCTGGAAGTAATCCATTTCCAGCCGGCGGAGGTCGATGCCGAACTTGAAGGTGTGTTGCTTCCAGATCTTCTGATAGGTCGAGGCAATCGTGTAGTTGTTATTGATGGAGAAAATGTAGCCGGCCGAGCCTTCGGTGTAACTGATGGGCCCCGAAATGCTCATAACGGGCACGGCAGTGGATTTAGGCAGGTTATTGAGGGCGCCGAAATCCATGTACCCCGGCCAACCGAAGGCCTGGCTTTCATTGAGGCCCAGAAAGGCAGGCGTGCGCACATAGTTCCAACGCAGGTAAGAGAGATGCACATCGGCGACGGAGGTGGGGTTGAAGACGTAGGTGTCACCGATGACACCCTGCTGGGTGGTGAAGGCTTCAGGAGAGATGGGGTCGCCGGTGATCAGTCCGTTGCCATAGGGCTGGGTGCCGATGTTTGCCGATTTCCACCAGGTATAGCGCTCGAAAGCGGTCTGTTTGGAGCTAAAAACCTGATCGCCGCGAAGGGTGAACTGATCGTTGCGCCCGCCAGCCGTGGCCAGGGTGGAAAAATTGTTCACCGGACCCTCGGCAGTCATGGTTCCAGTTTCATTCGGTTTCGCATAGATTCCTGTGCCGGCAATGGCGCCAGGCATCGTCGAGGGAAAGGCCAACAGGTTCTGGGCAACAGCGCTCAAGCGGCTGGGGGGAATAACGTTGAGCTTTCCGTTATAGGAAAACTGCTGCCGGGTAGGTTGGCCTGCGACGCACGCCGGGTTGCCGTTGTAGCCGCAGGTGGTGGTTGGATCGTAGATGGGCGCGGTGATGGCGGAGAAGTCGCCCGTTAGCTCCGCCGGCGTAGGAACCGTATTCAGAAATGGGTAGCCTTCCGTCTGCCGGTATCCCTGGTAATCGCCGAAGAAGAACAGCTTGTCGCGCTTGATGGGTCCGCCGATATTGGCGCCGAACTGGTTCTGGTGCCACGCCTGCCTGCCCGTGCCCTCGCGATTGGCAAAGAACGTGTTGGCGTCGAGCACGGTGTTGCGCAGATACTCGTAGGTTTCGCCGTGGAACGCGTTTGTGCCGGACTTGGTGCTCATGTTGATGACGCCGCCGGTGTACATGCCGAATTCGGAGGTGTTGTTGTGGGTCTGGACGTTGAATTCCTGGACGACGTCCTGATCCATCACCAGCTCGACCGTGTTGCCGTAGGAGGTGTTGACGGGGGCGCCATCGACGAGCACCGACCCTTGATTCGCGTTGCCGCCGTCGATCTGATAATTGCCCGCCGCAAAGACATTCTGGCCCGTGAGATTGCCGAAGGAGCTGCCTTGCGGAACCACGCCGGGAACTAACGCGACCAGGGCGAGCACGTTTCGCCCGTTGAGCGGCAGGGTTTGGACGGCATTGCCTTCGACAGCCTGACCGAGCGAGGCGCTCTCAGTTTGCATGATGGGCGGGGCGGCGTTGACGACGACTTGCTGGCTTTGCGAACCGACCTCCATTTTCACGTCGACGCGCGCCTGCTGGTCGACAACCACGTCGATGGGGCTGCGGGAAAAGTGCTTGAACCCGGAGTGATCGACATCGACACTGTATTCTCCGCGTGGCAGGGACAGAATCTCGTAGTTGCCTTGTCCATCGGTGACGGCGGATCGCTTTTCGCCCGTCGACGTGTTGGTCACGGTGACTGTGGCTCCGGGCAGCACGGCGCCCGAAGGATCGCTTACGGTGCCAACAATGGCGCCGAAGATGTTTTGCGCATGGGCGGAAACCGTCAGGAAGGCAACGGCCAAGAACGCGAGCGCAAGGATGCAGAATACCGCCTTGGAAAGCTGCATTGTGACCTCCAATCAGGGGAACGCGGGGGGAAGTTTTTCGGTTTCGAACTATTGCACCATATGCAACGAACTTTGCAGGCAGAACATTAACACCGCGTAATCACGATAGTCAAGATAAGATTTCAGGGAACTGCGGCGGAGATAAAACGGCCCGCGGCGAGATGGGATGTTGCTGATTATGGGCGGGTTGGCAAAGCGCCGCAGAAAGGCGCGCCAGACGTGTTTTGGGCGGGGATGAGGCGGTGAAGATGAAGCGGTGAAATTGACTGGACCACGGGGCGTCCTTCGAGGAGCTGCGCCCGCGCGTTGTGCGCATGGCGAAAAAAGAAGGCTCGGCGAGGAAGCGAACGGCGCATTGCGCAATACGAACCAGCGACTTCGTATTGAGGCTATTGGGCCGCCGGTGACGCAAGGGAGGACGCGCGCTGGTGCGGAGCTTGACCAGGGCCGGCGATGACGCCGTTCGAGAGCAGCCAGGAGACCGACTCCTGCACCGCCTGGAGCGGTGTATAACGCGGCTCGTAGCCGAGCAGGCGTCGCGCCTTCTCGATGCTGCAATGAGGCGAGTGGCGCATATGGTCTTCCGTGACGGCGGCGTCGCGTTCCGACACGGATTGCTTCCATTCACGGAAGGGCAGAAAGCGCAGGTTGGGCGGCTGGCCGAACCAGGCCGCCATCTGCTCGGCGTAGCCGCGCAGAGTGAGCGCGGAGGCGGCCACCACATGGAAGCTTTGTCCGAGCGCCGCTTCGCGGTTGCGGATGGCGAGCAGAAACGCGCGTGCTACGTCTTCGGCGTGCACGTGCTGAACGGTCTCCATGCCGAAGTTGGGAAGGCATACTTCATCGCCCCGCATGAGCGCGGCGAAGACGGCGGTGTTGAAGTTGCCGGCCGGATTGACGGGCGCCCAGCCCGGACCGACGATATGGCCGGGATGGACAATGGTGACGGGCAGGCCGGTTTCGCGCGCCTGCGCCAGTAGCCAGGCTTCGATGGCGGCCTTGCGGATGCCGTAATCGCCAAATGGCTGGCGCGGCCGATCTTCCGTAGTGGGAATGGACGCGCTGGGGCCATGCACCCAAATCGTGCCGCAGTTGAGCAAATGCGTCTGCTTGCCGCGCAACGCGCCGGCGAGTTGACGCGCGCTCGCCGGGTGATAGCAGGTGAGGTCGATGACGGCGTCGGCTTCGAGACGTGCGATGCGTTCGCCGAATGAGCCTGCATCTTCTTCCGCGGCGCGGTCGAGATGACAATAGGCGATGGCGCCCCATGCGGGATGCTCGCGATAGGGCTGGCGCTGGCCGCGGCAAACACAGGTCACTTCATGTCCGGCGTCAACGAGCATGGGTGTGAGGTAGCTGCCAATGTGGCCCGTTCCTCCAATCACGGCTACGCGCATCTCCAGCACCTCCCTGCCCTGCATTCCGCTTGCCGGCGCCGGGCGCGAGCGCGGACGCCGGAACGGTTTGACACCGCCGAATTGGCAAACTTATAGTAGATTTCGATTACGCAACGGGAGTTGCATATTAAGCATCATAGTTTGGCCTGCGCGGAATCTGCCGCCGATGCGCCGTTGACGCGCGGAGCCCGCGGGGACGGAGGATTCAAGGGCGTGCACGCTTCTGCTTCCAGTGTAGGTCCGACGCGGCGTGCGATCCGCGACCCCTTTGCTTCGCGAGCGTCGTTGCTGCGCCAAGGCATGCTGCGACTGCTGGCGGTGAAGGACTCCGACATCCGCATCCTGACGGTGGAGCAAAGCCGCGATGCGGTGGATAACGGCCTGCACTCCGGCGGCGCGATGTCCGCAGTGATTCCGCTGGCGGCCTTGTTCTATGGCGGCGGCCTGCGGCTCGATATCGAAGACCCGACGCGCCGCGGCCAGGACATGTTCACGCTGAGCAAGGGACACGCGGTGGCGGCGCTGGCGTCGATCTACGCGGATCTGGGCTATTTCGATGTGAGCGTGCTGAAGAACTCGCGGTCGTACGACAGCATTCTCAACGGCCATCCCGGGCCGGTTCTGCCCGGCATCCAGATTGCAACCGGTCCGATGGGCCAGGGCATTGGCGTGGCGCAGGGTTTCGCGATCGCCGGCCGCGCCGAACCGCGTTTCGATTCCTATTGCGTGACGGGCGACGGCGAATTGCAGGAGGGCACGGTGTGGGAGGCCGTGATGTACGCCGGTCAGAGCCATCTGGATAACTTCTGCGTACTCGTGGACCGCAATCACGGACAACTCGACATCCATACGAAGACGGTTTACCCCATGCCCGATCTTGCCTCGGTGTTCCGTGCCTACGGATGGGAAGCCGTGGATGTGGACGCGACGCAATACGACGGAGTTCTGGCGGCGCTGGAGCGCTTCCGGCTGGGAGTGCGCAACGGCAAGCCGACAGCCATCATTTGCCACGCGACCAAAGGCTACGGAGCTTTGTCGGACTTTCTCAACAAGCACAAAGTGACCGTGCCGGATGCGCTGGGCGCGCAGGAGTTGGCGATGCAGCAGGAGCGGCGCGGCAAGCGCGTCGCCGAAGTGGTGGCGTTCCTGGCGCAATTGAGCGATGAGCCCGCAGAGGCGGAGGTGCGGGGGCTGCTTTTCGAAGCGGCGCGCGCGATGCACCTGGAGATCCGCCTGGATGGCGGCGAGGGAACGGTGCGGTCGGTTCCCGGGCCGGTGATTACCGGACGCGTGCCCCGGCGAGACAAGCGCATTCGCTATAACCCGGCGCTGCTGCCGAAGATCGATCGCGCGAAAAGCTATACCGCCGCGGCGATCGTGACGGGGGCGATGAAGGTGTTTGCGCTGGATGATCGGGTGGCGTCGATCGACTCCGATCTGGCTTCGACCAGCGGGCTCGAAGGCGGCGTGGCGGCCGTGGATCAGCAACGCGCCCTCAATGTGGGCGTAGCTGAGGCCAACATGATGCTGATCGGCGAGGCCTTTGCCGCGCTGGGCGGGAACGTGTGGGTGAGCACCTTCTGTCCGTTTTTCAACTGGCAGGTGATGCGCCGCATCGCGGTGGGCCAGCAAGAACGGCTGGAGTCCATCGAGATGGCCAACGGCTGGTTGAGCGAAGGCCACGGGCTGGACCTGACTTTCCTGGCCACCGCGGCTAACTTTGAAACACGGACCAACGGCGCCACGCACATGGGCAACGACGACACTACAACTTTCGACGCCGTGGCCCACTTGAAGATCATCGACGTCTCCTGCCCGCAGCAATTGCTGGCCATTATGAAGTGGATTATGGAAGGCAATCGAGGCCTGATGTATGTGCGCGTGATGCGCACCGAGGCCGCGGTGCTCTATTCCGATGACTATGAGTTCGAGTTCGGCAAGGGATACCGCCTGCGCGAGAGTGCGGAGGAGAGAGCGGTCATCATCAGCAGCGGGCGCGGGGTGCATGAGGCGCTGCAGGCGGCGACGATTCTCTCCGCGCGCGGCATTGAGGCCGGCGTAGTGGACATGCCCTCAGTGGACGGCGAAATGCTGATGGAGTTAGCGGCGTCAGGCAAGCTGGTGGTGTTTGCCGAACAGAACAACGGCTACCTGTGGCAGAACTTTTTGAAGACGCTGTACCGGCGGCGGCGCGATTTCGGGGCGGACGTGTTGGAGCGGGTGGCGACGATTTCGACTCTCGACGCGCGGGGCGAAGCGCAGTTCGTTCATTCGGCCACGTATGAGCAGTTGATCGCCGCATTCGGCCTGAGCCCCAGCGCCATTGCCGACACGGTCGCCAATCGCCTGGGCGCGCGGCGAGCATAAACGCAATTTCCCCATCCCACGAGGTCCCCATGAAACTGCCCATTGTCGACGAGAACAGCATTGAAGCTCTGAATCTTCCCGGCCGCGACCTGCGCTGGGTGGTGACGAAGGAAAACACCGGCGCGAATCATTGCACCATGTGCGTGATTGAGGTGCAGCCCGGCCAAACGGTGCGGCCGGCGCACTCGCATCCCAACGGGGAAGAAGTGATCTATATTGTCCAAGGCTCGGGGAGGGTGATGATCGAGGGCGTCGTGGAACCGGTGAAAGCCGGCTGCGCGGTGCTCTTTCCGCAAGGACAGATTCACATGCTGCAGAATTCGGGAAGCGAGCCGATGAAAGTGGCCTGCTTCTTTGCGCCGCCGTCCGATCTAAGCACGTACAAGTTCTTCGAGGAAATTCAGTTTCCCGAATAAGCAGGAAGCCGGGCGATTCACAGCCAGGTAGGGCACTTCTCCTTCACATGTAGCCCCTGCGATTTCAATCGAAGGTGGCGATTCTTTGGGGAATCGCCACTTGAGCTCCCGGCTTCGGCGTACAGCAGAAGGAGAAGTGCTATAGGGGACGACGGCATTTGCTCGCGGTGCGTCCGACGGATGCGTGCGGACGCAAAGATGAAATTCAAGGTTCGCGCGGCTGGAAATGCGGGCCCCGATCAGCTCATGACCCATCCACCGTTGACGTTGATGGTTTGTCCGGTGATGTAGCCATTCATCGCCAAAAGGACCGCAATATCCGAGATTTCATCGACGGAACCGAACCGGCCTACCGGAATATGGTTCACGCTGGCGCGGAGATTGTTGCGCGTCATGTCGGTTTCGATGAGAGCGGGAGCAATGGTGTTGACGGTGATGCCTTCGGTGGCGAGATACCGTGCGTAGTAGTGGGTGAGCCCTAACATACCGGCCTTCGACGCGGCGTAATGCGGCCCAACGACGCCGCCGATTTGCGCGGCTACCGAAGAAACATTGATGATGCGGCCCCACTTGCGCTTGCGCATGGCAGGGACGAAGGCCTGCGTGACGAGAAAACAGGACTTGAGATTGATGTCGATCAGCTCGTCCCAATCGCGCTCGGTGATTTCATCCAAAGCCTGGGGGCGGGAAACGCCCGCATTGTTGACGAGAATGTCGACTTTGCCCATGCGGGTTAGCGCTTCGCGGGCGAGGCGCTCCACCTCACTGGCGACGGAGACATCGGCCTGAACGCCGATCGAGCGGCGTCCCGAGGCGAGAATTTTCGCTTCGACGGCTTGCGCGTCCTGGGCGCGATTGCGGTAGTTGAGAATCACGTCCGCGCCGGCCCCGGCCATCGACAATGCAATCGCACGGCCAATGCCTCGGCTGGCTCCGGTAATCAGAGCGACTTTTCCCTGAAGGTCTTTCATCATGTTGGGTGAGGAGGTCGAATGCGTCCCGCATGGACCAACCAGTGCGCCACCTTGCTGAGCAACTTATTGCGGCCTCACCGTTTGTCCAAACGATGACTGATTCCTACTATAACTGTTGGCGCCGGCAGGATCGATGACGGGTGGTCCGGAAGCAAGGAGAGCGGGCCAATTGGACTTTGCATTCTCGCAAGACTAAAGCCCCTCTCAATTTGAAAGCCTTTTCGTCCGGGCTGAAGCGCGCACCCTTCGAACTGAGCCGCTGCCCAGGCAAGCGCAAGGTTGACTTGCATCGCCATCGATTGCTACGATTCGTTGGCTTTCGAAACCGGACGGTGGAGAAAGAAGCATTCCGGAATTAACGCGCCTGTTCAAGCAAATTTTTTTGACGCAATTCTTACAAGGTCTCTATGACAGCGATATCGATTCTGCTCTTGACAGGATCCGGGACGCTGAGCGGCGTTTTCCTTTCCGGGGTCCCCAGCGAGTGATTTGTGCTCGCTGGGGTGGTATTCCGGGGTCCCCAGCGAGTGATTTGTGCTCGCTGGGGTGGTATTCCGGGGTGGTATTCCGGGGTCCCCAACGAGTGATTTGTGCTCGCTGGGGTGGAAGCAAACGCCACCTCGCACTGCGCCACTATGGCAATATTTGAATCGATCACGCTCTAGGAGTCACCGATGGACTATCAGATTCACGATAAGTGCGCATTTGTGAGCGCCGGCGCACACGGGATCGGCGAAGCAATTGCCGATCTGTTGACGCAAGAGGGCGCGAACGTGATCGTGGCCGATCGCGACGAGGAGACGCTCGAGGAAAAATCGCGCCGCTGGGCCGGCGTGGTGGTTGCGGATCTGGCAACGGCTGAAGGAGTGGATCGCGCCGTGAGCGCGGTGCTCGATCGATTCGGAAAAGCACCCGATATCCTGGTGAACAATCTCGGCGTAGGAAACGCGAGCAACTTTGAAGAGTTGACTGACCCGGATTGGGCCCGCAGCTTCGACGTCAACCTGATGGGGACGATCCGCACCTGCCGTGCGTTGCTCCCGCGGATGGCGGAGCAAGGATCGGGCGCGGTGGTCAATACCGCGTCAGATCTTGCCAAGCAGCCGGAACCGGGCTTGATGGATTATGGCGTGTGCAAGGCCGGACTGCTGTATCTGACCAAGGCGCTGGCCAGGCAATACGTTCCTCGCGTGCGCGTGAACGCAGTGTTGCCGGGCCCCATTTGGTCGCAGATGTGGACGCGACCCGGGGGCATTGTGGATCAGTTGGTGGCTGCGTATGGAGTGGGGAAGGAAGAAGCGCTCGAACGGTTTCTCGCCGAGCGTTATATGCCGCTGGGCATTGGTGAACCGATCGACGTGGCGCACGCGGTGGTGTTTTTGGCGTCGCCGCTGGCGAAGTTTATCACGGGTTCGAGCATCGATATCGGGGGCACGTTGCGGGGCCTTATTTGACCGCGTGCTCTTCGGCGAGGCGGCGCTTCCTGCAGACGAGCACTGCTTCCGCGCGGCATGAGCCCCAAAAAGGAGCCCAAAGTGAAGATTTCCAAAGTAAGGATTGCGGAATGCGGCATTCCTTTGCCGAAGATCTTGCGATTAGGTCCCGTTGAAATCAAAACGCGCGACTATGTGCTGGTCCGGATGGAAACGGACGCTGGAGTTTGCGGAGAAGCGATTGGTTATCCGCGCGGAACGCCGCTGTTTGAAACGGTGAGCGGCATGGCGCGGCGCGTGCTGGGGAAGAACCCCGCGATGCGCCGTGAAGCGATGGTCAGCCTCGAGCTCTCGAATGTTCCGGCCCGCGCCGCTCTGACGCGCGGCCTCAGTCTCATCGATATGACGCTGTGGGATATCGGCTGCAAACAGGCGCGGCAGCCGTTGTATGAACTGATTGGAGGATGGCGAAGTTCGGCGGACGTCACGGTCGTCGCCGGCTATTACGTTGACCTGCGTTCGATTGCCGACGTTGTGGATGAAGTGGGCCGCCTCGAGGATTCCGGGATTCGGCGCGTCAAGATCATGCTCAAAGGCGACGATCAGGCCTTCGACGAGCGATACGCGGCGGCGGTGGTTGGCAGAATGCCGGGAGGCGTGGCCGCCGACGCCCACTGGAGTTGGAGCACCCTGACCGAGGCGAAGCAAGCCTGTCGCGCTCTCGACGGTCTGGGGTTGAGTTTCCTCGAAGATCCTTTTGCCGCCACCGATATACGCCTGACGCACGAGCTTGCCCGTGCTCTGGCGACACCGATTGCGGCCGGCGAAGATACGTTTGGTCCCAGAGTGATTGCCGATCTGGTTGCGGGCATCGATCTTTTGCGCGTGGATGCGACGACGGTGGGAGGAATCACGGGCGCGATCGAGGCGATCCATATCGCGGCTGCCGCCGGCAGGACCGTGTTTCCCCACGTTTTTTCCCCGGTTCATGCGCACCTGGCTTGCGCCTTTCCCAACGTCGAAAGCGTGGAGTGGATCCCGGAAGAATCGGGCGCCGATCCGTTGGAGCGCATGCTGCGCAACGTCCCGGTTGCAAAGGAGGGAAAGATGGCGCCGAGCGGCGAGCCTGGGATCGGAATCTTCATCGACTGGGATGCGGTGGAAAAACTCGCGCGCCGCCATGCCGTCGTGGAAGCCCAGAATTAAGCCGTCCTGGCGGTCATTCGTGCGGCCGTCGGTTCAACGAGAGGCATGCGGCGCAGGAAGACTCATCGTGTTGCCGGCGCGCCCCGTGGTGAGCTCGTGGGCGACAGCCAGGATCTCGAGCGTTTCCGCGTCATCGGGATCGAGCGAAAGAATATCGCGCAGGCGGGGAATCGCCTCCTCGGCTCTGTCCATCTTGCAGAGAAGCAGTGCCGCGTTGCGCTGAAAGATGATATTGGTGACATCGATCTTCGCCGCCTGATCGTAGTCATCGAGCGCGGCGGCAAAATCACCCTTCTTTTCGAGAGCAATGCCCTGGGAGTTGAGCACGGCTGCTTTGGCTTCGTTGTTCGATTGCGCCAAATTGTTGGCCAGCAGACCTTGAAGTTGCTTTTGCAGCCTTGCGGCGTTCGCCGTGTCTCCCTTGCTGTTATAGATCCGGAACAACCGGTAAACGGCCTCGCGGTCGTTGGGATTCAAGCGAATGGCTGCTTCAAACTCAGGGATTGCCGCGTCCTGCTTGCCGTCGTCCTGATAGAGCTTGCCGAGTATTTGGTGCGCGGTTCCATCTTGGGGATCGAGGGCCAGCGCCTTTTCGAGCGCGACCTGGCTTTGCTGAGGCCGATTGAGGGAATAAAGCGCTTCGCCCATCGCCGCGTAGGCCTCGGCCCCGTCCGGTTCGAGGGCGAGAACTTTTTGGAAGGAATCGATCGCATCCCGCCACTTTTTCTGGTAATAGGCGTCGCGCGCTTTCAACTTCCAAAGTTCGACGGGAGTTTCCGCTCGGGCGGCCGTGGTCGTGAGTTCCAGATCCGCCTGTTGCTCTGAGTCGGCATACCGGCCGTCGCGTGCGAGGACAAGAGCATAGTTATAGCGAACCCCAGGCAGAGCGGGGTCGAGATGGAGCGCCTGCGACAGCATAGCGAGGGCGCGGTCCAGATTGTCGAAGCCCGCAGCGGCCAGGCCGGCGGAAAAATAGATGGGCGCATCCTTCGGGCGCAAGGCGATGGCCCGATCGAATTCGGCCGTGGACTCAATGGGCTTCGCCGTCATGGCGAAACAGATTCCCTTGAGGGTATGGATCTCACCGGCATCGGCGCCGCTGGGACTGGAGTGCTCGAGAAGGTTTAAGGCCCCTTGCGGGTCGCCGGCCTGAATCAATATTCGCGCCCGATCGACGAGCGGGGAGGCGGAAATGGACTTTTGCGCGGACGATGCTGATTGCGCGGCCCCGGCTGAAGCGCACGGAATCGGGAGGACCGCGCCGAGCGCCAGCCAGGCTGCCCAACGGGAGGCGATTGCACGTTTGCGGGGGCGAGTCGATTGGGCGCCGTTGAGAAGCATGGTGCGATTCCAAACCCAAATGTCGAATATCGGTCCGCCTGTGGTGGGGGAGTCAAGGGGACCTACGCCGTGCGTTTCAGTATAGAACTCATGTGGCGAAAGGTTCGCACCCACGGTTCCCATCCGATGCAGAATCAAAGTCTCGCAGGGGAACTTCAGGGGCTGGGGAAGCGCGCATGCGACGGATTGGAGGAATTCCGGTCGTCGACGAATGCATCATATGCTGACGAATAGTTTATATGTAGATATTTTTCTTGACAAATCTCTCTTAAAGCTCCTATACCGATTGCCGAGTTCTTCCCCTGGGTTTCCAAGCAGCGAAACGGCCCAAAAGGGTGCAGAGAAGTATCAGAGTATGATGCCAATGTCATAGTGAGATATTTTTCTTGACAAGCCCATTTCTAAGGGCCTATAACGTTGCCGGTTTGAAAGCGCCCAAAGGAAATTCCCCGAACAGCAGGGCGGCAAGCGACAAACCAATCGAGTTAAGCGGGTCTGAAGAGAAAGTTAAGCGGGTCTGAAGAGAAGCTTCCCCACGGAGGAAAATATGCGTAAGTCTTGGAGTGCCCCCGCGCTGAGGCGTGAGCCTGCGCAGCACCAGCCGTCTGGCCGCAAAGACAGTTTTGGAACCGCTGTTCTGGCCCTGATCGGCATTGCAGCGCTGCTCGGATTGGCCACCGCCTTGCCAGCGCAAACGGCGACCGGCCAATTCAACGGCCACGTTTACGACCCCAACGGCGCGGTGGTGGTGGGCGCAACCGTGAGTTTGCAGGACACGCAGACCGGTTTGGTGCGAACCACCCAGACCAACGGGGAAGGCCTGTATGAGTTTCCGTTGATTCCCCCGGGAGCGTACAACCTCACGGTGAGTGCGACCGGTTTCCAGAAGGCGGAAAAGCCCGATCTCCGGCTCGATGTGAATCAGTTTTCGACGCAGGATTTCAAACTGCAACTTGGCCAGACGACGCAGACGGTGAGCGTCAATGCGACGGCGGAAATGCTGCAGGCGTCGACCGCCAACTTGGGCTCGGTGGTGGAACAGCGCACGGTGAACAATCTGCCCCTGAACGGCAGAAGCTTTTCGACGCTGCTGACGCTCACTCCGGGCGAGAACCCGGTGAATTACTCGCAGAACGGGAACGTTGCGTATGGCACCGGTTTCGGGTCTCCCGGCATTCCCGGATCGACCTACGTGTTTCCGGCCACGCAAGGACAATGGAACCGCGAGAATCTCTATTACCTCGATGGCGTGATCAACACCGCCGCTTTCGCCAGTTCCTACGACGTTGGACCCATCATTGATTCCATCCAGGAATTCAAAGTTTTGTCGCATGACGATCAGTCGGAATACGGCGGCGTATTGGGCGGGGTGGTGAATGTGGTCACCAAGTCAGGGACCAATACGTATCATGGTTCGCTTTGGGAGTATCTGCGCAACAACGACTTCGATTCGCGCAATCCGTTCACGGACTTCAACGGGAACACGCCCGCGCCTCCGGCGCCGTTTCGGCAAAACGAATATGGCGCGGACTTCGGCGGGCCGGTGAAGATCCCAAAGGTCTATCACGGGAGGGACAAAACGTTCTTCTTTGCGGGGTGGGAAGCCTGGCGATACTCGAAGGCTGCCGGTGCCAGTTATATCTCGCCCACCGCGGCAGAGCTGAGCGGCGATTTCACCAATGCCTCGGTGGTGACAAGCTCGGGCCAGCCCGCACTGCTGTATAACCCGTTTCAAACCACGGGGACGGCGGGAAACTTCACGCGGCCGGAAATCGGAGCGGGCGTGGAACCGGCCAACCAGGTTGGTCACGTGATTCCCGCGAGCATGATCGATCCCGGCGTGCAGACGTTTATCAAGGCGTATAGCGACACTCCGAATTTCACGCCGCTGACCGCGGGATCGCCCAACACCATTCTGAACACCGTAGGCACGAACACCGCCGAGGAATTCACCGGCCGCGTGGATCAGAATTTCGGCGCCAATAACACCATGTGGTTCCGCTACAGCTTTGAAGACGGATCCAGTATCAGTCCAAGCTCGCAGCACGCGAGCACTGTGTCGTCGGCGGACGACAGGAACTTCGGAGGCGGAGTCACGCACGTCTTCTCGCCGCGCCTCATTTTGGATGCGACGATTGGATACTCGGGCCGGTTCAACTCTTTGGGCACGACGACGTTTACCGGGATTGCGGCGGGCGGCAACGCGATTTTCAGCGCGGTGCAGGGGGTTTACGGCTTCCAGAACTTCGGTTACACCTCGACTTCCTCGGCTGCTCAGACGGGACTCACGATCGGTTACAACGGCATCGGCGGCAGTGGTCCGAGCGAGAATGTGAGCCACGAACTCAATTTCGCGGTCAACGTAACCTGGATGCATGGAAACCACCAGTTCCGCTACGGCTTTGAGGAGCAGATTCCGGAGATGATCCAAGGCATCAACGGTGAAACTTTTGGTTCGGCTACTTTTACCTTTGCTCAAGCCGAGACGGCCGACCCGAACAATCAGGGGGGGACAGGCAATCCCCTTGCCAGCGCACTCATTGGCGTACCGGACAATGGCCGCTTTCAGTCTGAAGTGAACGCCGTTCGCACGATCTCTCCCTCGGCCTACATCGAAGATTCCTGGAAGGCGTTTCCGCACTTGACGATCAACGCCGGCCTGCGCTGGGACGGCGAATCGTCGCCCCACCTGTTGAATGGAACCACGGCGGGCATGCTCGACCCGAGAACGGGCAACTGGATTGTTTCGGGAGGCAAACTACCTCCGGACTGTAACCCGGCCGGGGGCGTGTATGCGCCCTGTATGCCGACGCTCGCTACCGACCCCGCTCTTACGCCCGCGGAGGCAGCGGCCAACGCGGCGCACGTAGTGCCTGCCGCCAATCCCAACCTGGGTCCCGCTCCCATTTACACGGATTTCGGGCCTCGCTTCGGCTTTGCTTACCAGTTCAAGAACAACACGGTGATCCGCGGCGGATATGGCCTGATCTACGATAACGTAACCGGCTCCATCCAAACCGTAAGAGACCGTCTGCTGGCATGGCCGTCGAATTCCTCTTTGCCTCTCGACTTTAACGTCATTGGAGGCCCCGTCACCACGGTCGAGGATGTGATTCCGACCATCAGCTCGACCAAGGCTCTGCCCACGGTCCCAACACCTTTCGCGCAGTTCGGCTGGTACTACGATCCGCAATTGAAAGATCACTTTTCTCAACAGTTCAATCTCGATATCCAACAGCAGCTTACCTCCAGCCTGTTAGCGTCTGTCTCGTACGTGGGCAGCCTTGACCGGCATTTGCCGATCACCGGAGTGTCGAATAACTCGCCTGTACCTGGGGAAGCCGGCGCGGACCGGCCATTCCCATGGTCGGGCACCGCCCTCGAAGCCACATCGCGCGGTGACTCGAACTTCAACGCACTCGAGATGAGGGTGGATAAGCGCCTAACCAATGGGCTCAATTTCGGGACCGGTTTTACCTGGTCCAAATCGATGGATAACGGCAGTAGCGGTTACTATGGAGTGGAGAACGGACCGCAAAGCTATTCCGCCATGCAAAACTACAATGATCTCCGCGCGGATTATGGCATCTCAGGGAATAGCATTAAGCTGCTATGGTACGGCTATGGCCTGTATCAGCTACCCTTTGGTCCGGGCCAGCGTTGGCTGAGAAACGGCTTGGCTTCGAATCTCATTGGCGGATGGCAGGCCAATCTCGATGCGTCGGCTCATACCGGCGTTCCCCTTGGATTCCCCGATGCGGGTATTGATCCGGCCAATATCGGCAACACCGGCACCTATAACTACGATCGCGCCAATGTGAGCGGAAGCCCAAAGCTTTCCCACCCGACGAAAAATGCGGCTTTCAACACATCGGTTTTCTCTCACCCGGTCAACGAATACGGCGATTCAGGCCGAGGGATGATTACGGCCATGCCATACGATAACTTCGATTTTTCGCTGATGAAGCAGTTTCACGCCTGGGAATCGTTGAACTTCCAGTTCCGCGGAGAATTCTTCAACGTGTTCAATATTCAAAATTACGGGGCTCCCGGGACCACTTACGGCGGGACCGGGTTTGGCGTCATCAGTTCGCTGGCTCCTGGAGCCACGCCGAGACAAATACAATTAAGTTTACGGGCCGATTTTTAGAAGCTCGGAAATCCGCCTTTTCCGGGCGGCTGACGCGAAAGCGTAGACCCAGAGCCGCAACGGCTGCAGAGCCCACCGCCCGGAATTTGAACGCAAGCAGCCGCAATTTTGGAACGGAATCGCTCTTGACGCCACGCGCGAACGTGCCTGATTCGTCGAAGACCCTGGAAAGGATTGAGCGAAAGAATGCTTTACTTATCGAGCTTTTGTGGAACGCGCTACTCCGTCATTGTTTACCGCGATAGCAGATTTTCTTCTGGAAAGAATCAAAATATCCACCATGATTTGGCGATTCATACAGGGGATGACCGATGAGGACTGCCGAATCGAGTGGAATCAAGCGCACCGATGCGGAAGAACAGACGAACGGCATAGCTCTCCTCAGGGAAATGCTGCTGATTCGTGAACTCGAGCAGAGAGCGCTTGACTTGAGCAACGCCACCCCGCCGGAAGTGATCGGCTCGGCTCATCTTTGCGCAGGCCAGGAAGCGGTCCCCGTTGGAACGCTCGCCGGGTTGAATGGGGCCGACCAGATTGTTGCGACGTATCGCGGGCACGGATGGGCCTTAGCTTCGGGTTTGCCGTTGCGCGAGGTGTTTGGCGAGATATGCCATCGCAGGATTGGCCTGAATGGCGGCCGCGGCGGGTCGGCGTACATGATGGCGCCCGATCGCCGCTTTATTGGGGAAAACTCGATTGTTGGAGCGGGCGTTCCCATTGCATGTGGCGTGGCCATGGCGAACCTGCTCTCCGGCAATGGCCAGGTGGTGGCTGTTTCTATTGGGGATGGAGCCTTCAATCAGGGATCGACTCATGAAGGACTGGCGTTCGCCGCCGCCCGCCGTCTGCCCGTTTTAATCATTTGCGAGAACAATGGGTGGTCGGAATACACGCCCACCAAACTTACCTTTCGAGTGGAACGGATCGCGCAGCGCGCGAACGGCTACGGGATCCCTGGAGTCACGATCGACGGCGCCGATCCCGTTGCCGTGCGCGATACGGTGCGGCAAGCGGCGGATCGAGCGCGCGAAGGACACGGGCCGGTTCTCATTGAATGCCGTGTGCCGCGGCTTTGGGGACACTACAATCGCGACATTGAACATTATCGGTCAAAGGAAGACCGCGAGGATTCGCGAGGGCGCGATCCCATCATCAGCTTTTCGCATAAATTGATCGCGGCCGGCGCCTTGAGCGACGACGAATTGGAGGAGCTGCGCGGCGCCGTTCGGTCGGAACTGGATCGGGCGCAAACCGAAGTTTTGCACGCGCCACGCCCCGATCCCGCGACTGCTTTCGCGCACGTATGGTCCGTTGATGGATTGAAGTTACCTTCCGATGAAGCGCCGTTGCCAGAGACCGTAAAGACCGTGAGTTATATTCAAGCGGTGAACGAGGCCTTAGCGCGAGAACTGGCCACGCGGCCAGAAGTGCTCGTCTATGGAGAAGATGTAGGAAAATCCGGCGGGATATTTGGCGCCGCTCGCGGCCTGCAGAAGACTTATGGCGAGGATCGGGTTTTCGACACGCCCATATCTGAGAGCGCCATCCTGGGCTCGGCGGTCGGCGCCGCCCTGATGGGGATGAAGCCGGTTGTCGAAATTATGTGGGCCGACTTCATGCTGGTGGCGCTCGATCAAATCATCAACCAGGCGGCGAACGTTCGCTACGTGACCGGCGGCAGGTCGGGCGCGCCCGTCGTGGTGCGCACGCAGCAAGGCGCCACTCCCGGGTCGTGCGCCCAGCATTCGCAGAGCCTCGAAGCCATCCTGGCTCACATTCCGGGACTTAGGATTGCAGTTCCGGCTACGCCACAGGATGCTTACAGTCTTTTGCGCACCGCGGTGGCCGCGCCCGATCCCTGCATTGTTCTTGAATCGAGGAGCTTATATCAAACCACCGGGGAGGTTCATTTCTCCGATGCGATTGAACCCATGGGACAATCGGTTATGCGCCGGCCGGGTCGCGACGCAGTCATCGTCACGTGGGGTCCCGGCGTGCCGATTGCTCTTGACGCGGCCGCGCAACTCGAAGGTGAAGGCTCTGACGTCGGCGTATTGGATCTGCGCTGGCTGTGCCCGCTTGACCAGGAAGGCCTGCAGGCTGCCGTAAGAGAGGCTTCGGGCAGGGTGATTGTGTTGCACGAAGCGAATCGAACGGCCGGTTTCGGAGCGGAGATTGTCGCGCGGCTGCAGGAGTCATTCGGGAACGGGATGAGACTTAGCGTTTGCCGGGTGGCGACTCCGGATATGAGAATTCCGGCAGCGCCCATTTTGCAACGCGCGCTTTTACCCTCAGCCGCCAAAGTAATTGAAGAAGCCAGGCTGTTACTCGCGCATAAGTAATCCCATATAACTTCGGTGGAGGGCATGGAATTTCTTGCGCATATGGAAGTAAGCGGGATTCAGGCGGGATCGGACGCCGAGACGGCGCTAAGGGAAAGGGAGGCCATGCGCGCCCGAGAATTGGCAGTGGCGGGAACATTGATTCGACTGTGGCGGGTTCCCGGGCGTCGGGAGAACTGGGGAATCTGGAGCGCCGAGACCACGGATCGCCTTCACGAAGCATTGACTTCGCTCCCGTTGTTTCCCTTTCTGCGCATTACGGTTTACCCGCTGGCTTCACATCCGAACGATCCGGCCGGCAAGAAGCGGCATGGGGATTCTGCGCCAAAGCGCGAAGGAGAGAAATGACGAAAGCTTTCTTGTCCGACGAAGGAACCAAGGGCGCGGCTCTTTGCGTTTCTCGCCGCATCGATGAACAGGAACTTGCCTGTCTATGGTGGAGATAGAACAACGGTTTCGCTTGGACGGTAAAGTCGCTTTGGTCACGGGCGGCTACGGTGGCATTGGAGAAGCGGTCTGCCGGGGCTTGGCCAAGTCGGGGGCCAAGGTGGCGATTACTGGTCACAACGGGTCGCGGGCCGCGGCGCTTGCCGAGGCGCTCGACAACGACGGTTCTCCAACGTGGTCGGCGGCTTTTGAGGCGACGTCCGTTGACGAGACCCAACGCATGGTGGACGCGGCGGCTGCTCATTTTGGTCGATTGGACATCCTGGTGAATTGTGTTGGACTCAACCGGGAAGAGAAAGCGGAAGAATTTACGGAAAAGATGTTCGACTATGTGTACGCGGTCAATCTCAAGAGCGCCATGTTTCAAGCGCAGGCGGCCGCGCGCCACATGATCCGGCAAGGAACCGGAGGAAAACAGGTTCACATGGGTTCGGTGCGTTCGTTCTTGGCCTTGCGAGGGCGCGGTTACGCGGCGTATTGCGCCGCCAAGGGCGGCCTGATTACGATGTGCAAGCAGCTAGCCGCGGAGTGGGCGCCTCACGCCATCAACGTCAACGCTGTTGCGCCCACGTTTATCCGGACCGAGCAAGTGGGCAAGATGTTATCCGATCCGGAATTCTACGCCAATCTCGTGGCCCGCATTCCCCTGGGGCGGATCGGCGAGCCCGAGGATGTCATGAGCGCGGTGCTGTTTCTGGTTTCTCCGGCGTCCGACTTTATCACCGGCCATACTCTCACCCTCGACGGCGGACTTACGGGAACTCAATAAGGAGAATAGGACAAAGAAACGATGGCGCGACAACTTATTGACTTGAGCATGCCGGTGCATAACGACATGATTACCTTCCCCCGCGTGGTGCGTCCCGCCCTGGTCATGTATGAGACCTGGCAGGGCTTCGCCGAGCGCATCGGGGCGGCGAAATACGGCGTCGATTCGCTCACGGCTCACTACTTAGTCGTGATCGGAGATCATATCGGCACTCATATGGACGCGTTACGTCACTTACGGGAAGATGCTCCGGGGCCGGAAGCGATTCCGCTGGAATTTTGTTACGGCGATGGCGTATGTTTGGATTTCCGCCATCTTCCCAAGGGCGCGGGCATCTGCGTCAACGACATGAAGGAGGCGCTCGCCAAAATCAACTACACGCTCAAGCCCTTGGATATCGTCTTGATCCATACCGGCGCGGGAAAGATTCAAGACAGCGAAAAATATCTGACCGACCATGTGGGGATGACCGGCCAAGCGACACATTGGCTGCTCGATCAGGGCGTGAAAATGACGGGGATTGACGCAGTCACCTACGATCCGCCCATTTGGGCGATGTTCGAGCGCAAGCAATTCTGGGAGGCCCACCGCGTGATGATGACGCGGGAGTATTATCACCTCGAAAACTTGACCAACTTGGATCGGCTTCCGCCGTTTGGATTTACCCTGAGTCTGTTCCCCGTGAAATGGGTCAATTCGACCGCGGCCCCCGTCCGGGCGGTTGCAATTTTGGATGGTGACCAGGATGGCGCCAGATGAATTGAGCGCGACGAGGGCCGCTCCTCGCGTCGCCGTAGCATGTGGAGCGGGTAGGGACCTTCCGAACTTCTCCATTAAAGGATGGAAACCATGATTGGAAGACGTGAATTGATGAAAGGTTTGGCCCTTACCATGGGAGCAGCAATGGCCAATTTACCGGAGGCGTTTGCCAAGAGCGAGAAGAAGCGACTCAAGATCGGTCATACCTGCATCACCTGGCGGACGTTTCCGCCGAAGCCCGGAACCCATGACGATACGCTGAACCTGGCGCTGAAGGACATTTCCGCCGAGGGCTTTTGGAACTTCGAAACGTTCACCCAGGATATCGCCGACTGGGATGAGCGCGACCAGTTAGCTCCTCTGATTGCGCAATATGGCGTGCCGCTTCTTTCTGCTTATACCGCGGTGGATGTGTTGAATCCGGCCAACAGAAAAGACGAGATTGCGCGCTTAACCAAGGAATGCCAGGTGGTTAAGAAATACCATGGAAGTTACATCGTGCTGCAGGTCAATCATATTGACTCGGCTACCTATAACTTTAAGGATCATCGCGACGACATTGTCTCGGGACTGAATGACTACGCCTCGGTGATTACTGACCTCGGTTTGCAGACGGGTCTTCATCAACACACAAGCACCGCCGTTGAGAGCCAGGACGAGGTCTACGCGGTGATGGACGCGGTGAACACCGAAAAAATGAAGTTCGCTCCGGATATCGGACAACTCCAAAAGGGGGGCGCGGATCCCGTCAAAGTGGTGAAGGATTTTCTTCCCATACTCACCCATATGCACTTGAAAGACTATAAAGGATGGCAATACTACGAGGGCTACTGCCCTCTCGGCATGGGAAAGGTCGACATCCCTGCGATTCTCGAAATGGTGGACAGCCACGGGCTGATTACCGGAGTGATGGTGGAATTGGATCCGTCTGTGAACGGGCCGATGACGCCGCTGGAGACGGCGAAGACCAGCAAGGCGTATCTCGAAAAAATGGGCTACAAGTTCAAAAGTTAAAGAGTGGTTCGATAACTCGGCTTGGCGGGGCAAGAGCCGAACGGGGGAATCATGGGAAGATACAGAAACCTTTTGGCGCCTTTATTTTCATTTTTGGGGATAGTGTCGCTGTGTCTTGCCGTTTTCCCGCACAAGACCGCGGCGGGCTCAAAAGGAGAGCCCTATACGTCGTGGAGCTATTACGCGGGATCGCCGGATTCGCTGGAGTATTCGGCCCTAAAACAGATCAATAAGGAGAACGCAACCAATCTTAAGTTGGCGTGGTTCGTGCCGGCGCCCGGGCCAGTGGGCAGGTTTTCGTTTAATCCACTGGTGATCGACGGCGTGATGTATATCGTCGGTAAGGACAATGGCATTTACGCCTTGGACGCCGCCACTGGAAAGGAAATATGGGCTCACCCCATCGAGAGCGGACAGCCGACAAATCGGGGGTTCAATCGATGGATTTCAAAAGACGGCAGAGACCGGAGGCTGATCTTTGCAGTTGATGGCTATTTGCAGGAAGTGGATATGAACACCGGCAAGACCATCACGTCTTTTGGCGACGACGGCAAGGTAGACTTGCGCGTGGGGTTGGGACGGCCTTTGTCGGACTTTGGCCAGGGAGTGCAGAGCGGCAGTCCGGGACGCGTCTTCGAAAATCTGATCATTCTGGGTTCTGCGCCCGGCGAAATGTATGGGTCGCCTCCCGGAGATCTTCGCGCTTATGACGCGATCACCGGGAAGATGGTCTGGATTTTCCATACCGTTCCTCACCCAGGTGAATTCGGGTATGACACGTTTCCTCCCGACGCATGGAAGTACACGGGCGGCAACAATGACTGGGGTGGGATGTCGCTGGATGAGAAACGGGGAATTGTGTATTTTCCCCTCGGTTCCCCGACCTATGACTTATACGGAGCGGACCGCAAAGGGGCAGACCTTTACGGTAACTGCATTCTGGCGCTCGACGCCCGTACGGGAAGGCGTCTGTGGTATTACCAGATCATCCACCACGATCTTTGGGACTATGACCCTGCATCGGCTCCCCTGCTTTTTACGGTGAAGCATGACGGCAAGAAGGTCGACGTGGTTGCGCAGGCGACTAAGTTCGGATTTGTGTATGTTCTGGACCGGGTGACCGGCAAACCGCTATGGCCGGTGGAGGAGCGGCCGGTTCCGCAGTCGGATATGCCGGGCGAGGCGTCCTGGCCGACGCAACAATTCCCCAGCGCTCCCCCGCCCTTTGCTCGCCAGAAATTTACGTTGAACGACATCGACCCCTATCTCGATCCGGACGAAAAGGCGCGGATCCGCACGATCCTCATGAGCGCGAGTAATGATGGGATTTTTACTCCGCCGGCTTACAACCAATACACGATCGAGGTCCCGGGAGAAAATGGCGGAGCGAATCAGGGCAGCACGGCGGCCGATCCGTCCACGGGGGTCATGTACGTGAAGACTTACGACGAACCGACCATTCATAAAATGACTGAGGCGGTTCCCCAACGCCGCCCCAGCTTGTTGAGCGGAACGCCTGAGGAGCGCGGCTTTGCGTTGTATTCGCAAACATGCATTGCTTGTCATGGACCGAACCGGGCGCGTATTCCCTATCCAGCACAGATGGATTTCGCGCACTTCACCGCCGCCGTGCGGGCCGGGAATGGAGAAATGCCCGCGTTTTCTGAGACTACGTTGCCGCCCGACGATGTTCGTTACTTAGCCGCTTATCTGCGCGATCCAGCCGCGGGCGAGTCGACTCCGGCGTCGGAGATGTCGAATTCACCGTTGCCATCCGGCGAAAAGCGGTTCTACGGCCAATTCGGTTTTATCTTCCGGGCAAACAATGGGCTCCCCGCTTTCAGCCCGCCGTGGTCTTCGCTGGTGGCGTACGACCTGAATCGGGGAACGGTCCTTTGGCGCCGGCCGATTGGCACGACGCCGGGTTTGGCCGCGAAGGGAATTACGGACACCGGTAGCTCGGACCTGCCAAGAAATGGTCCCGTGGTTACGGCCGGCGGTCTTTTATTTATCGCCACCAAGGGGGATCGCATGATTCACGCCTTGGATAAAGACACGGGAAAGACGCTGTGGGAAACAAAGATCGATGCGAACCCGGATGGAATTCCGGCGGTCTATGAAGTCGATGGCCGGGAGTACATAGCTTTCTACGCCTGCGTCTCGGATGAGAAGGCGTCGATGTCCTATGATCCCGGGAAACCCGGGGCGCAAGGGTATTACGTGTTTGCGTTGCCGCAAGATTGATGGCGACGATCTGCAAAGCGAGCGTGGTTAATCCATCTGCGTTGTGAGCGACGAGAGGACGGGGGCTTGAATTCTACGATCTGTCCCTGGCGGGCGAATGGGGTTATATAGGCCGAGAAAATCGGAGATGGAGGTAGTAAGGTGAACAAGATTGCGCGTACGGCGGCTGTTTGCGCGGCGATGGCGGTTGCATCCTTCCAATTCGCCGGCGGAGCTCCTTCTGTTCCCGCTGACCGGCCGGGCGTCGATTCGGTGAGGCCGAGCACCGACCAGATTCGCACCGCGGTTGACAAATTGCTCGGCTGGCAGGTGGGAATCTTCGCCGACGATTTTCCTGAGCTGACCTTTGCGCAGTCAGCGACGCTTGCCGATGCCTTGGGCCTGGCGCATGTGGGCGGCGACAGCAGCCAGAAAGTGAGCCCGCAAATCGATCAAAACCTGGATGACAATCTTTCTCCCGAAGGAGTGGCTTTTGTCAAGCAAAGGCTCAACGCGCTGGCGCTGAAAATGGACACCTATCGCGTTGGCAGCATTCCGTCGGACCAGGAATCGCAGCAGAAGCTTTTTGCGTTTGCGAAGGAACTGGGCGTGGCGACAATTGTCACCGACGCCATGCCTTCCTCCTTGCAGCAATTGGATTCTCTCGCCGGCCAGAGCGATATCAACATCGCCATTGAAAGCCGCGACGATCCAAAGGAACTGATGAGCGCGATTGAGGGGCTGAGTCCGCGCGTGGGCGTGAGCGCCAATTTTGCGCAGTGGATGGCGCATGGAATACGGCCGCTTGCCGGACTGGCGACGGTGAAAGATCGATTGATGGTGGTGGAAGTGCGCGACCGGAGCAACCTTGGACCCGACGCTCATGACGTGCCCTTGGGCGAGGGCGCGGGCGATCTGCAACAGTTTTTCTATCAAGTGGCTGTCATGGAGCCAAAGCCGGAGGAGCAACCGAATGCGTGCGTCAACTGCGGCCGCCCCTACGGAGGCACGAGGCCGCTGTTTATTGCTTTAGGTGTGGATCCGTGGAGGATCACCATACCCACGGCGAAACAGCCGGGAGTGTCCGGTGGAAGCTTTGCGGATTTGTGGGAGGAAGCAGCGGACTTGGAGAAAGTAGTTCGTCCCGCCATGGGTTATCGCGTCGATGAAGACGCTCTTGTTATTCCCATTACCAGCACCGACCGCATTCCGGCCGATGTCAAGGAAAAGATTGAAGCAGCGCTGCCGCGCGTGGCGGCTGTTGCGCCGAAAGAGCCGAGAAAGCTCTTAGTCATAGACCTGTGCCCGGCAGGCGGTTACTATCATGACACCATTGCGAACGCCAATTTTGCCGTGCAAAAGCTGGCGGAGTATACGGGCGCATTCCAGCCCATCTTCAGCAACGATCTAAGTAATTTGAAATATCCGAATATTCTCAAGTATGACGCCGTATTTCTGAACAGCACCGTCGGCGAGGTGTTTGCCGACCCTGCGGTTTTGGACGGCCTGATCCGCTTTGTGCGCCAGGGCGGCGGCGTGATGGGACTGCATGGTGCGAGTTATGCTTCGATGGATATACCGGCGTTTGGCGACTTAATCGGCGCGGCAAGCGGTCCTCATCGCGTGGAGACCGCCACGCTGAAGATTGACGACCCGAACAGCCCGCTTACCAGGCAATTCGCTTCAAGTCCGTTAACAGCGGCCTTCGATGGCAAGGATTTTACGTACACCGATGAGTTTTACCACTTTCTGCCTACGGGACCATTTTCGCGGCAGAAACTGCATGTTCTTATCAGCATTGACGCGGCAAAGACGGCGGATTTGGACCAATGGCATGTGCGTCCCGACAAGGATTATGGATCGGTGTGGATCAAGAGTTATGGAAAGGGCCGAGTCTTCAACTGCGCGATGGGGCATACGCCAACCTTCTTTGAGACCCCCGCTCTGGCCCAAATGTTCATGAATGCGATTCAGTTCGTAGATGGCGATTTACCCGCGGACACCACGCCAAGCGCGATGTTGGCGGGCAAGTAAGGCGTAAGGCGCAAATGCTCCTGGCGTGATCGAATGAGGAACCGATCGCAGCGGTGAAAGAAGGAGGCCGGATATTGAGTTCATCGGTCATGGGTGCGTCCCCCGGGATTCCGGGACTCCGGGGAACAGAACATATCGGATTTACCGTTCCTGACTTAGAGCAGGCAACGGCGTTCTTTGTCGACGTCATTGGCTGCCAGTATATGTTCGAACTCGGCCCTTTTCAGGCCACCGATGACTGGATGGCCGCGCATCTGAACGTCGATCCACGCACCGTGATGCGCAGGCTGCGCTTCTTTCGCTGCAAAAACGGTTCGAACTTCGAGATTTTTGAATACGATGCGCCGGATCAGAATAATGTGCAGCCCAAGAACAGCGACATAGGGGGCCATCATCTGGCCTTTTATGTCGACGATTTCGACGCTGCCGTGGCCTATTTAAGAGAAAAGGGGGTGCGGCTTTTGGGCGAGCCAACCGTGAGAACCATAGGACCAAACGGCGGGCAAACCTGGATCTATTTTTTATCTCCATGGGGAATGCAATTCGAACTGGTCAGTTTTCCCAACGGAAAGGGTTACGAGAAGGACACGCAGCTTCGCTTGTGGCACCCCGCAAATCCTGCCGCCTGACTCGGGATGCTTCGCCGGTTAAGCGCTTGGCGCCAACACTCTGAACGGTGAGAGTATGAAGGTTCGATTCCGAACGGGTTTTATCTACTTAGTCTGCTCGTTGTGTATAGCCGTTTTATTCTTCGCAGAAGACAAGAAGTCGTCACGCGACGAGAATTGGCCCGATTATGGCGGAGGGCCTGCCTCCATGCAATTTTCGCCGCTCGCGCAGATTAACAAATCAAATGTAGCCGACCTGAGCCAAGCCTGGTTCTATCCTGTACCCGACGATGTCGCGAGATTCGATTTTAACCCAGTGATTGTAGACGGGGTGATGTACGTTCTCGGCGGCGACGGCGCAATTGTCGCGTTGAACGCCGCCACGGGAAAGACAATCTGGACCCATCCCGCCGGCGCCGATCCAATGGATCGAGGAATCAACTATTGGCAAAGCAAGGACGGTCAGGATCGAAGACTGATCTTCTCTGCGGATAGCTATTTGCAGGAGATCGACGCGCATACGGGCGCATCCATACCAACCTTCGGCACGGAGGGCCGCGTGAATCTGCGCGAAGGACTTGGCCGCGATCCCAAATCCATTCCGCAGATACAAACGGGAACGCCAGGACACGTTTTTGAGAATGAAGTCATTCTAGGCTCAGCCACGAGCGAAGCCTACGGATCACCGCCCGGAGACATTCGCGCGTTTGATGTTCTAAGTGGTAAGTTGCTGTGGACCTTTCACACCATTCCGCATCCGGGAGAATATGGTTATGACACATGGCCTAAAGACGCGTGGAAGTATGTAGGCGGCGTGAACACCTGGGGTGAGTTATCGATCGACACCAAGCGGGGCATTGGTTATTTCCCGCTTGGTTCGCCGACCTACGATTATTGGGGCGGCGATCGCATCGGAACGGATTTGTTCGGAGACTGCTTATTAGCCCTGGACTTACGGACGGGCAAGCGGCTGTGGTATTTCCAGACTGTACATCATGATCTTTGGGACTACGACCCAACAGCGGCTCCGAAGCTGCTGACCGTCGAGCATGACGGAAAGAAAGTAGATATTGTCGCCATCGCGACGAAGTCAGGATTCGTTTTCGCGTTCAACCGGGCTACGGGAAAACCTTTATGGCCTATCGACGAACGGCCGGTCCCGAAGAGCGACGCTCCTGGCGAGCAGTCATGGCCGACGCAGCCGGTTCCCACCAAGCCGCCGGCGTTCGCGCGCCAAAGCTTTACGGCCGGCGATCTCGATCCCTATATGAGCGCTGCGGACAAGGAGAGGGTTCTCGCCATTCTTCAAACCGCGAATAACCACGGTGTATTTACGCCTGGAACCGATAAGCGTGACTCCATTCAGATACCCGGCGACGTGGGAGGAGCAAACTGGGGCAACACCGCCGCGGATCCGAGAACGGGAGTCTTTTTCATTCGCACCTCTGATTCGCCGGAGGTGAAATTTAAGTTATCGCCCAAAGAGCCGCTTCGCGTCCCCCTCGGAGCAACCATGGAGACACAGGGCCACGCGATCTTCGAGCAGATGTGCGAGACGTGTCATGGCGCGGAGATGAGGGGCGTGAAATCGCCGAAAGATATCGGACTCGATAAATTCAAGCAGATTGTACGAGGCGGAGAAGGAGAGATGCCGGGCTTTTCCGAGCTTCCTTCGCAGTATCTGGACGCATTGGCTGCCTATATCTCCAATCCGTCCGCATCCGCTCCCGTGCACATGCGCGGCGCGGGAGGCGGCATGGAGCGATTGCCGGCGCCGCCGGGAATTACCCGGTATTTCGGCAATTATGAAAACAGACTTATGTCCAGCGAGGGGCTGCCGGCGATCAGCCCGCCGTGGACTTCGCTGGTTGCGGTCGATTTAAACGACGGAACCATCAAATGGAGGGTTCCGCTGGGTACGGCGCCCGGATTGGCGGCCAAGGGCATTACGAACACCGGAGGCACAAGCGTATTGCTGGCGGCGGTGAGGAGCGATCCGGTGGCGACCGCGGGCGGCTTAGTGTTTGTGGGCAGTTGGGGCGATCGCACCGTCCACGCTTTCGACGAAGACACAGGCAAGCTTCTTTGGGAACAGCAGATCGGAGCCAATCCGGAAGGTCTTCCGTCAGTGTATGAAGCCGATGGCCGGGAGTATGTCGTCTTTTGCGCCGCGGCTCATTCGCCTGACTCGGCCCCCGGCGCGGGCTTCGCCTGGACGGCCGGGACCCAGGGCGCGCAAGGTTATTACGTTTTTGCGCTGGGAAAGAATTGATCGCCAAAGACGCCGAAGGCGAGAAGCGGCGGAGAGATTCGGGTGCTTCTTATGCGTGTCCGATGGTTGGCGCTGGGCATAGCTGCAATCTTTGCTTGCTCCGGGTTACTGTCAGCCGCGCAGACCATTGACTCCGTCATCACCACCGCGAGCCGTGCGCCGATCTCCATCACCGACGAGATTCAGGATCCGGCAGAGCGCGCCGCCTTTGCGGAGTTATTGAAAACAACCGATCCCCAAAAGACCTTAGCCATGGCGCGTTCGTTCCTCGGCCGGTTTCCGCGCTCCGCATTCCTGGCGCCGGTTGCGGAAAGAGCTGCGCGTGCGAGCTTCGATCTGGGCGACTTGAAATCGGGTCTCGACGATGCGCGTTTTTCGCTCGAGCTGTTGCCTGAAAACCCATTGCTTCTGGTGGCAGTGGCGGATGTTGAAGCGCGGCTTGAAGAAAACGATACGGCCATTGCCAGCGCCCGGGACGCGCTCGATTACCTGGACAGGTTTGCAGGGCCGGCGACGATTCCGGCGCGTGAATGGCCCGACTTCACGCGCAAACAGCAGGCGACGGCGTGGTTTGTGATCGGCCGGGCGCTGGTGAATGAGGCCTTGGGCGGGCAGTCCGGTGACAGGCAGGCCTTTCTCCATCAGGCTGCGGGGGCTCTCACCAGGGCTCACGACCTAAATCCGAAAGATATGGAGCCGGTTTATCTGCTTGGCTTGACTTATCGATACGCCAACCAGTTACCCAACGCCGTGCTGGAATTTTCCACGGTATATCGGCAGGGTAAGGAGTTTTCTTCGGAATCCTATGATCAGTTACAGGCGATTTACCAAGCGGCCAAGACCGCATCGGGGATAAGTTTTGACGAGTTTCTTCGCCACTTAGTCCAGGAAGCGCGGCCGGTCGCGGCTCCGCCCACCACGCCGGGCAGCGCGCCGGCAATGCGCCTGGGTGGATATGCGGGCTCGGCGGCCTGCGAACATTGTCACGCCGCGATTTGTCGGCAGTGGGGGCAGAGCGGCATGAGCCGCATGCTGCGCCCCTATCAGCCCGAAAATGTGATTGGCGATTTTACCAAGGACAATCAGTTTTATGCCGGAGAAGCGATCTCATTTCAGGATGGAAAGCTCCAAATTGTCCCGCACGCCGGCCGCGCTTTGCTGGCCCGGATGGTGATTCGCAATGGCCGGAATTTTTTCGAAATCGAGCAATCCGACGGGCTCTGGCGGACTTATCCGGTCGATTACACCATCGGCTCGAAATGGCAGCAGGCCTACGCCACCCGGCTGCCGAACGGCCAAATTCACGTGTTTCCCATTCAATATAACCGGATCGAAAAGAAGTGGGTAAATTATTGGCAAGTGATCGATGAGCCGGGATCGGAGCGCGCCAATCCCTATAACTGGGAAAGGCTCGATGCTTCCACGAATTATATGGTCAATTGCGCGGTGTGCCATACCAGCCAACTGCACAACACGCGAAGCAGCGGCTTTGACCAGGAAAACTTAGCTTTCCGCGAACCCGGCGTCGATTGTGAAATGTGCCATGGACCCTCCGCCGATCATGTCGAAGCAATGAGCGCCGGCAACTATGCAAAGAAGAACCCGTTTGACCCGCCGGTGGATTTTGGACGCATCGGCAATCGCGAGTTCGTCGCCATCTGCAGCCAGTGCCACATGCAGTCCGCCGAACACCAGGGCGGCGCCGGCGAGCTGAATTACTCATCGGCGGGAACCTTCTTCCTGAAGAGCGTGGAATTGCCGTTTACGGAATTTAGCCGCGGGGCTTTTTACAAGGATGGAAGGTTTAAGCAAACCACCTTTATCGTGGAGGCGCTGGAACGCTCGCAATGCTTTCGCAAAGGCCAGGTAAGCTGCGGAACCTGCCACAATCCTCATGGCGCCGATGAAGCTTCCAATCCCACCTCGCTGAAGTTCAAAGATCATCCCGACCTGATGTGCACCGGCTGTCACACGCAGTTTCAAGATGCGGCGGCCGCGTCGGCGCACACGCATCACCCCTATCCGAGCGAAGGCAGCCGCTGCGTGTCGTGCCATATGCCGCGCATCATGGACGCGTTGCTCTTCCGCGCCCGGACGCACCGGATCGACGATATTCCCAACGCGCAAATGACGGTGCGGTTCGGCCAGGCGGACAGCCCCAACGCCTGCCTGCTCTGCCACCAGGAAAAAACTCCGCAATGGGTCGCGGCCGAGTTGCAAACCTGGAAGCGGCATGCTGCGCCGCCGGCGAGCCACGATTAACGAACGAACCGTGATGCCCGCTGCGCTTGACGCGAGGCCGGGTTGAGCGCTACGGTGGGCTTACACGGGAAAGGAGGTTGATCCAGCCAATGAAATCTGATGCATCATGTTGTTCGATACGTGAGGTGACTGAGGCCTGAGGCCTTTGCGTCTCAGCCCCGGATAAGTCCAGCCTGAACCCGGCAACGGGTTTTCCGTCATGGCTCTGGCGTTCGCTTGGAGTGCGAAGGCCCCAGTCCAATCCCAACAGATCACCGGCAGCGGCCTGGGAACGCGAGTTCTCAGGCCGCTGTTGCGTTTGAGCGGACAAACCGGATCGCCAGGGGCGCCGCGCACTCTCGTCCCGCACTTTCCCCGCCGGTGGAGCGTTCTCCCGCAAGCAAACAGCGGCGCGCCCGGCCGCATCCCATAGCAAGGTAAACGCAGAGGCGCCATGATTCAATTCATCCTGCAGAACTGGCGGCACTTACTTTGGTCCGCCGGCATTCTGGCCGCGGCCATCGTGGCCGGGTTTCTGGTCCGGGCGCTTGTTTTCTGGCTGCTGCGGCGATTCGACCGGCGAAAGGGCAGCGTGATCGGTCATTCGCTGGTGCTGCACGGCAAAGGTCCCACGCGCTGGATCTTCCCGCTGCTGGCGATTGTCTGCGTTTTGCCCGGCCTTCCGCTGCCGCATATAGCCATGTCGGCGCTGGAGCACATTGCGAGCATTGGGCTCATTGCCGCCATCGCCTGGCTGGTCATCCTTTTAGTTGACATTACCTCCGACGTTCTCTCCGACCGCTACCGCATCGACGTGGCGGACAATCTGATGGCGCGGCGGGTTCAGACCCAATTCCAAATGCTGCACCACATCGTGGTTGTGCTGGTCGCGGTGGTCGCGCTGGCGATCATGCTGATGACGTTTTCGGCCATCAACCGAATCGGCGAGAGCGTCCTGGCGTCCGCGGGCCTCGCCAGCCTGGTGGTGGGCGTGGCGATGAAGGGGACACTCGAAAATCTGATCGCCGGCGTGCAGATCGCTTTCACACAACCCTTCCGCATGGGCGACGCTGTGGTGATTGAGGGCGAGTGGGGATGGATTGAGGAGATTGGCGCCATGTTCGTGGTGGTGCGCATCTGGGACTTGCGCCGCCTGGTGCTGCCGCTTTCGTACTTTCTGCAGCACTCGTTCCAGAACTGGACGCGCACCAGCGCCGAGCTCCTTGGCTACACCTATCTTTATACGGACTACACCGTGCCCGTGGATGCGGTGCGCGCGGAGCTCAAGAGCATTTGCGAATCGACGCCGCTTTGGGGCGGCAAGGTTTGTGGCGTACAGGTTTCGGATTCGGACCGCTACACCATGCAGCTGCGCGCGCTGATGGACGCCCGCAACTCCGGCGACGCCTGGGACCTGCGCTGCCTGGTGCGCGAACAGCTGATCGATTTCCTGCAGAAGAACTATCCCGGCAGCCTGCCCCGGTATCGCGGTGAGTTCGAGACCAAGTCTCCCAACGGCGCCCTGCCGGAAAAGGAGGGCGGTCCCAACGGAGGCCGGGAGCGAGTCACGCTTCCGGGAACACCAGTGCGATAGGCGCAACTGCGACTGCTTCCCAACTCCATGCAGGTCGATCTATCATGGCCCTCCATGTTCCCTTACGATTCGTCGCTCGTCGCCGCCGTCGCTCCCTGCCCGCAAACCATTGCCGATGTGATCCAGATTCTCGAGAACATTCAAGCTATTTGCGCCGATGGCGACGGCCTCAAGTGGTTTAACGGGCTCTACCTCCAAGTGACGCAAGCGGTCGAGGCGCGCGGCGCATTGGGGCAGACCGGTTCGGGCGCATTTTCCGATCCCGCATGGATTGCCGCGCTGGACGTCACGTTTGCGGGTTTCTACCTCAACGCGTTGCGGGACTCGCTCTCGGGCGCCGCGACTCCGGGCTGTTGGCAGGCGCTGTTCGCAGTGCGCAACCAGCCTGCCATCGCCCGCATTCAGTTCACCCTGGCCGGCATCAACGCCCACATCAATCACGATCTTCCACAGGCGGTGGTCGCCACCTGCCGGGCGTTTGACGATCCGCCGCAACACGGCACGGCGCAATACAACGATTACACCGCCATCAACCCCACCCTCGATAACCTCATTAACGCGGCGAAGCAGACCCTTCACGTGCGCCTTTTAGGAGACGCGCTGCCGCCGGTCAGCCGCCTGGAAGATACGCTCGCGGCATGGAATGTGTCGGCAGCGCGGGAGGCGGCGTGGAACAATGCCGAGCTGCTCTGGCGCCTGGCCGACGCGCCCCTGGCTTCCGCCACGTTCCTCGACACCCTCGATGGCTTCACCACGGTCGCCAGCAAAGCGCTGCTGGTCCCCGTGCCCTGAGCGGCAGGCAGCCTGGCCCGCGCGCGCCGCCCGCGCCCCGTTCATGCCGTAGAATCAAGCTGAAATGAAATGCCCTTATTGCGGATTCGCGCAGGATCGCGTGGTCGACTCGCGTGAGAGCAAGGAAGCCGACTCGATCCGGCGGCGGCGCGAGTGCGAGCGCTGCAACCGGCGTTTCACCACCTACGAGCGCATCGATGAGATTCCCTACATGGTGGTGAAGAAGGACGGACGGCGCGAGCGCTTCGACCGGCAGAAGGTGCTGAGCGGCTTGCTGCGGGCCTGCGAGAAGCGCCCGGTTTCCTCCATTCAATTGGAGAAGATTGTCGATGCCGCAGAAAGCTTCCTGGTCGATGCGCCGGAGCGCGAGCGCACCACCCGCGAGATCGGCGAACTGATTATGGAGCATCTCAAAGGCCTGGACACGGTGGCCTATATCCGTTTTGCCTCGGTCTATCGCGATTTCACCGATGTGCGCGAGTTCAAGGAAGAGTTGGAAGGATTGCTGCGGAGCCATGGGGCGAAAAAAGGCAGCTCCTAGCTTTTAGCTCCTAGCCTCTAGTTTTTCCGCTTTGGGCTGGCCGTGGCTGACACGCAAATCGAAATCGACTCCGGATTTTCTGTGGGGACTTGGCAGCTTGGCGGAGCTAAAGGCTATAGCGGTTCTCCAATTGGTGTAGAGCAGAACCTCGAACGTTGAGTGGCGTTTTTCCCAAGAAAACGCCACCTGGCACGCCCCTCAAAACTCCACGGGAATTGGAGAACCGCCGTAGGAGCTAGAAGCTAGAAGCTGAATGGAGAATATGACAGAATCGCGAACGCATCGAGTTACGTTGATTCCCGGCGATGGCATTGGCCCTGAGGTGACGCAGGCGGTGGTGCGCATCCTCGACGCCACCGGGGTCAAATTCGAGTGGGAGCGCTACGCCGCCGGCGCAGAGGCCTTCGAGCTGCATGGCGAGTACATTCCCGCCGCTCTCTATGAATCCATCGCTCGCAATCGTGTGGCGTTGAAGGGGCCGGTGACCACGCCCATCGGCGGCGGCTTCAAGAGCATCAACGTTGCTCTGCGCAAAAAATTCGACCTTTACGCCAATTTCAGGCCCATCCGGAATCTGCCCGGGCTGGAGACCAAGTGGCCGGGGGTGAACCTGATTGTGGTGCGTGAAAACACCGAGGGCGAATACGTGGGCCTGGAGCACGAGGTGGTGCCCGGGGTGGTGGAAAGCATCAAGGTGGTCAGCGAGAAAGGATCGACGCGGATTGCCCGCTTCGCCTTCGAGTATGCGCGCAAGCACGGGCGCAAGAAGATCCACTCTATTCACAAGGCCAATATCATGAAGCTCTCCGACGGGCTGTTTTTGCGCTGCGCGCGCCAGGTGGCCGATGAGTTTCCCGACATCGTCTATGGCGAGCACATTATCGACAACACCTGCATGCAACTGGTGATGAATCCGTACCAATATGACGTGCTGCTGCTTGAGAACCTTTACGGCGACATTGTGAGCGACCTGTGCGCGGGCCTGGTGGGCGGACTGGGACTGGCGCCCGGCGCAAACCTGGGCGCCGATTGCGCCATTTTTGAGGCGGTGCACGGGTCGGCCCCCGACATTGCGGGCAAGGATTTCGCCAACCCCACGTCGTTGTTGCTCTCAGCCATTCTTATGTTGCGTCATCTGGACGAACAGGCCGCGGCCGACAAGGCGGAAAAGGCGCTGGAAACTGTGTATGCCGGGCGCAAAGCGCTCACCCGCGACGTGGGAGGGACAGCCGGAACCAGCCAGTTTGCCGACGCCGTGCTGGCGGCGATGGGATGACTTCCTGCAGCGGAGAAATTCCTCCTCCTGTACACTGGAATGTTCAGAACCATGAAAACCAAACATCCCATTGGCATTCTGGGCGCGACGGGCATGGTCGGCCAGCGCTTCATTCAACTGCTCGAAGACCACCCCTGGTTCGAGGTCGTGTGGCTCGCGGCCAGCGATCGGTCGAGTGGCAAGCCATACGGCGAGGCCGCCAAGTGGCGTCTTGACACTCCGCTCCCTGGGCGCATCGCACGCATGACGGTGTCGCCGGCCGAGCCGTCGTCTGCGTCCGAAGCCGCGCCCAAAATCATTTTCGCCGCGCTCGATGCGGCCATTGCGCGCGAAATGGAGCCCAAGTTTGCCGAAGCCGGCTGCGCAGTGGTTTCGAATTCGAGCGCCTACCGCATGGCCGCCAATGTGCCGCTGGTGATTCCCGAAATCAACGCCGATCACCTCCACCTGATCGAAGAGCAGCCCTCGCGGCGCGCGTCGGGCGGCTACATGGTCACCAATCCGAATTGCTCCACGATCGGGCTGGTCATGGCGCTCAAGCCTCTTGAGGAGCGCTTCGGGATCGAGCAGATTTTTGTCACCACCATGCAGGCGATCTCGGGCGCGGGCTATCCGGGCGTGCCTTCTATGGATATTTTAGGCAATGTCATCCCGTACATCGGCAGCGAGGAAGAAAAAATGGAGGCGGAAACGCTGAAGCTGCTGGGCAAACTCGAAGGCCATGCGGTTACGCCGCTCAAGGCGCGCATTACGGCGCATTGCAACCGGGTTGCGGTCGAGGACGGGCACACCGAAAGCGTATCGATCAAATTGGCGAAAAAGGCGACGCGCGAGGAGATTCTCGCCTGCTGGTCGGAGTTTCGTCCCCTCGCCGGACAGGGATTGCCGACCGCGCCGGAGCAGCCCATCGAATGGGCGGAGCAGAACGACCGGCCGCAACCGCGTCTCGATCGCAATCGCGGTAAGGGCATGGCGGTGACGGTGGGCCGGCTGCGCCCCTGTGGCGTGCTCGACTGGAAGTTTACGGTGCTCTCGCACAACACCATTCGCGGCGCGGCGGGCGCGGCGATTCTGAACGCCGAGCTGCTGGCGAGCCTGGGCAAGCTGGAGCCGGGGTCCCCAGAGGCGGCAGCCCGTGTGCAGGTGGAATTGACCGCAGAGATCGAAGCGTCGAGCGTGCGCTGGAGATGATGGGCCGGAATCGCAGTCGCTGGGGTGGAGAGCCGGCGGTTGGGTCGGCGCAAACCTAAGTTCGGCGGCCGGCCCGGTCCGGCGCAAATCGACAACGCGCAAAACCCGGGACGCCCGGCGCATGGCCGGTCTGGAATTGTTGCATGAACCTGGTGGTGATGAAATTCGGCGGCACGTCGGTGGAAGATGCGGCCGCCATTGGACGCACCGCAGCCATTGTGGCTGGCCGCGTGGCGCAGGGCAGAAGTCCCGTGGTCGTGGTCAGCGCCATGGCCAAGGTGACCGACCAGTTGCTGCGCGCGGCCGCGGCTGCCTCGCAGGGCGACCGGACCGGCGCCTTGGCCGTCAGTTCACGCCTGCGCTGCCGGCATCGCGACACCGCCGCCGAACTGGTCGGGGACGCCAACGATCGCGCCGCGCTCGTGTCTATGGTCGATGAGAAGTTCGATAAACTCGACGAGATTTTGCGCGGCCTCTCGGCCATTCTCGAGCTCACCCCCCGCGTCTCTGACCTGATCGTGAGCTTCGGGGAGCGCATCTCGAGCCGCATGGTGACGGCTGCCTTTCGCGACCGGGGCATCGACGCCGAGCACGTGGACGCGCGCGAAATCATTGTCACCGACTCGCAATTCCAGAAAGCCATTCCGCAGGACGACCTCATTGAAAAGCGCGCGCCCGAAAAGCTGCTGCCGCTGGTGCGGGCGGGCAAGGCGCCGGTGATGGGCGGTTTCATCGCCTCAAATGAAGCTGGGCTCACCACCACCCTGGGCCGCGGCGGCTCCGATTTCACCGGGGCCCTGGTGGGCGGCGCATTATCGGCTGCGGCCATCGAAATCTGGACCGACGTGGACGGCATCATGACCTCGGACCCGCGCGTCTGTCCCGACGCGCTGCGCGTGAGGGTGATCAGCTTCGAAGAGGCGGCGGAGCTGGCGTATTTCGGGGCCAAGGTGCTGCACCCGGCCACCATTCTGCCCGCGGTCAGGAAAAACATTCCCGTATGGGTGCTCAACAGCCGCAACCCCGCCTGCGAGGGCACGCGCATCATTTCGCTGGCGCCGCACTGCAAGAGTCCCTTCAAATCCATCGCCGTCAAAAAGAAGCTGAGCATCATCGACGTGGTGGCCAGCCGTATGCTCATGACCCACGGCTACCTGAGCCAGATTTTCGCCATCTTCGACAAACACAAGTGTCCGGTGGACATGGTTTCCACCAGCGAGGTTTCGGTGTCGCTCACTGTGGATTCGAACAACCAGCTCCCCGCCATCGCCGCCGACCTGAGCAAATTGGCCGACGTGAAATACGAGGGCAAGAAAGCCCTGGTGTGCATGGTGGGTGAGGACATCCGCGGGCAGAATGGGATTGCCGCGCAGGTTTTCGCGGCCATCCGGCACATCAACGTACGCATGATCTCGCAAGGGGCCAGCGAGATCAATATGAGCTTCATGATCGAGGAGGATGACGCCGATGAAGCAGTGCGTTCGCTGCACGCCGCGTTCTTCCGCGAGCCCGACCCAACGGTCTTCGACGTGGAAGCGCGAAAGCAGATTCTTGCTCCAAGTTCCTAGCCTTCAGGCCCGATAACGGAGACACGGGACTTGTATTGTTTAGGGCGGTTCTCCAATTCCCGTGGAGTTTTGAGGGGCGTGCCAGGTGGCGTTTTCTTGGGAAAAACGCCACTCAACGTTCGAGGTTCTGCTCTACACGAATTGGAGAACCGCTATAAGCTAACTGATCGATCGATTCTTTAACTCCCGTTGAGTCGCTGAAAAGTCATCACTGACAAGCCAGGAGAGTCCAAGAATGCTGATTCTCGTGCTCGGCAAAGGAAAGACCGGCAGCCTCGCGGCCGAGGTGGCGCGCGAACGGGGCCACAGCGTGCGCGCGCTCGATATCGATGAAAACGACCACGCTTCGGCGCTCACCGCGCCCACGCTGGCCGGCGTCGACGTCGTGGTGGACTTCACCGCGCCCGAGGCCGCGGTGGAAAACATGCGGGCGGTGCTGTCGCAGGGAGGACGCATTGTGGTGGGCACCACGGGCTGGTACGCCCATCTGGACGAAATGCGCGCCCGCGCGAAGAAACGCGGCGCGCTGCTCTACGGGACGAACTTCTCCATCGGCGTGCAGAAGCTTTTTCAAACGACTTCGGAACTGGCCAAACTCGACGGCTACGAATTTTCGATTGACGAGACTCACCACACGTCCAAGCTCGACGCGCCCTCCGGCACTGCGCTCACGCTCAAGGAAATCATTCTCTCCGTTCGGCCCGACGCCGTGGTGAACATCCGCTCGCATCGCATGGGCGACGCCAAGGGCGAGCACATTGTGCGCGCGGTGAGCGCCTACGACGTGCTGGAGCTGCGCCACGACGCGATTTCCCGGCGCGGATTCGCGTTGGGAGCCATCCGCGGCGCGGAGTGGCTGGCGGGCAAGTACGGCCCGTGGGCGTTCCGGGAGATCTTCGATCAGCTTTAGCAATCGAAGAGATCGGCAATCAGCTCTCAATGCAATATCAAGAATTGATGAAGCCTGCTCAACGCCGCCAGTAGCGCTCATTCGCCTGACCCACCGCCAAGCCTTCCCGGCATCTTCAAAAACTCGCTCGGCCTCAAAGCCCGCGGCGTAAAACGCGCCATGAGCACCGCGCCCTTGAACCAGTAAACCTTGTTGATGCGGACGCCGATGGAGCTGTGGCCGGCAAGCTGCGGTTTCAGGTCGAGTGGCCCTTCGCCCTGCAACGCATCGCCGACATAGTTGCGCAGTACGTGGCCGTCGAACACGGCGGTGACGCGATACCACTGGCCGAGCGGGTGAAGCAGTTTGCAGTTGAGAAGCGTCCGATTGCTTGAGCCCGAGGAAGCAAAGCTGTCGAGACACCACTGGCCGTTGACAATGCGAATCTCGAAGAGCATGCGGTTGTTGGTGTCCTGGCCGGTGGCGAGGTCCTGCTCCTGAAGATGAAAGAAGCGCTGCGCCGGCGCGCCATCGGCATCGGGGCGGAAGATCACCTCCCAGGTGTAAGTGGAGGCTCCGGCAAGGGGATGGTCGGGCACGAAGATGGCTTCATCGACGCCATTGAACTGGACGGCTTTGCCGTAAGGCGTCTCGATGATTTGTGGACGGCCGAGCACCTCGGTCGCAAAGCCGCCAATGCGGTCGAGTCGGTCGAAGCGCCAAATCTGCGTGCGCGGCGCGTTGGCCTGGCCGAACACGGCAGGGGCCGCGCACAGCAACGCAACTGCGAAGGCTGTCAAACGATTCGGCGAAAACAGGAAGCGTACTTTCACACCGGCTCCAGTGAGTGGGGAATGCGGAAAAGAGCATTGTCGCATACGGCCAATCCCTATCGCGTTATACACTTTCTCTGGTATGGAAACGACAGGTTGTGGAACAGCTCTCGTAACGCCATTTCGGGCCGACGGATCGGTGGACGAGCCGGCGCTGTGGGCGCTGGTGAACTGGCAGATCGAATCGGGAATCGACTTTCTGGTGGCGTGCGGGTCGACCGGCGAAGCGGCGACCCTCGACGAAGAAGAATGGCTGCACGCGATCCGGATCGTGTTGGACGCGGCGGCGGGGCGGGTTCCGGTGTGGGCCGGTTGCACCCACAACTGCACACGCGCGTTGGTGCGGCAAGCGGGACTGCTGAAGCGTGTGCACGGGCTGAGCGCGGTGCTCTCGGCCAATCCGTACTACAACAAGCCGACGCAGGAAGGCCAATTTCAGCATTTTCTCGCCCTTGCGCACGCCGTCGAGCCGCTGCCGGTGTGCCTCTACAACGTACCCGGCCGCACCGCGGCCAACCTGGAGCCGGAAACCGTGGAGCGCTTGGCGGCGGCGGCGAAAAATATCCAGGCCATCAAGGAGGCTAGCGGCAAAGTAACGCAGTTCGCCGAACTGGCGCACATCATGCCCCGCAGCTTCAAGATTTTCTCCGGCGACGACAGCCTGGCGCTGGCGGCCATTGGCGTGGGCGCGCACGGGCTCATCAGCGTAGCCTCCAACGAGGCCCCTAAAGAAGTGACGCGCATGGTGCGCGACGCCCTAAGTAACAACTGGGACGAGGCGCGCGACCTGGAGCGTCAGTTCGCACGATTGTTCGAGGCGAATTTCTGGGAATCGAATCCCGGACCGGTAAAGACCGTGTTGAGCATGATGGGCTGGTGCTCCGACCACATGCGGCTGCCGCTCGTTCCTCCCGCGCCGGCCACGCGCAGCCGGCTGGAACGATTGGCCGGTGAACTGGGATTGCTGAAGCACGTCCCGGTCCCACAGGGTTACCGCGCCGAGGTCTTCTAGAGCCGGTGCGCCGCGCGGGTTCGCGCCGCGGCGTGTTGGACCACGGTCAAAGCGAAGAGCCTATTTCTGAGTTTTCCCACCGGGAAGGCTTCTGCCGGGCTCGATCGCTTGGGAGCGCATGCGCGGGAGATTGTCCGGCCATCCGGCCTTTTCCTCGAAAGCTGGCCCGGCTACCGCCGATCCGCCTTCAATCGTGGCCACCTGGTCAATGATCCGCTGCACCAGCACCACGCGAAAGTGGATGTGCCTGGCCACGTCGGGCAGGAACTCGGTGATGAAATTGTCAGCGGGCGCGGTGGCCAAAGCCACTCCGTAGCGCTCGGCGCTGGAGGGCAGGTTGGTTCGCACGCCCGGCACGTAGAGATTCGCGATCTGGTTCTCGATGGCGAAGCCCACCAGAACGGAATAATTCAGCATGCCTTTGCCGTTATCGCCTTCGGTCCAGAAGATCTGGTCAAGGCAGTGCAGGATACGCCGCCTCTTGGATGCGTTCGGCATGCGATGGTAGTGCGGGTCTTCGTGGGCGACGACCGGAATGAGAAAGGCGCCGAAAAACTCGTCGGTGACGTCCTGGCTGAAGCTGACGCCGACATAACGCGCGTAGCCGGGCATGCCGGGGCCGTAGGCCGAGTGAGGGTTTGCCGCCACCGCGATTGCGGCTTCGCCCCCGATGGTCAGCAGGTTATATGGGTCGACGATGTTGGCCGCCGCCTGATGGGCCTTTTGCAGCGGGGTGAAGGGTTTCACCTGGGGACCATTGAGAAAACGGGCATACCAGTTGATGATCGGCAGATGAGGAACGCAGAGGGTGGTGCTCGCCACTCGCGGCGGCCCGTCCACCGGCTTTCCCGCGGAAAGCTCAAACGCCCGGACCGAGGCTGTGGAGGCCATGGTGGCGCCGGTGTTTTTGAGGGCGCAGGGGTCGATCGGCGGCTGGCTCCCCTCAACGGCAGATTGGGCCTGCGGCGCGTCCGGCAGCGTTGGCTCCGATTTGCCCGATGAGGCAGGGGCCGCGCTGGCCGGAAGCAGGCAGACGACGTAGCTCGAGAGGAGCATCACGCCGGTCAGGCGGATTCTTCGTGTTCCAGTCCATCTGGCCCGATTTCTGTTCGCGCGCAAGTAGAGCAAATCACTTGCCAAAAAAGGCCGCCTCGCTGCCTGGAGGTGAATTGTACATGCTTCCAAGGCAAAACCGGCCTGCCGCCGGCAAGTTTGAGCTGACAACGAGGCGGTCGGATGCCGCCATCACCCACTTGTCCCTTGGAGGTGGGACGCAGATTGAGCGAAAAAGGTCGTATGTCCGCGACAAAGGCCGAAACCCCGGGTTGAAAGAATGCGTGCGGACGGACGCGCCCGGGTTTTGCGCGAAGCCGGGAGCGAGTTGCCGATCGAAGGCGCAAGCCGCCTGCCCATGTTGACGCTCAAGGCGCCTTCACGTTTCCGGCCATTGACTCGTTCGCAAGCATCTAACAGACTGGGAATCGACGAATGACCGCGTGTTGCGCGTAAAGGCCAATGTTGATGAGCACCTATCCTCCTCCGGGTGGGCCCAGTGTTGGGCGGCGCTTTGAAGAGGCGCTTGAATTGATCGAATTGGAGCTGCAGCACGCCATTGCTTATGTGAACGACGCCGTGGTTCCGGAAATTCGCCGGGAGTCGATCGCCGCGTTGCGCGCCATGTCCGATCGGTTGCGCAACCTCGCCGACAGATTCGAGCGATCGGGTGCGGGGAGCAGCGGGTCTCGGGCCCCATCGCCCGGCAAACCCGAGGATGCGCATCGGTGATGACGGTCAACGACCCATGGAGAAACGTCTGGCGCCTCGCCGCAGTGGCCGGGTTGGCGGGCGCGATCTTGGGCGTGAGTGGCTGCCGCCATCGCAATCAGGCGCAAATGCCTCCTCCGCAGGCGATGCCCCCGCCGGCCGAGCAACCTGTGAACCCGCCACCCCCGCCCCCGGCTGAAACCGAGGCTCCTCCGCCGGCGCGCATTCCCGTAACGCCTGTCCCGCCCGGCGGCGTGGATGCGGCCGATTTGGAATATGTCGAGAACCACCGGCCGCTTTACACGCAGGTGGGTTACGCGACCTGGTATTCCGCTCCCTATGAGGGCCGCCGGACCGCCGATGGGCAGGTCTTCAGCGACGCGGCCATGGCTGCCGCGCACCGCACCCTGCCCATGGGTTCGCTCATCCAAGTCACGAATCTCACCACCGGCCAAACAGGCGTTATGCGCATCACCGACCGCGGGCCTTTTGTGGAAGGCAGAATCCTGGATATGACCATCGCCTCCGCCAAGGCTACCGGGATTTACCGCAGCGGGCTGGCGAAAGTGCGGATCGACGTCTACGAGACACCCAAGCCCTTGGCCACCGGCGGGCGCTGGTGCGTGCAGATTGGCGCCTTTCATAGCGAGAGCGAAGCCATCCGCTTGAAGCGCGAGCTCGAGCGCGCGTATCCCACCGCCAACGTGATCGAATTTCCCGGAGAAAAGAGTTACTGGGTGCGGATCCGGCCGCAAGGCGACAACCGCCAGATGGCGGTGTATATCGAGCGGCACATTCACCCCAGCGAAGGCAACGTATTTTTGACGCGGCTGGATTAGGCCTGTGCAGGCCAAGCCCCTCGCTGACTTCCAGGCTTGCTGCCCTGCTGACCCGATTCCTCACGGCTCGTCGTTATAAATCCCCACCTGCACTTTGCCGCCTTCGGCCAGCTTGGCCCGGAACATGCCCGGCGTATTGAAGCTCCACGCCATCTGGCCGTCCGGTGCGATGGCGATCACGCCGCCATCTCCATGAATCGCGGCCAATTCTTTGTGAATGACTTCATCGGCCGCCTGCTGCAGCTTGTAACCCTTGTACTGAACCAGGGCGCAGACGGTGCGCGCCACGGTAAGCCGGATGAAATACTCGCCTGTGCCCGTGGCGGAGACGGCGCAGGATTGGTTGGAAGCATAGGTGCCCGCGCCAATGAGCGGCGAGTCGCCCACGCGGCCCCAGCGCTTGGCCTGCGTGCCGCCCGTCGACGTGCCGGCGGCAACATCGCCGCTCCGGTCGAGCGCAACCATCCCCACCGTGCCGTATTCGCGCGCATGGGCAGGCTCAAGCTCAGCCTGCGCCTTAGTTGGCGGAGGCGGCGCGCCCTTGGGTCGCGGAGGAATGGGCAGGCCCTCCTTCTTCAACTGCTTGATCAGCGCCTGCCAGCGGCGCTCGGTGAAGAAAAAGCTCGGGTCCACCTGCTCGAGTCCGGCGTAGACGGAGAATTGGTCGGCGCCGGGGCCAACGAGAAAAACGTGCGGCGACTTTTCCATCACCGCGCGCGCCAGGCTGATGGGGTGGCGCGTGCGCGTGACGTCGGCCACCGCGCCCGCCCTCAGCGTGGCGCCATCCATCATCGCCGCGTCCAGTTCGTTGCGTCCATCGGCGGCAAACACGGCGCCGCGCCCGGCGTTGAAAAGTGGATCGTCTTCCAGGATGCGGATGGACGCCTCGATCGCATCCATCGACGCGCCGCCGCGATTCAGCACCTGCGCTCCGGCTTCAAGGGCGCGGGTGAGCGAGGCGCGATATGCCGCTTCGGTCTTGGCGTCCATTTCCGAACGCTTGATGACCCCCGCGCCGCCGTGCAGCACGATGGCCCAATGCCCGCTGCGCGATGATTGCGCGGCGGCGGTAAGTACGCTGCTCATAATGACTCCGCAAAGCAAGCTGTGCACAGTCTTCATCGCCCCATCCCTCCGGAAAGGACTTGTCGGCGCGCTCGCCGAACCTTCCACGAACTTCATTGAGATTTCCGCGCCGGTGGATTGCTCTTCCCATGCTATATCCGCATCTCCCCGCGGCCGGAGCCTATGATGAACTTTCGCGCCGTCGGCGGTGGGATCCAATTTCTCTCAGGTCGAAGAGCACTGTTCCGCGGAGGCTTTCCTTGAAGCTCAACATGGCAACTCTGATTCTGGCCACTGTCGCTTTGGTGCTGCTTTTGCCGCATCTCGTCGGTCTTGCCTGGACGCCGATGCGCGCGGCCGGCGCCGCGATTGCGATTCCAGCCGTCTTGCTGTTCTGCCTGGCGCGGCTGCAACTGGGGCGCGCCTTCAGCGTGCGGGCAAAGGCTACCATGCTTGTCACCACGGGCCTCTACGCGCGCATCCGCAATCCGATTTACATCTTCGGCGGGCTGGCTCTCGTTGGCTTGCTGCTCTGGGCGGGCCAGCCCAAGCTGCTGTTCGTGCTCGTCATTCTGATTCCGATTCAGGTGTACCGCAGCCGGCAAGAGGCGCGCGTGCTCGAAAAGGAATTCGGCGATGCGTATCGCAAATATCGGCGCCGAACTTGGTTCTGACGGTGCGGCGCTCAAACTTTGCTCGTCCGCTCAAAGCTTCCCGGCCTCGTTCCCCCGCTCCCTTGTACCCTATTTCCTCGTGGCGCGCTCTTGGCGGCGACCGCCCTTCCAGTGGACAATGCTTTCGTTCCGCAAGTTCATCTCGGGAGGCCTCCCGCACGCCATTCTTGCGGCCGGCGGCAGTGCAACCCAGAGCAGGGAAGCCGCGATGCACTCTGTGTGGTTTGGCGAGTTTATGGGCACGCTGGTACTGGTGCTGCTGGGCGACGGCGTCTGCGCGGGCGTGACCCTGCGCAAATCATATGCAGCCGACGCGGGCTGGATGGCGATCACCACCGGCTGGGCGCTGGCCGTGCTGTGCGGCGTGGTGGTGGCGCAGGCTTTCGGCAGTCCCGGCGCCAATCTCAATCCCGCCATTACGCTCGCCGCCGCGGTAAGCAGCGGCGACTACTCGATGCTCGCGCTTTACTGGTCGGCGCAGTTGCTGGGCGCTTTTTGCGGCGCATCCATCATGGCCCTGCACTATGCGCCCCATTGGCGGCTCACGCCCGACCCGGTGGCCAAGCTGGGTGTTTTCTGCACCAATGCGGCGGTGCGCAGCCCACTCGCCAACCTCTTCAGCGAGGTGGTGGGCGCGGCCATGCTCGTGGTGGTGGCGGCGTCGATCTATTCGCACCGGGTTTCGCTCAGCGGGCCCGCCGGCGGCGTGGGACCGTGGTTGGTGGGCAGCCTGGTGTGGGGCATCGGACTTTCGCTCGGGGGAACCACCGGCTACGCCATCAATCCGGCGCGCGATCTGGGCCCGCGCCTTGCCCACGCCGTGTGGCCCATCCCCGGCAAGGGTGGCTCCAACTGGCGCTACGCGCCGATTCCCGTTCTTGGCGATTTGATCGGCGGCGCCTTGGCGGGCTTGCTGCTGCATTTCGCGCGGCCCTAGGGCTGACTCGCTGAGTGCGCGCGAGCAAGACTGGAGGTTCGTGGCGCCGGCCTGAACGCGGCAGCGCCCTCTTTGCGCGTCGCTCCCTCCGTGGTCGCTCCCTCCGCTGCCTTTTGGGAACGTCAGACTGCTTCCCCGCAAAAAAGAACGCGAGAAAGCCGACCATGGCGAACACGATGAGATGCCAAGGCTTGGCAACGAACGCGAACAAAATGCTCTCCCAAAGCTTCATGCCGCGATTCTACAGGCTCCTGCATTTCGATCCGCACCGGCTGCTAAGGCCGATTCCGGAGTTGTATTCTTGCCTGTAGACCGCACGCTTTCTTGAGAAGGGAGTCGTATGCCGGACTTGGTCTTGCAGCTCGACCCTCGCGACAACGTGGTGGTCGCGCTGACCACACTCGAGCCCGGCGCGACGGTGCGCTACGGACGCGATGCCGGCGCGCTCTTGTGCACCGCATCCCAGACCATCCCCGCCAAGCAGAAGATGGCGCTGACTGCGTTCGCGCCCGGCGGCCTGGTGCGCATGTATGGCATGGTGGTGGGCGAAGCGGTGGCGTCCATTGCCGCCGGCGGGCTGCTGACGACTCAAAATATCCGCCATCGCACTGGCGACTATAGCGCCACGCGCCATCCCGCGGCGGCTGATACGCCCGACGCCGCCCCGTGGAAGAGCCGCACCTTCATGGGCTATCGCCGCGCCGACGGACAGGTGGGCACGCGCAATTATTGGATCGTCGTGCCGCTGGTTTTCTGCGAAAACCGCAACGTGGAGCAGATGCGCGAGGCGCTCGAAGAAGAGCTTGGCTACGGACGCGTGAACTCCCGTTACCGCGCGCGCATCCGGCGGCTCATCGAAGGACACGCCGGCGGCGAGGACGCGGCGGAGGCCATTGCGGAAGCAAAAGCCAAGCGCGTCTTTCCGAACCTCGACGGCATTCGATTTCTCACCCATTCCCTCGGCTGCGGGGGTACGCGCCAGGATGCGCAGGCGTTATGTGGTCTGCTGGCCGGCTATATTCATCATCCCAACGTGGCCGGGGCCACAGTGCTGAGCCTGGGCTGCCAGAACGCCCAAGCCAGCATTTTGATGGAAGAGCTGCGGGTGCGCGATCCCCAAATGCGCAAGCCGGTTCTGCTGTTCGATCAGCAAAAATCGGGACTGGAAGGCGCCCTGCTCGATCAGGCGCTGGATAAAACCTTCGCCGCGCTTGCCGAAGCGAACCGCGTTGAGCGCGCGCCGGCCCCGCTCTCTGCCCTTACGGTGGCGCTGCAATGCGGCGGCTCCGACGGCTTCAGCGGCGTTTCGGCCAACCCCGCCGTGGGCTATGCTTCCGATCTGGTGGTGGGCGCGGGCGGCACGACCATTCTTTCGGAGTTTCCTGAGCTGCATGGCGTGGAACAGGAACTCGTCAACCGCTGCGCCACCGATGAGCTGGCTGCCCGCTTCACCGAACTGATGCAGGCCTACGCGGCGCGGGCCCGCGCGGTGCAGTCGGATTTCGCCTTCAATCCCTCGCCCGGCAACATTCGCGACGGGCTGATCACCGACGCTATCAAGTCAGCCGGCGCGGCGCGCAAAGGCGGCGTGTCGCCGGTGAGCGCAGTCATCGATTATCCCGAATACGCCACCACGCCGGGTCTCACCCTGCAGTGCACGCCCGGCAACGACGTGGAGAGCGTGACGGCGCAGGTGGGCGCGGGCGCCGCCGTGGTGCTGTTCACCACCGGACTGGGCACGCCCACCGGCAATCCCGTCGCGCCGGTGGTGAAAATCTCCACCAACACCCCGCTCGCCGGCCGCATGAGCGACATCATCGACTTCGACGCCGGCCCGATTGTCAGCGGAGAGAAGTCGATTGCCGAATGCGGCGAAGCATTGCTCGAATTGTCGATCGCTGTAGCCAGCGGCGACCGGCGCACCAAGGCGGAGATGCGCGGCCAGGTGGACTTCATTCCCTGGAAGCGCGGAGTCTCGCTGTAGGTCAGCAAACAGAGGTCGGGACCAGGGAACAGCGGAACAAGGGACCGTTTTTCCGAGAACCAACCAACTTTGCGGTGAGATACACTGGTTTGGAAAAAGATCGCCTGAGATTCGCAGAGGCATTGGAAACATAGAACCACCAATTTGATCGGGAGGCTCCCCTGTGCCTGCCCCGGCTAGCCTTGGTTTCACACATCGCGAGAACCGTAACGGCACGATCGACTCCATCTGTCGCCGTTGCTACTTCACCGTCTGCACATCCTCGTGGGAAGCTGACCTGGATGCTGCGGAGAAGGTTCACGTCTGCGATCCAGCCATGCTCGAGCGCTGGAGCCGGTTGGCCGGACGGAAGCCCATTCCAGATCTGGGGCAGCCTTAGCAAGGCCCCCTTAGGATACTTCCAGGACCAATCCTCGCGCTTCCCTTCCATTAAACTGATGGTTGAGGTTCTTTGTGCATCGGGTGGTTCTGGCGCTTGGGCTTGCCGCGCTGCTGTGGGCGCCGGGAAAAGCTTCAGCTCAGGAATCGCCTTCAAGCCCATCCTCGAGTTCCTCTGCAAATCCTTCTTCCAGCGAGAGTTCAAGTCCGCGAGCGTTGCCTGCCGCGCCGGCGTCCAGCACCGAAGAAGCTGCGCCCGCTACGAGCCAGGTCGCCGCGGCAGAGTCCGCCATTGCGCGTTCCGACTGGAAAACCGCGCAAGCCAAGTTGGGCGCTTGGCTGGTGGATCACCCTGCCGACGCGCGGGCGCTGTTCGACGACGGCTTTGTGGCTGACGCGCAAAACCGGCTCGCCGCCGCCGAGTCGCTTTACCAGCGCGCCATCACCGCGGACCCCAAATCGTTCGAGGCTCACGTTTCATTGGGTCTTCTTCTGGCGCGGGAGGGGAAGCCTGCGCAAGCGCGGCCGGAATTGGTCGAGGCCACCACGCTCGATCCCGGCGAAGCCGGGCCCGGGGCGATGGCGCATGCCTGGCGGGCGCTGGCGCGGATTGACCGGAACACTGACCCTGCTGAGGCCTCGAACGACTTATTACAGGCCCTTAAGTTATCGCCGCAAACTACTGATGACGAGCTCCTTGCAGCCGATCTGGCAGAGGAAACCGGTCAGGTGGACTCGGCCGAAGCCCAGTATCGCCGGGTGCTGGCGGCTGACCCGAAATCGGAACCGGCCAATGCGGGACTGGCCCATCTGCTGATCCAACAGAAGCAGTACCCTGAGGCGGAAACGCTCCTGCGCACGGCGCTCCAGGCGCTTCCCGACGACCCTGGCTTAACCGCGCAACTGGCGCTGGTGCTGGCCGCCCAGGACAAAGCGGAAGCGCTGCCGTTGCTCGAGAAATTGCACACGGCGCATCCGCAGGACACGGCGATTCTGCGTATGCTCGCCCAGGTGCGAGCCGACGCCGGCGATTTTGCCGGATCGGACCAGATCTATGTGCAACTTCTCGCCGCCGCTCCCGACGACCCCGATCTGCTCATCGGCCACGGTCAGGACCTGGTTCGCGAAATGAAGCTCGCCGACGCGTACACGGTCTTCGACAAAGCCTCCCAGATCGCCCCGCGCGCCGCCGCCGCGTGGAGCGGCCTGGCGTTTACCGCGTCGCGCACTGACCGGCCCGAGGTAACGCTGCACGCGCTCACCATGCGTTCGGAACTGGAGCCGGAAAACGCGTCCACCTATTTCCTCTGGGCGACCGCCTACGATTCGCTGCACCGGAATAAGGAAGCCGCGGCGTACTACCATCACTTTCTTAACGCGGCGGCCGGCAAGTATCCCAATCAGGAGTGGCAGGCCCGGCAGCGATTGCAGTTGCTGGAAAAATAGCTCTCCTCGCCGCCGGACCCAACCAGGGCAACGCGCAAGGGCAACGCAAAGACCAGCAATCCTGAAAGAGGAAGCAGAAACACGACCTTATAGCGGTTCTCCAATTGGTGTCGAGCAGAACCTCGAACGTTGAGTGGCGTTTTTCCCAAGAAAACGCCACCCGGCACGCCCCTCAAAACTTCACGGGAATTGGAGAACCGCCGTAAGGCGCCGTCCGGCGCGGGTGCGGTCGCCGGAATACGGCCGTTCCGGCGCGGCAATGTGGCCCTGAACGCGGCTTCGCGCATCTTACCCCTTGCGGTTTTTACTGAAGCGCGACTAAAATACCATACACGCGTAGAGGTAACGGCCGCATCCGTGGGAGGTTTTCTCATGCGGACTGGTGTTCGACGTACCGCGCTTCTGGCGTTAAGCCTGACGATTCTCCCGGTGTGCGCCTTTTCCTCCGACAACAAAGTTCCCGACGAAGAGCAAATCGATGCTCTTGAAGCCAAGGCCAACCAGGCGCAGCCGCGCGAACAGTGTTTCCTCTACGCCGAACTCGTGCAGCGGATGACGGAATTGAGCGCCCGCCAATATGCAGCGGGGGACGTGGCCAAGGCCGACGGCATGCTGAAGAAAATCCAGCAATTCGCCGAGAAGATTCATCTTTCGCTGGCGTCGAATGATAAGCGCCTGAAGCACGCCCAGATTTTGCTCAGCAACACGGCTTTCCGGCTGAAGGAACTCCTCCACTCCAGCGACTTTGACGACCGGCCGCTGGTGGAGAAGACCCTGGCGCAGGTGAACCAGGCGCAGAATGAAGCCATGATGCAGGTCTTCAGCAAATAGCCGCGAATTCTGCGCCGGTGATCGCAGGATGTGAACGCGCCTCGCACCAACGTGGGCGCGATCTCGTTGGTATCGGGCCTTGCAATGCCTCCTGAGCCGGCCCGGGTCGCCGCCGGGTCGCCGCCATGCGAGCGAACCCGCCGGAGTCATCCCTCATGCGTGCGTTGAATTGCTTTGCCCTGTTTTTCCTCTGCTTTTCGCTGGCCGCGCCCGCGCGCGGACAAAAAATCCAGCCCGAACCGTTGACCGAGGCCCAGCAGGAAGCCATCGCCGAGGCCGGCATCGACGCCGACGCACGCATTGGCCTCTACACAAAATATCTCAACGAACACGCCGGCGCCATCAAAGACTTGACCAAGCGCATCCACTCGGCGGCGCGCACCTCCCGCATCGACAATGCATTGGGGAATTTTTCCGCGCTGGTCGACGAACTGGCCTCGAATCTCGACGAGTATGGCGACCGCATGGCCGACATGCGCAAAAGCCTCAAGGCGCTGAACGAGGACATTCCGCAGTGGCAGGCGATTTTGCACGACCTCCCTCCGGAGCCCGGCTTCGATTTTTCGCGCAAGGACGCCATGGACGCCAGCAACGATCTTGCCGCCCAGGTGAAGAAGCTCATCACCACCGAGGACGCCTATTTCAAGGAGCATAAGGATCTCAAAGGCCAGCAGTATGCCGAGCCGAAGTAGCTTTCGCGCAGGCTGATGGCGAGAATTGGGGCAGTTCTCCTTTGCAAAAATAACTCCGGCCCCTTGGCAAAAATAACTTCGGAGTGGATCGGGCGCCTCTGTCCATTTTCCACACGCCCAAGTGCGCCGCCGCGCGCGAAGGGCTATTCTTTCCCGGGGATGGTTTCGCCATGTTGAAAGGGATTTCCAAGTACATTGGGCCGGATTTGCTGGCCACGCTCCACCGGATGGGGCATGGAGACGAAATTGTTCTTGCCGATGCCCATTTCCCGGGGCACTCGCTCGGGCCGCCGGTTCTGCGCGCCGACGGCGTCCGGGTGGCGCAATTGCTCGAGGGCATTTTGCCGCTGTTCGAGCTCGATACCTATGCCCCGCCCCTCGCCATGATGCAGGTCGCCGCCGGCAACCTCCTCGACCCAGCGGTCGAGCAGGACTACATGCATGTGGTTCGGCAGCACGCACCCGGCGTCTCCGCTCCCGAGCGCATCGAGCGGCAGGCGTTCTACGCGCGCGCCCGAGGCGCTTTCGCCATTGTCCTCACCGGCGAAACGCGCAAATACGGAAACCTGATTCTCAAAAAAGGCGTGACCCCGGTCGTTGATTGAAAAGTCCGGCGTGCAAGCCTTTGTTGAACCACAGTCCTCGATTTTTCGATCCGGACGCTACGCTTCTGAATCGAAACCTCTGTGCTCTATCGGCTCTACCAGCCCGAAGATTTCTCCCCCCTCTACGCCATCGAGGAAGCCTGCTTCGAGCCTCCGCTCCGTTTCGGCCGCGCCGATATGCGTCGCCTCGTCCGCGGGCCCGGCACGGCGGCCTGGATCGCCGCGCAGGACGGCCAAATGGCCGGCTTTGCCATCGTTGAGTGGACGCGCGAAGCCGGCGCAACCATCGCCTACATTCAGACTCTCGAAGTGGCTTCCAACCAGCGCCGTCAGGGCGTAGGCGCCGAATTGTTGCGCCGCCTCGAAGCCTCTGCCCAATCCGCCGGCGCCCACCTCATCTGGCTGCACGTGGACGCAGAAAACTTCCCCGCCATCCGTCTCTATGAGGCGCACGGCTATCGCCGCGAAGGCAAAGAAGACCACTATTATGCCCGGAGCCGGCCCGCGCTGCTTTACGCCAAATCGCTCGAACCTGCCGATCCGCGCGCTTCCACCCTCTGACCCCTGACCCTGCGCCGATTCACTGCTTCTCCGTCAGCCGCGGCCGCGTCTCCATCCCCTGCAACTCGTTCGAAACCGCCTCGACCTCGCGAAACACCCGCAGCAGATTTCCGCCCAGAATCTTGCGGCAATCCCCGGCCGAGTAGCCCCTCGCCATCAGCGAGCAGTAATCTTAGGCAAATCGGCGGGTGAGTCCATCCCCTCCGGCAACTGCCCGTTCACGCCGTCGAAGTCCGACCCCAGCCCCACATGGTCCACCCCCGCCACCTTGGCGATATGGTCAATGTGGTCGATCAGCAGCGAAAGCGGCGGCCGCGGGATGCGGTCGGCGGCGGCTTTCTGAATTTTCGTAATCTCCGCATAGCGCACCGCACGCCCCTCCGCTTTGGCCTTGTCCTTCAGTTCCTCGATCTCCCGGTCCACCTCCGGTTGCATCGCCTTCTGCGCGTTGCGATACGCTTGCGACACAAATCCCGAGAAAAAGTTCACCTGCACCACCCCGCCCTTCGACTCCGGCCCGCCCGAGTTGGCGATCGCCCGCAGCATGTCGTCCGTCAGGTTCCGCGGCGAGTCGCACAGCGCCCGCGCCGACGAGTGCGACGCGATCACCGGCGCCCGCGAGATGATCAGCGTGCGGTAAAACGTCTTGTCCGCAACGTGCGAAACGTCCACCATCATGCCCAGCCGGTTCATCTCGTACACCACGTCTTTGCCAAACTCGCTCAACCCCTCCCGGGTGTGCGCCACGCTCGCATCGTCCATATCCCCCGAGCTGTCCGCCCATCCATTCGAGTTGTTCCAGGTCAGCGTCATGTAGCGCGCGCCCAGCGCATAGTATTGCCGCAGCAGCGCCAGCGACCCCTCAATCGAGTGCCCGCCTTCGATGCCCATCAGCGCCGCCAGCTTGTGCTCCCGGTGCGCCCGCTCAATGTCCTCGGGCAACGTCGCCAGTATCATCTGGTCCGCGTGCCGCGCCGCCTGCGCCTTCACTGCGTCTATCAGCTCCAGCGTCCGCCGCGCATATTGGCCCTTGTACTCCGTAGGTTCCACCCAGATCGAGAAAAACTCCGCCCCCAGGTTCCCGGCGCGCGCCGTCGGCAAATTGAAGTTCCCCCCGTTCAGCGGATCGCTCAAATCGAAGTGCTCGTCGAGAAACCGCTGCGGCGTGTCGGCGTGGGTGTCGATCACAATCGCGGACAGTTGAACCTCATCGGGAGTAGGAGTCTTCGAATTCATCGCGGCAGGCCGACGCGTGGTCCGGCTCTGGGTCCCCATCAAGCCGGGCGCGCCAACCAACAGACAGGCGAGCAGTATACATGGACGCATGGGTTTGCCCCGAGTATACGCGCCGTCCCCAACCAACCACCTCCGCCGGCGCATTCACCGGTTCCTTAGGGCTCAAGGACCGTCGGCGCCACAGGGAACTTCCGTCACCGGCCACAGCAGCGTTGCCAGCAGCGTCCCAAGCGCCTGCCGTATCTCCTCCTCCTCGATGGACCGCTTCTCTTCCGCGGCCTTTCTCATCGCCTGGCGGATATACGCCTCGCAGAAGACCATCGACCATTCGGCCGGTATCAGCGCAGCTTGCCCGTTGTCCTCCAGGTTCACGCCGCATGGCGCGGCCAGGTTGTCCGCGAAGCGCGCCTGTCCCGCCATCGGGACGCGCCTGCGCTTATCCGGCCGCGAAGACTCAACCCGCTCGAGAATCTTCCCCGCTGCCACGCGAAAATCCTCTTCAACCGCTTCCAAAAGGATCGCGTCGCCGCTGTTCACGCTGATCTGTCGCCCAATCATGGGGTCCTGGAAGTTTCTCGCCCGCGCGTACGCGATGCTGGTGGTGCGGGCCAGGTCGCGATCCACGTCATCCAGATGTTGCGGGCTGGGATTCATGCGCGCGTAGTAGCGGTATCTCGCCAAGTACGAAAGCTCCGCCTCCGACCCTCGAAAATGTTCATATTGATACAGAAGATCTTCCTCCAGCGACGAGAGCCCGCGCGCCCGCGCCAGCGTGGCGTACCACTTGAACGCTTTGTGCAGGTACCAGCCGTGTGTCTTATACAAACGGTCTTCGCCTGAGTTTTCACCGAAGATATTGAAGCTCAGTTGATTGAACATCGCAATGTAGTCTTCCCGCTGCTGCACGATCAGGTCCGACCACGGCAGATGGGCCGATTCCAGGTGTTCATCCATCGAGCCCTCGGGAAAATACGCGAAGTGGGGAGAGTAGCCGCCGTCGCGATGGATATTTCCTCGCGCAAATCCGGGCTTCATCGCGATTAGGTAGAAATGAAACCCGTGCGCCTCCTCGGTTCGGTTGTCGCGCAGTTGCACCTGGGGCCGTCCTTGCGGATCCTTCCCGCCCAGCAGCGGATGCAACCCGTACCGGTAAAGCGCTTGCGTTAGCGTTCGCTCCAGTTCCGATTTGAAGCCGGAATCGTGGCCGATCTCGGGAGGCAAAAAGATTCGCCAATCCAGGTCCCGTATATAATCCCAATCCACATACCCCCAGCGGCTCGCGCTCAAGCCCAGGCTGCCGTACGGCGAGATCGGCGTTTTCCCCACATATTCCACCAGCTGCGGGCTTGTAGCCGCGTAAGCGCGAAGCGTCTCATCCACCGCCTCGCGGACCAAAGAAACCAGCGCCAGGTCCTGGGTGCCTCCAAATCGTTCTTTGGGCAACAGAAAGGGCTCCGTGTCCACCAGGTTGCGATGCGCGCCCACCACAGGTTGAATGCGCAGGCTGTCGAAGGCCAGGCTCTCTCGTGCATTTTCAAAAAGGAATTCCAGCCCTCCGGCAAGATGCGCATTTCGTGCCAATAGCGCGCGCCGGGTTTCTTCCACCATCGATCCGATGCCCGAGCCGGCGCCCGGTCCGTTGCCGTCCGCGGCGCGATCTCGCGTCTCCATAGCTCTATTGTCGCTTGATCTCGCGCCAAGCTCGGGCGCCCCAGGTCTCGTTTTTGAGACCCGGGAGGCCGGCAAAAGGGTGTGTCATTCTACGCGCGATTTCCACCAACCCCTAAAGCTCCCGGGCGCAGGTCTGCAATCATGACGGGGATGTCACGTTTAAGCTCTGCTGGTGCGGCGCCCCGCGGCCCAACGCCCACGCGGCAGCGAGAGGCCGTGTCCACCATCCGAATTTTTTCGCCCTTTTGCTATACTCAGAGAGTCCGCAGTGCGCGGAAGTGGTGAAATTGGCAGACACACCATCTTGAGGGGGTGGCGCCGAACAGGCATGCGGGTTCAAGTCCCGCCTTCCGCACCAAACATTCTCTCCCCGGTCGCAAGGGCCGGACGTGAAAGCAGTTTCCAAGATGCAGATTTTGTTTTATTTCGTGATCGTGATCCACGTGATCGTGTCGTTTTTCCTGATCGGGGTAGTTCTGGTGCAGCAGGGCCGCTCGGCCGACTTGGCCGGTGCCTTTGGCGGCCAGGGCTCCCAGACCGCCTTCGGTCCCCGCGCCGCGGCCAACGTGCTCACCCGCCTCACCACCTGGTCGGCGGTGATCTTCATGTGTACTTCGGTTTGCCTGGTTGTTCTCTATCAGCGCGCCACCGGGACGCACTCCGTGCTGGAAGGGGCCAAGCCCGCCCCCATCAGCGCTCCCGCCAAGCCCGGCAAGTAGGCAGCGAAAAGCAAGCTTGGCGCTCGAAGAACTCACCCGAGGGTGAGCTAAGCGCTAGGTTCGGCGGCCCTAGGCTGCGCTCTGAGCGTCCGATTTCCCTTTCGCGTCCATACGATGTAGGATTCTTGTCGAATGGGTCGGCCCCGCCGGCCTGTTTCGCGAGGCACTGGTACCCCATGAATCGCAAGCAACTGCTTCACCGCCGGCGCCCAGGCGCGCGCCTTTCAAGCGCTTCCAACGGCTTTACGCTGATGGAACTGCTGATTGTTATTGCTATCATCCTGATTCTTATGCTTATGGCCATCCCGACGATCGGCAGTCTGAAGAAGAAGGCCAATGAGACCTCGGCCATCAATTCCGTCCAGGTGGTTAACAAGGCCGAGATTCAGTACGAATCGACCTATCCGGCCAATGGGTATGCCTGCTCCCTGCAGGCTTTGGGAGGCGATCCCAGCGCCGGTGCTCCCTCGGCCACCTCGGCGCAGATTCTGCAGCCGGATCTGGCCACCGGGTACAAATCCGGCTACATCTTCACTATTGGTAATTGCACCAAGGTGACGATCAACGGCACGGACCGGTTCACGGGATATCAAGTGACCGCGGTTCCCGAGACGGTAGGCAAGACCGGGGATCGAGGCTTCTGCAGCGATCAGTTCGGGACCCTCAAGCAGGATCCGGCGGGCGGAACCAACTGCAGCCAGCCGCTGCAATGACGGCCAACCACCTCCGGCGGCGCTGCGGCTTGTTTGTCGCTGCCGCATTCATCACCGCCAACCTATGTGGATGGGCGCGCACGCCGGCCGCGTTGAGTCCTTCTGCGCAGGGCCCTTCTGCGCAAGCGCCCGCGAAAGGTCCTTCAGTGAAGGAAGTCGCTCATCGCGTCGACGAGCACTACGATGCGCTGCGGTCGCTCAAGGCGGATTTCACCGAGACCTACGAAGGCCTCGGCATGAAGCGCACCGAAAGCGGCACGCTGTTCTTGCGCAAGCCGGGCCGGATGAAATGGGATTACGACTCGCCGCCGGGCAAGATGTTCTTGCTGGATGGAAAGTTTGCCTGGTTTTACACGCGCGGCGACGCGCAAGTGCAGCGCCTTCCGGCGAAGGAACTGAGCGATCTCCGTTCGCCGCTCCGGTTTCTGCTCGGGCATACCGAACTTGAAAAAGAATTGAATGACTTGATGCTTGCGGGCGGACCGTCTAATGAATTTACCCTGACCGGAACGCCGAAAGGGGAGGAAGACCGCGTCCGGCGCATCGCGCTCACGGTGACTCCGGCGGGCGCCATTACGGCCATCTCCATTGAAGAAATGGACGGGGCGCTGACTCGCTTTTCCTTCACCGGCGAAGAGCCGAATGCGCCGATTCCAGCCGCGACCTTTCATTTCACGCCGCCGCCGGGGATTCCGGTGGTCGATATGCCGCCGCCCGTGTAAGGCAGGAAACAAAGGAATGAGCCGATAAGGAAACTGGGCAGCGGCCGAACGGGGCCTCGTCCCGGTCGTCCCTGTTCGCCACGAAACGTAAGATTGGAAGCGTGTACTGAACTGGCCTCCCCGATGGAGAAAAACTCGATCTTGTACGAATCGTTGAACGCGAGCAAGCCAAAGCTGATAGCTTGGTTGGCCGGAATCAACAGGCCAATTTCTCCCGGCTCAGCTTTACCCCGTCCAGCCGGCCCAGCAGGGTGACGGCGATGATGTTGGAGTCGAAAAGTCGTTGCGCCATCCTCTGGACCTGAGCCGCACTCACTTCATCGATGCGGGCGATGATCTCATCCACGGTGAAGAACTGATGAAAGTACATCTCCTGGCGGGCCAGATTGGCCATGCGCGAATTCGAGCTCTCTAATCCAAGCAGCAAATTCCCTTTCACCTGGTCCTTGGCGCGTGTGAGTTCTTCCTCCTCGAGCGGTGTTTCTTTGAGCTTGCGGAACTCGGCTACAATCAGGTCCACCACCTCGATGGCGTTGCTCGCCGAGGTTCCAGCGTAAACGCAGAGCGTGCCCGTGTCGCGATACGGACTGAGATCGGAATACACCGAATACGCTAGTCCCCGCTCTTCGCGGATGGTTTGAAACAAACGCGAGCTCATGCCGCCGCCAAGCACTGTATTCAGGATCAGCGTGGCGTAGCGGTTCTCATCGGTGATCGGCGGCGCGGGCACTCCCAGGCAGATCTGCACCTGCTCGAGAGATTTCTTGCTGCGCAGCAGAATGCGGGCGCTCGGAGCCGGCGCGGAGAGCTCATGCAAGGTGTCGCCGCTCGCCAGCTTCGAGAATTTTTCCGCTACCGCCTCGGTAAATCGATCATGATCCAGGTTGCCGGCCGCGGAGAAGACGATATTGCGGCCGTGAAAGCGGTCACCGTGGTAGGCGAGAAGTTGCTCCTGCCCCAGCCGGCCTACGGTTTCCGTCGTGCCCAGGATCGGCTTGCCCAGCGGGTGACCCTTCCAGAAGCTCTGGGTGAAAAGTTCGTGGACCAAGACATCGGGATTGTCCTCGTCGATCTTGATCTCTTCGAGAATCACGCCCCGTTCCCGCTCGATATCTGTCGGCGCAAAGACCGGATTCAACACCAGGTCCGTCAGCACGTCCAGTGCAATCGGCACATGGTCCGCAAGAGATTTCACATTGAAGCAGATCGTTTCCTTACCCGTAAAGG
>JASHOC010000099.1 GCA_030041305.1 Acidobacteriaceae bacterium
CCGGACTTTGTGCTTGTTCTGGCGGAACACGCCGTCAGCGCTAGGAGCAGGCCCAGGCAGAAAACCGTAATCGTGCTGAGAAGAACCGCTGGCGAGGATGAGACAAAACGGCCGGTCCACTCGAGGAATTTGCCGAGAAATTTGCCGAGGAATTTGGCCACCGCATATTTCAATTTTTTGAATTTCCGTGCTTGAGGGGGAGCAATTGCCATCGGGGCTCTCAATCAACGGGGGATTTGCGTCTTGCCTTGCAGATTCAGCGTACGCACAGTGATCGGACCGAGGGTCGGATGCCTGCGAGACGGCTGCCTGACTGCCGGAGCCAGCGTGAGGATCATTCTATCAAACAGAGCTTTTCAATTTAGGAGTCTATGAGTCTGCGCTCGCAAAGGGCCTGTTCATCTTCTTCATTCCTTCGGGCCAACTCGTCCCTGAGCACAATGGGCTGTATCAAGGTCGTCAAAAATGGATTGTCGTATGCGAGACGATAAGACTAAGATACGGCCTTGACCAGGAGACAAACTTATATGGCGTATGAGGAATATCTGGAGCGTGTGGGAGAGATTCTGCGCGCCATTGGCGCCACCCAGGGCGACAAAATCGCAGCAGCAGCGGGGGCGTTTGCCCGAACCATTCAGGCCGAGGGCCGGGTTTTTATCTTCGGCAGCGGCCATTCTGTCATTCCCGTTCTCGACATCTTTCCGCGTTATGGCAGCTTTGTCGGCTTCCGGCCTATCTACGACCCCCGTCTGATGTGGTTCAACGTCGTCGGTCCCGGTGGCGCGAGGGAACTGCTTTGGCTGGAGCAGCGCGAGGGCTATGTTGCCGTCGTGCTCGAAAGCTACCGCCTTCGGAAGGGCGACTGCATGCTGGTCTTTTCGCATGGCGGTCTCAACGCCGCGCCGGTGGAGATGGGAATCGAAGCCGCGAAACGTGGCCTGACGGTGGTCTCCGTTTCGTCGCACCAGAACCAGAAGGCGCGCAAGTCGAAGCACTCCAGCGGCAAAATGCTGATGGATGTATCAGACATCGCCGTCGACAACTGCGTGCCGCCGGAAGACGCGCTGATCGCCGTCGAAGGCATCGCGGAAAGATTTGCGGCCGGTTCCACCATCGCAGGGGTGTCGATCGCCATGTCGCTGGTGGCCGAAACGGGCGCTCTCCTGGTCCAAGCCGGGGTCATGCCTCCGACGTTCGTTTCGCCCAACGTGGGGCTGCCCTCTGACCACAATCAGAAGGTCTTCCAGGCCTACGAAGAGTTCATCCAGGAGAGATCATGATGGCCCAACTGAACTGGGAATTTCGCGTGATCGGTGTGGAGCGCCAGTGAGCGGGGAAGGCTTTGCACTGGTGGCCGATCTCGGCGGCAGCAAGATTGCGGCTGCGCGCGTCAGCTCTTCCGGTGTCCTCACGCACCAACTGCGTACCACTACGCCGGCTGCGGGCGGCGCTCGTGTGGTGGACGCGATTGCGGACCTTCTCTCCGAACTTCCGCGGGACGGCGTGGATGCCGCGGGAGTGGCCGTTCCCGGCCTGGTCCGCAGCGACGGAACCGTCTGGGCGCCGAACGTCCGCGGATGGCGGCGCACTCCGCTCGCCAGCTTGCTCCGCGAGCGCCTTGGGCTGCCCTTCGTGGTGGAAAGCGACCGCAACGCCTGTGTGCTGGGCGAGCGCTGGAAGGGCCGAGCGCAGAACTGCGGAGACGTGGTCTTCGTCGCCGTCGGCACAGGTATCGGCGCGGGAATCGTCAGCGGTGGTCATCTCGTCCGCGGGCACGGTGAGCTCTCGGGGTGCGCCGGCTGGCTGCCCGTACGCGAAAAGCATCTGCCCCAGTACAGGGCGACAGGATGTCTTGAGTTCCATGCCGCAGGACCGGGAATCGCGCACGCGGGCCGGCGCCTTTTCGGCAGGCAGGTACACACCGAGCAGATTGTCGCGCTGGCCCGCTCGGGCGACCCCAGGGCAATACGCCTGCTCGAAGATGCGGGCCGCGCGCTGGGAGTCGCACTGGCAGCGATCGTCGATATCCTCAATCCGCGCTTGGTCGTGATCGGCGGAGGCCTGGCAGCCGCGGGGACCCTGCTGCTCGTTCCCGCCCGCAGCGCCATACGGCAATGGGCGCAGCCTATTGCCGGGCGCCAGGTACGCGTGGTTCGCAGCAGCCTGGGTGATCGCGCGCCGCTGCTCGGCATGGCGCATATCTGCTTCAACGAGGAGCGGTCATGAGCGTGCTCGGCCACGAGTCTCCGGCGAAGCCAGACCACACCTCAGCTGCGCCGTCTGCCGCTGTCGCAACCCGCGCCCAGATATGGTTCGTCCATGCCTGCATGTTTATCTTCGGCATCGTACTGCTGCTTATGGGGTCGCTGTTACCTGCGATGCGCGTCAGCGCCGCCCACGCCGGCAGCTTGGGATCGTTGCCGCTCGCCGGCATCCTTGCGGCGACCGTTCTCGTCGGACCGGTGTTCGACAAGGGAGGTCCGAAGCCGGTGTTGATGCTCTCCCTGGCCCTGATCGCCGGCGCAATGGCGGTTCTGCCGTCGCTCTCATCATGGCCGGCGCTGGCCGTGGCCGCTTTGGCCTATGGCTTTGGAGGCGGCATCCTGAACACGGTCGCCAATGCGCTGGTTTCTGTTCTTCGCGCCTCCAGCCGGGCGTCGGCGCTGAATCTTCTCGGCTTCTCCTTCAGCTTGGGAGCCATCGCCGCGCCATTGCTGTTTTCAGCTGCCCAGGGCACGCTTTCCCCTGCCATCCTCCTGCAGATCCTTGCGGCCGCGCCGGCGGCGATCCTGCTGTTGATGCTGCCGCTCAAATTTCCACGCGGCCTGCGCGCAGGCGAACCGCTCAGCGTCCTGCTCGCCGCCCTCCGGCATCCTGCTCTTTGGATCTTCGGCATTCTCCTCTTCTTCGAGTCCGGCAACGAAAACTGCGTCTTCGTGTGGGCCGGCAGGCTGGTCGCCGATACGCTCCGCCCCTCCGGCAACCTTGCCGATCTCGCGCTGGTCGCTGTCAGCGTAGCCCTCGGAGCGGGCCGTCTGCTTGCTGCGCTGACATCGCGGCGGGTGGCCAACCGAACTTTGCTGCTGGCGTCCTGCGCCATCATCCTGGGCGGTTCGGCCGCTGTTGCATCCGCCATCCACTGGCGGGGATTCGTCGAAGCAGTCGCAGGATTCACCGTCCTCGGCCTTGGGATGGCGTCCGTGTTCCCGACCACCCTCGCCATCGCTGGAGAGCGATTTCCGGGCGAAACGGGCACTGCTTTCGGAGCCATCATGACCATTGCCCTGCTCGGCGGCACGGCCGGTCCGCTCGCCGGAGGGTGGTTGAGCGCGCGACACCCCGCTGGCGTGCTCTGGGTGTCTGTGGGCGCCGCAGCCGGCATGATTTTAACGGTGGTCGCGGCCCTTCGCCCCGCAGCCGGAACCTTGGAGAAACGACGCTGAGCTATTGGATATTGCCGAACAGAACGGACGGTTGACAACTGCCATCAGCCACACGCAGCCTGCGCTTTCGTGAAGGCAGCGGGTGCTGGCGTGGGTTATTGGCCGGCGCCGGCCGCGCGACATCGGCGGATCCTACGCAGGCCTTCTATGTGAGTTGGGGGATGCAGGGCTGCGAGACTCCGCAGCGCGAAGCACACCGCACTTGCTGAAGGATCGTCATAGATTCTTCCGATAACTGATCTCCGGCAGTCTTCAGTTGTTGCGTCTCCGCCAGTCCACTCACTCAGAATCAAATTTGTCCTGCGAAGTCTTTGGGCTGTATCTGAAGCACCCACGCGGTGAGGCGTCGATGAGCTGACTGCCGGGTGGGTGCTTCAGATACAGCGACTTGAAGGAAGCCGCCCCGGCCGTCAGGCGCGTAGGCGATTTGAATGGGTCGATGGCTGCTGGCTTGCTGAGTGAATAGGGTCTTCTGGTCTGCAATGGACGCGGCTGAGAATCTTAATGGAAAGAAAGTAGCGGCGGGAAGAGTCGATTCACATGGCGTGGTCCGGCGACACCCTCCGGCTGCGAATATGCAGTGGACATGCGGGTGGAACTGCAAACGTTGATTCCATGTGTGCAGCACACTGAACAGTGTCGGAGCAGATGGGGATAGATGCGCTTCTTATCAAGGCCGGCGGGTTCGGCAGCGCTCTGACAAGCGGTCCAAAAGACCTTGGTGGTCACCGGCCGGCTCGAAGTATGCCAGGCGTTGCCGGGAAACAACCACTCGGTGCGCCTGCGACGGAGTCCGCGCCAATAATCCCGCAGTGCGTCGAACAGCTTCGGACTCAACATGACGTCGCGATCCCGGTTGCCCTTGCAGCCATGGATGTGAACCACCATCCGGCGGCTGTCGATATCGCCCACCTTCAGATGGGCGACTTCTGTCCGGCGTGCCCCGGTGCCGTAGAGAGTCATCAGCATGGCGCGATGAAAGGGGCTGTCGGCGGCGTCGATCAGGCGCGCCACTTCGTCCGGGGTGAGAATCAGCGGAAGACGAACCACCTTTTTCGGATAAGGCGTCTCGGCAATGCTCCAGCTTCGCTTCAACACCTGGATGTAGAAGAATCGCAGCGAGGCGAGCCGCAGAGTCACCGTGTTGGGCTGTACTTCAGCTTGCTGAAGAGCGTCGCCTGGTACTGCCGGATGTGCTCAGGGCCGAGCTGATCAGGACGGCGATGGAAATACTGGCTGAAGTGCTCCACGCCATGGACGTAGGAGCGGATGGTTGTCTCGGCGAAGTTGCGGCGTTGCAACTCCTCAATCATGAGCTGACGTAGACGGGTCACAGAGCGTTCCTCCTCTGTGACCAAAGCTAGTCGGCAGCCATCAATGTCGGCTCACGCACACGCGTAAGCGTCCGCCGCCGCAGCTTCGTTGTGCGCCGGGCATGTTCAATAGCTACTTTCCGGCGCAAAAGTCGATTTGATTTTAATCGAGGGGAGGCATGCCAACAGACAGGGAAGGCGATGATGGCGTAGAGAGAAGAGAGTTAGAGTTCGAGGGCGCGGCCGATGTTGATGAGGTTATCGCTGATCACGCCCAGTCCAACCCAGCGTTTTATTCCGGCAACCCCCTTGTATCGGCAGCGGT
>JASHOC010000100.1 GCA_030041305.1 Acidobacteriaceae bacterium
ACCGGAACCTGCGCCCGCTCGGCCAGCGTGCGCACCTGCTCCATGGCTCCCGATTCCATCACGCCGTGCCCCGCCAAAATCACCGCCCGCTTGGCGTTGCGAATCAGCTCCGCCGCCTGCGCCAGTCCCAACTGTTCCACGCGCAGCATCGGGTGCGGCCGGTAAGGCCGCGGTTTGGCGGCCTCGAAGTCGAATACCGCCGAGCCCTGCTGCGCGTCCTTGGTAATATCCACCAGCACCGGCCCTGGCCTTCCCGAACGCGCAATCTGGAACGCGTGCCGCAGCGTCTGCGCCAGGTCCTCGGTCTTGCTCACCAGGAAATTGTGCTTCGTCACCGGCAGCGTCACGCCGGTGATGTCCACTTCCTGAAACGCGTCGGTGCCCAGCACCTTGCTCGGCACATTCCCGGTGATGCACACAATGGGAATCGAGTCGAGCATGGCCGTGGCAATGCCGGTCACGAGATTGGTCGCCCCCGGGCCGCTGGTGGCAATCGCCACGCCCACCCTGCCGGAAGCGCGCGCGTAGCCGTCGGCCATGTGCGCCGCGCCTTGCTCGTGCCGAACCAGCACGTGGCGCACGGGAAACTTGCGCAGCGCATCGTATGCCGGCAGAATCGCGCCGCCTGGATAGCCGAAGACCGTATCGACGCCCTCGCCCACCAGCGTGGCCCAGAGGATCTCCGAGCCGGTGAGCCGCGTAGCCGGATTCAACCGCGCACGTACGTCTGCCGCCATGCCCGCCGTTGCGCTTCCGTTCGTATCGTGCGCTTGTCCTTTTTGGTTTCCCTTGCTTGCCATGTGCCGCTCCTTACAAAAGCTGCTAGCCCCTAGCTCGTCGATTCTTTTCCGAGTGTCTTTCTTTTGCCTCGCACGCTCGATTTCCTAAAACCCACGCAATCAAAAGGTCGCAAAAATCGCAGCTAGGAGCTAGAAGCTAGTAGCTGCCTTTACGTCGTCGCCCCTTCCGATGCCGATTTCACCCGGTCCACATACTTCCGAAATACGCCCTTCGGCCAACGCAGCGGCGGCGGCTTAAAGTCCTTCAGCCGCGTCTTCATCTCCGCCTCGCTGATCTCCACATTCAGCGTGCGCTTGGGAATATCGAAGGCGATGATGTCGCCTTCGCGCACTGCGGCGATGGGCCCGCCCACAAATGCCTCCGGCGCCACATGCCCCGCGGTAAATCCGCGCGTCGCGCCGCTGAACCGACCATCGGTCAACAGCGCCACGTGCGCGCTTAGCTCCGCATTCGAGCTGATGGCCGCCGTCACCTGCAGCATTTCGCGCATGCCCGGCCCGCCCTTCGGCCCTTCGTAGCGAATCACCACCACGTCGCCGGGCTTGACGCCGCCCGCCTGCACCACCTTGAAGCAATCCTCTTCGCAATCGAAGACCCGCGCCGGCCCGCGATGCTCGTAACGCCCCGCCGCGGCCACCTTCATCACGCAGCCCTCTGGCGCAAGATTCCCTTTGAGAATCACCAATCCGCCATTGGGCTTGATCGGCTTCTCGAAGGTGTAAATCACGTTTTGCCCCGGCGTTTCTTTCGCCAGCGCGGCCTCTTCGGCCAACGTCTTTCCGCTGATGGTCAGCGCCGAGCCGTCGGCAAAGCCCGCGTCGATCATGCGCTTGGCCAGCAGGCGCGACCCTCCCGCCGCCTGGTAGTGCCACGCCATGTATTTGCCTGCCGGCGTCAAATCGCAGATATACGGCGTGCGCGTCGAAATGGCGTCGAAATCGTCGATGCTCAGCGCGATGCCCATCTCCCGCGCAATCGCCATCAGGTGCAGCACCGCGTTGGTCGACCCTCCGCTCGCGGCCACGCTGGCAATCGTATTTTCGAGCGACGTGCGCGTAATAATCTGCGACGGCCTCCGGTTGGCGCGCACCGCATCCATGACCATGCGCCCCGCCGCGCGCGTCGCCTCGAGCTTGTTCGGCGCGGTTGCCGGCACGCCGGAGAGTTCGATTGGCGAAATGCCCAGCATCTCGCCGCTCATGGCCATCGTGTTGGCCGTGAACTGGCCGCCGCATGCGCCCGCGCCCGGGCAGGCGTTGGCTTCCAGCGCCTCCAGCCCCGCATCGTCGATGCGCCCCGCCGCATACGAGCCGATTCCCTCAAAGACATTCTGAATCGTGATGTCCACACCATTCAGCTTGCCCGGCGCAATCGAGCCGCCGTAGAGCATCATGCCCGGAATATCGAGCCGGCACAACGCCATAATGATCCCCGGCATGTTCTTGTCGCACCCGCCGATGCCCACCAGCCCGTCGAACAGGTTGCCCCGCGCCGCCAACTCGATCGAATCGGCAATCACTTCGCGGCTTACCAGCGACGCCTTCATTCCCTGGGTGCCCATGGTGATGCCGTCGTGAATGGTGATGGTGTTGAACTCCATCGGCGTGCCGCCGGCTTCGCGAATGCCCTCCTTCAACGCCTCCGCGATTTCGCGCAGGTGCATGTTGCAGGTGCCGATCTCCGTCCACGTATTGGCGACGCCGATAATCGGCTTGTGCAGATCTTCTTTTGAGAATCCCGACCCGCGCAGATACGACCGCGCCGCCGCCCGGCTTGGCCCCTCCGTCAATGAAACGCTCTGTCGTTTGCCTTCGATCGTCATTCGCTCTTCGCTTCTCTCATCGCTAGCTCCTAGCTTCCAGCCACTAGCTCCTAGCTGTTGTTGTGCTGTAGTGAACCGCTTCGATGAAATCTGAGTGCTTCTGGCCCGTGGCAATCGCTCGTTACCCGCGCGTTAAATCTCAGCACGATGAGCTAAAGGCTAGAAGCTGGCAGCTAAAAGCTGCTTCACTTCGCCCTCAGCCACACCGCCTCGTTGTGCTTAGCTTCGAACTTGTCCAGCTCCGCTGCGTGGCGCAAGGTCAATCCGATGTCGTCCAGTCCTTCGAGCAGGCAGAACTTGCGGAAGGGATCCACATCGAAGGTCGCGCTGAAGCCGCGCCCGTCCGTCACCGTCTGCTTTTCGAGCGATACCGTCAGTTGGTAGCTGGGGATGGTCTTCGCGTTGTGCATCAGCTCCGCCACTTGCTCCTCGCTCAGCCGCGCAAGCACAATGCCGTTCTTTCCGGCATTGGAGAAGAAGATATCGGCGAAAGTCGGCGCAATCACCACTCTGAAGCCGTAATCCGCGAGCGCCCACGCCGCATGCTCGCGGCTCGATCCGCAGGCAAAGTTCTTGCCTGCAATCAAAATCTGCGCGCTCTGGTAGCGCGGATCGTTCAACACAAACGACGGGTCCAGGTCGCCGGCGGCGTTAGTGCGCCAGTCGTAGAACAGAAAGTCGCCGTAGCCGGTGCGCTCGATGCGCTTCAAAAACTGCTTGGGAATAATCTGGTCGGTGTCCACGTTCACGCGGTCCAGGGGCATCGCAGGCGCGGTCAACTCCTTAAAAGGCTGCATCAGGCTCTTACCTCCTCAACGGCTGATTCACGCACGCGCCAGTTGCGAATGTCCACAAAATGTCCGGCGATCGCGGCCGCCGCGGCCATCTCCGGCGACACCAGGTGCGTGCGGCCGCCGCGCCCTTGCCGGCCCTCAAAATTGCGGTTGCTGGTCGAGGCGCAACGCTCGCCCGGCGAAAGAATGTCGGGATTCATGCCCAGGCACATCGAACAACCCGGCTCGCGCCAGTCAAAGCCGGCTTCGCGAAAAACGCGATCCAATCCCTCCGCTTCGGCTTGCGCCTTCACCTGCTGCGAGCCCGGAACCACCATCGCGTTCACGTGCGTTGAAACCTTGTAGCCCGCGGCAATCCGCGCCGCCGCCCGCAAATCCTCAATGCGGGCGTTGGTGCACGAGCCGATAAACACGCGGTCAATTTCCACGTCTTCCATCGGCGTGCCCGCTTTCAGGCCCATATATTCGAGTGCGCGCTCCAGTCCCTTGCGCTCCTGCTCGTTCGGCGCGCTCGCCGGGTCGGGCACGGCGGCCGTAATCGGCGCCACCATCCCCGGGTTCGTGCCCCACGTGACGTAAGGCGTAAGTCTCGTCGCATCGATGGTCAGCTCGCGATCGAACTTGGCGCCCGGATCACTCGGCAACTTGCTCCACTCGCGCACCGCGGTCTTCCAGGCTTCTCCTTTCGGACTGAAGCGACGCCCCTCCAGGTAGGCAAAGGTGGTCGCATCCGGCGCAATCATGCCTGCCCGCGCCCCCGCCTCGATGCTCATGTTGCAAATCGTCATCCGGCCTTCCATCGAAAGCCCGCGGATCGCCGAGCCCGCGTACTCGATCACGCAACCTGTCGCGCCGTCCGTGCCGATCTTGCCGATGATGGCCAGAATGATGTCTTTCGCCGTCACGCCGCGCGGCAACTCACCCTCCACCGCAATGCGAAACGTCTTCGGCTTCGCTTGCGGCAGCGTCTGCGTGGCCAGCACGTGTTCCACTTCGCTGGTGCCAATGCCGAAGGCCAATGCCCCGAACGCTCCGTGCGTCGAAGTGTGCGAGTCGCCGCACACAATCGTCATGCCCGGCTTCGTGATGCCCAGCTCCGGCCCGATAATGTGCACAATGCCTTGCTCGCGCGAGTCCACGTCGTATAACTCAATGCCGAACTCCGCGCAGTTTTTGCGCAACGTGGCGATCTGCGTAGCCGCAATCTGGTCGACAATGTGCAACCGTCCCTCGATCGTCGTGGGCACGTTGTGATCGACGGTAGCAATGGTCCGGTCGGGCCGCCGCACCCTGCGCCCCGCCAGCCGCAGCCCCTCGAACGCCTGCGGCGAAGTCACCTCGTGCACCAGTTGCAGATCGATATAGAGCAGCGTCGGCTCGCCCTTGGGCTCCGCCACCACATGCTGCTCCCACACTTTTTCAAATAACGTTTTTGGTTCGCTCATTTCTATCCTTCTTGTAGGGTCTTTTCTGCTGCAATCACCGTTACCGGAAACGAAACGAAGATCTTCTCATCCCTGACGTGAGCTCCGATGCCGATCTCGTCCTTCCCCAGATCGCCGTGAATCAACTCCCGCATCCGCTCCGCATCGCCCGGATTCGGGAACGAGCCGGTGAGCAGAAATTCAAATTCCATCTCCCGTCCAAAAGACGCCATCTCCACCTGGCGCAAATTCGCGCGCGCGAAAAGACTGCGCAGAGCGCCGAGCGGGAGGGCATGGGCATGCGAGGGATCACGAAGCGTCTCAAAACGATCGTATGCGGCTGACTTCGCGGCCTCCGGCGTGATATCGGACACCACCACGCGGCCGCCAGGGCGGCAAACGCGCGCCATCTCCCGCAGCACCGCCTCCGGCGAAAGAAAATGATGGAAGGTGTAACGCGTCACCACAATCGAAAAGCTGTTGTCCGCAAACGGCAGCGCCGTCACGTCGCCCTGCACCCAAGTCAGATTCGTCAAACCGCGTTCCGCTTTGAGGGCCCGGGCCTGCTCCAGCATGGCGGGAGTGATATCAATGCCGGTGACATGCCGGGCAACCGCCGCGAACGCGCAAGCGACGATTCCGGGGCCGCAAGCGACGTCCAACACAGTGTCGCTTGCAGACACGCCAGAGAATTGCAACATAAGCGGAAGCGAATCCTCCAGCTTGTTGCGCTCGGCGAACAATACCGCCTGCCGGGTAAACTGATCGACGATCAGCCCATTGTGAACCGCCGGGTCCGTTTCCGTTCTCGGCTCCGCATGCAGCATCCGCCACTCCTCCTGTCGAATCGAACTCAGCGCCGGGCGCCCCAGGGTCCCGCTTTTGGGACCTGGGTTCGGCATGCGCCGCACTACCGGCCCCACAAACTTGAAGCAAAAGCTAGGAACTGGCGGCTAGCAGTTGCTTTGCAATGGTTTCCCTTACTTTCGCGCCCATCTCCTTCGTCGAGAGCACGGTCACGCCCTGCGTCTGGCCCCGCGCCAAATCCGGCGTGCGGTAGCCCTCCTCCAGCACCTTGCGCACCGCCGCTTCAATCGCGGTCGCCTCCGCTTCCATCCCCGCCGAGTGGCGCAGCACCAGCGCCGCGGTCAAAATCGCGCCCAGTGGATTGGCCAGCCCCTTGCCCGCAATGTCCGGGGCCGACCCGTGCACCGGCTCATACAAATTCACCTTGCCGCCGATGGTCGCCGAAGGCAGCATGCCCAGCGAGCCCGTGATCACCGCCGACTCATCGGTCAAAACATCGCCGAAGAGATTCTCCGTCACCACCACGTCGAAATCCCGCGGCCGGTTCATGATGTGCATGGCCATGGAATCGACGAGTTGATGTTCGAGCGTCACACCGGGAAACTCCGCCGCCACTTCGCTCACCGTCGCGCGCCACATCTGCGAGACTTCCAGCACGTTCGACTTATCCACGCTGGTCAGCTTCTTCCGCCGCTTCTGCGCCAGTTCGAAGGCGATCCGCGCTACGCGCGCCACTTCGTCTCGCGTGTAACGCATCGTGTTCCAGGCCTCGCCCTTGGCCTTGTCCCACGCGCGCGGCTTGCCGAAGTACAACCCGCCCAGCAGCTCGCGGACGAACAGGATATCGACGCCCTCCACGATCTCCGGCCGCAGCGGGCTGTTCACTGTCAGTTCCCTGAACGCGAAAGCCGGCCGCAGGTTCGCAAATCCGCCCAGCGCGGCGCGAATCGCCAGCAACCCCGCCTCGGGCCGCTTATCCGGCGCCATGGTATTGAACTCGTTGCCGCCCACCGCGCCCAGCAACACCGCGTCGGCCCGGAGCGCGGCCTCTAGCGTCTCGGCCGGCAGCGGTGTTCCGTCCTGCACAATCGCCACGCCGCCGATGCGCTTTTCCGTAAACGTGAACTCGTGACCGCTCTGCGCCGCGATCTCCTTCAACACGGCAATCGCTTCGCCGGTCACCTCCGGGCCAATCCCATCGCCCGCTACAACCACAATGTTCAGCTTCATCGTCCCTCAATGGGTAGTTCCCGGTTGTCAGTGGTCAGCTCTCAGTGGTCAGTTGCCAGTGGTCAGTTCCCAATCTCAGTGGTCAGTGATAAGTCTTCAGGCGCAGGCTGCGGCTGGCTCCCTTGGTCCCTCGTTCCCTGCCTTAGTCCAGTTCCGCCACCGGCTCGCGCCGTTCGCGAATCTGGTCGGGCAGCAAGCCGATCAAATCCTGATCGTAAATATTCTTTTTGCGGTCGGCCAAGGCCACAAACCGGTAATAGACATGCTGCAACTCATCGCGGCTCACTGTGAATCCGAGCTGCTCCAGACGGTGCCGCAGCGCCGCGCGGCCCGAGTGCTTCCCCAGCACTAGGTGCGTCCGCGCCACGCCCACCAGTTGCGGCGTCATGATCTCGTAGCACAACGGATTCGCCAGCATGCCGTGCTGGTGAATGCCCGACTCGTGCGCGAACGCATTGGCTCCGACGACCGCCTTGTTGGGGGAAGGCTTGAAGGTGATGAGCTGGCCCAACACTTCGCTCGTCGGATACAACTGATCGAGCTTAATCCCGGTTGACACGCCATAATGGTCGCCGCGCACGTAGAGCGCTGCCGCAATCTCCTCGAGCGCCGCGTTGCCGGCCCGCTCGCCGATGCCATTGATCGTGCACTCCACCTGCCGCGCGCCGGCCTCAATCGCCGCCAGCGAGTTGGCCGCCGCCAGCCCCAAATCGTCGTGGCAGTGCGACGAGAGCACCACGCCTTTCTTGTCGATGGCCGGGACCCGCTCCCGCACCTCGCGAAACATCTGCCCGTACTCTTCCGGCGTTGAATAGCCCACCGTATCCGGCATGTTGATGGTCATCGCCCCGGCTTCCACCGCGATGCGCACCATCTCCACGAGAAAATTCCGGTCCGAACGCGTCGCGTCCTCGGGCGAAAACTCCACATCGTCGCAATGCGACCGCGCCAGCCGCACCGATGCGCCGCAAAGGTCCAGCGCTTCCGCACGGCCGATCTTGAGCTTGTATTCCAGGTGCAGATCGCTCGAGGCTAGAAACACGTGAATCCGTGCCCGGTCGGCGAATTGCAGCGCTCGCGCCGCCATCTCGATGTCTTCGGTCTTGGCCCGCGCCAGCGAGGCGACGCGAGGCCCGCGTATTGCCTGCGTAATGGTGGCAATGGCGGCGAAATCCCCCTCCGAAGCCATCGCAAATCCGGCCTCGACGACGTCCACGCCCAAGTCTTCCAAGGCATGAGCCATGGTCAGCTTTTCTTGCGTGGTCATGCTGCAGCCTGGCGACTGTTCGCCGTCGCGCAGCGTGGTGTCGAAAAAAACAACGTGGTTTGTGGTCATGTGCGCGCCTGCCTGGGGCCGCTTTCTTGCCGTCTCTTATTTTCTCTCTTTTGCGTGGCATAAGGCAAAGTTATAATTTTTGGGTGAACGATTAAAATGCCTTATAGCGAATCTGCAAGCCAGCGAGTCAGCAGGTCGGCGCGCTTACGGGCCTTGGCCACCAAACGAATGCGAGGCGTCAATAATCAGCGGCAACGGTTCCAGGGAGGGGATAAGAACACGGCATTATCGGGATTTAGTGGTTTGGCAAAAAGCGATGAGCTTAGCAAAGGCCGTATATAGCGAAACGGAATACTCTCAAACAAAGAAATCTATGGCCTGCAAGCTCAGATGCGGCGAGCCGCGATATCCGTTCCGAGCAATATCGCCGAAGGTCACGGCAGGCTGAATGACGGGCGCCTAGGCAATCCCTCTCAAACGCGCGCCGCTCGCCTTTCGAGTTTCAGACGCAGCTCGAGCTTGCCGGGAACCTGAATTCGCTGGACGCCGCGAGGGTTGCAGAATTGATGAATCGCTGCGAAAAAGTCGCCGGGGTGATCAACGGTCTCCTGGGGGTTTTGAACGTCCCCTAGACCGGTTTCGCGCCAACCCGATCTCCTGCTGGTTCATTGACTTGCTGACTTGCCGACCGCTGACTCGCTCCATGATGGACCTCAACCAGCTCGAAACCTTCCTCGCCGTCGCCGAAGAGCGCAGCTTCTCCCGCGCCGCCGCGCGCCTGCATCGCACCCAGCCTGCGGTCAGCCAGGTCATTCGCAAGCTGGAACAAGCCGTTGGCGAAATTCTCTTCGATCGCGCCGCTCGCGACGGCTCGCTCACCTCGGCCGGCGTCCTTCTGCGCGACTACGCCCTGCGTCTGCTCGCCCTGCGCCGCGAGGCCGCTAGTGCTCTCGACGAGCTCAAGAGCCTCGAGCGCGGCCATCTCCAGCTGGCCGCCAACGAGTACACCTGCATGTACCTGCTGCCGGCCATTGACGCCTTCCGCCGCCACTATCCCCACGTCAACGTCGCCGTCAACCGCATGCTGGCCTCGCGTATTCCCGAGGAGCTCAACCTCCACGCCTTCGAGCTCGGCGTCATCTCTTTCCGCCCCGACCCCGCACAATTTCGCGCCATCGCCGTCTATGGCGACAGTCTGGCCCTGATCGTCTCACCCCGTCATCCGCTGGCCGCTAGGCCGCGCGTCTCCATCAGCGACCTCGGCAAAGAGGTCTTCATCGCCCACAACGTGGCCTCGCCGCTGCGGCGCAAAGTCATCGAAACCTTCCAGCGCTATCGCACCCCGCTCAACATGGGCATCGAGCTGCCCACCATCGAGGCCATCAAGCTCTTCGTCGCCATGGGCAACGGCGTGGCCCTCGTGCCTCATCTCACCGTCGCCCGCGAGCTCGAAACCGGCGTCCTCGTCCGCGTCCCCGTCGGCGAGCTCGACTTCCGCCGCGTCCTCCGTCTCGTCCATCGCCGCCAAGCTACGCTTTCCTATGCCGCTGACGCCTTCCTGCACACCCTCCGTGCGCTGGCCAAGCGGCATGGCCCGCCCTTCTATTACCACGTGGAACGCGCCGGCTGAAATGATGGGCTCCTGAAAAGAGGGCCCCCTGAGAAACAGATCAAGGGTCGATGAGCCCATCCCGAAAATCCATGAGTCGCTTTGCCGTCCTCGAGCCGGCGTCCTTCTCATCGCTCGCGCGTCCATAGCACTTCTGCTTCTGCTGTACACCGAAGCCGGGGACTCAAGTGGCGATTCAATCAGAGAATCGCCACCTTCGATTGGGGTCGCAGGGGCTACTTGTGAAGGAGAAGTGCGCTAACGCCTCAGATCGTCCCGGGCAGCCGCAGTGCTCTGACCCGTTCCGGCCAGTTACAATGCTGAAAGCGGGGTTCGGCTGCGGCCGGCGCGCCACAATCGACTTGCTCGGCGCCAACCGGACGGTTGCGCAGTCGTGAGGATCTGGACCGAATGAAGAAGATCGCTTTCGTCTTTTTGTTGCTGGCGATGGGCGCCGTCATGGCTCGCGCCCAGGAAAGCCGCCAGGATATCAGCCTCAGCGGAACGGGAATCGTCACACCCTATATGGCCGGCACCACCGATGTCCTGGTGAGCGCCAAACGGGCCTTTGGCGCTTTGGGCAGCTATCGCTTCATGTTGACGCCGTCCAGCGCCCTGGAGATGAACTACGGCATCGACTACCAAAATAACTTTCATTACGTCATCAGCAATACCAACAACTATCTCATTACCGCCCGCATGCAAGAGATCTCCGGCGCTTATGTGCGGTATTTTGTCTTTAAAAACTTCAATCCCTTCCTCGAGGGGGGGCCGTCCGCGCTTATCTTCGTGCCCATTTACAACTCCGGCACCAAAACCCTCGACGCCAAGCAGCAAACCTCGGTGGGCGCCGTCTGGGGCGCCGGCGTCGCTTACGAAGTCAGCCCCAGCTTCGACTTCCGCGTCGAATTCCGCAGCTTTGTCACCAAGGTCCCCACCTTCGGCGACACCGCGCTGGTCACCAACCGGTGGTACAAGATAGGCCTTTACGAGCCCGTCGCCGGCATCGCCTACCACTTCTAAGTCTTCGGCCGCTTATTTTTGTTCCAACGTGGCTTCCCACCCTTGCCGCGCTTTTGCCGCAAGGGTGGGAAGCCACGAACCCGCGCCGTCCAAGACCTCGCAGCTAGTCGCCAGCAGCCGCCTGATACCGTCCCAGCTCTTTCACCATCTCGCAATGCCGCCTGAGCGCCTCGATGACCCCAGTCGCCTGCTCGCCGAAACGGACCTGGCAGTCCACGTAAAAGATGTACTCCCAGGGCTTGCCGTGCACCGGCCGCGACTCGATCTTGGTCAGATTCGTGCCCATTGCCGCAAGCTCATGGAGCACCACCGCCAGCGATCCTGGCCGGTTCTCCACGCTGAAGGCCACGCTCACCTTGTTCCCCTCGGCGCGCTCGCCCACTTCCGCCGCACGCCGCACCAGGAAAAAACGCGTGTAATTTTCCGCATTGTCCTCGATCCCGGCCTCTAGAATCTCCGCTCCGTAGCAGCGCGCCGCCGCCGCGCTGGCGATCGCCGCCGCGCGCCGCTCGCCCGACTCCACAATCTGCTTCACGCTGCCCGCGGTGTCGTACGCGGCCAAGGCCTTCATCTTGGGGTGCGCCGCCAAATACCGTCGGCACTGCGCCAGCGCCACCGGGTGCGAATACACCCGTTCGATCTCCTCCGTCTTCGCCCCGGTCAGCGCGATCAGGTTGTGCCGGATGCGCACCAGCGCCTCCGCCGTGACCCGGACATCGTGTTCGAGCAGCAGGTCAAAGTGCTCCGCGACCGATCCCGCCAGGCTGTTTTCAATCGGAATCGCCGCCGCATCCGCCGCGCCTCCCACCAGCGCCGCAAACACCTCCGCCGAAAGCACGCACGGCTGAATCTCCGCGCCCGGAACCAGTTTCCCCGCCGCCTCGTGACTGAACGACCCCGGCTCTCCCTGAATCGCAACCTTCATGCCGTTGTTTGCTACTCCTGGCCGCGCACCATGAACCGCTCAAATCTCATCCGCGCGTCTTGCTCGCACCATATCACACGGGTCCAGCCGCTCGATTGAGTTTCGGAGTCGATGTATTCTTCTCGACTTGCCGAACCACCGTTAGGATCGGATCGCGACCCCTTTCCGGCGCCCGCGCAGCGAACACAACAAAATCCGCACCTCTCAAAACATGCTGGCTTGGCGTTCTGCCTTTGATCCGTAATTCAGCCATCGCCCAACCCTGAAGGAATGTCACAGAATCGGTGTAAAAGAGCGAGGCGCGAAGCAAAGGGATTTTAAAGGTCCCATTTTTGGCGACAATCCTCCCGGAATTCGGTGTAGACTGCTCGGGTAAATGCTCTTACAAGTTGAACACGTATAGCGAGGCGCCTCCATGAACAGGCGCAACAAAGCTGGACGGATTCTAGTGGCGAGCGGCAGCATAGTGCTGTTCGCCAGCGCCGCGCTTCATTCCCTCGCCGCCTACCCAAAAGTGTCACAGACCCTGACTGCCTCAAATCTGAGCGCCTCTCTGCAGGCGGCATTGCGCGCGGTTGTTCTGTTGGTCGGTTGGGACTGGATCGTGATTGCGATCATTGCGCTCATAGCTGGGTTCACTGAAACGAAGTTGCGCAAGCTCGTGGTCCTGTTCTGTGGTGTGGCTGTGCTGGTCGAGACAGGGTTGACACTCGCATTGATCGGCATTTTTCTGGGCAACGAAATGATCGGCCCTGCGGCAGTCTTGATTATTGTTGGCGGCCTCCTGTTCGAGAACGTTTAAGCGGCGGGATTCTCTTGAAATTCACCCCTCCGAACAGATAACCAATGGTGAAGTTTGGAAAACTCGGCCGGTTCCGGGCGATTTTCGCGCAGGCCGGTTCACCGCGGCGTTTCCTTCGCTGAAACGGTAAGGACGACGTCTGCGACTTCTCAGGGGTATGCGCTTGTATTAAGGTAGGTGTGGGGTTTCCCATTCAAACTTGTGGAAGGTACACGCACCATGACGAAAGGTGGCTCACGTGCCGGAAGCGCCGCGAACTTGTCCGCAAGCCTGACCAGCTCGCTTGATGAGCAGATCCAAAAACTGCGAGGCCAGATAATCGAACGGGCCTGCGCCCGCGCTGAAAGCCGTGAGCCGCCGCAAAGTACAGTCGCGTCTCCAGCTCCGAGCGTAGCCATCGACGTATCGTTGCAAGATGTTTCCGCGGCATTCGATGAGGCAGTCGGCCAGTCTTACCCTACCGGGCGAGTCGCCTCGTTCTTTGACGTTTTTTCTCCGTTCACGTTTATTTGCTTCCTGCTCTGCGCCGTGTTCGGCTTGCTCGGATATTTGGCGTTGAAGACTTCGGATGCGAAGCTTGCGGCGCAGGCGTCCGGATTTTTGGACATTGCCAAGATATTTGCGGGCGCTCTGGTCGGGGCTACCTCGTCAACCGCGATTACTGCGTTTAAGTCACGGAGACGGGGAAATTGAAAAATCACCCCGACACCCAGCTTGACTTCTAACTCGATAGATCGACGCCTCCCGTCTCACGTACTCAGGGAATCAGCGCGTAGACTGCCAATCCGCCTCCCGCCGCCTTGTCGCGTTTTACGCTAAAGCGAAATTGCTGAAGCTCGGAGCGGCTGTAGACCTTGCTCGGCGTCGCAGACCACAGGTCGACGACCTTGAAGGTCTCGCTCCGCTGCAATACTTCGGCGGGAAACCGCACCGCGATCTCTGCGTCGCGATCCGGCTTGCGATTCCCGGCGATTGATTACATGACGACGTTGGCTCGATCGAGCGGGTAAAGTTGGCTGTGTGTGAAGGCCACGGCCCGGAGGAAGGAGCCAACGTCATGGTGATTATAGGGTGCGATTTTCATCCCGGGTTTCAGCAGATTGCGATGGTGGATACGGAAGGAGGCGAAGTTCACCATC
>JASHOC010000101.1 GCA_030041305.1 Acidobacteriaceae bacterium
GCCGTTCTCATCGAGGAAGATCCGCTTTTCCGGCGGGATGGCGCCGATCCGCGCGATGAACTCTTCGCGCCGCTGGCGGTTTTCCTCCGTATCGCGCTCCGTGGCGTGAAGTGACTTTTTTTCAGTCTCAGCCCCATCCGCTTCAGCGCTCGGGCGATCTGGGCGCGGCTGATTGTCAGCCCACGTTCCTGCTCCAGCTTTTCGCGTAGTTGCTCCAGCGTGAGGTCGGGAGCGGCCACCAGCCAACCCCGCAACTGCTCGCGCGGCTCGTCCAGCAGCTTGCGCGGCGTGCCCCGCTGCGGCTCCGCGGAGCAGCGCCATATCAAGTATACATCTAAAAGAGAAGTGCTCTAGTACTACAGTTGTAATTAAGTAGCGAGAAGCAGCAGCGCCTGTTTTCGGTAGTGGAAGAACTGAGCGAGGAATTGATGCTGCCGTCGCCAATCAGACCAATGCAGAAGATGTTCCAGGCTCCGCCAACCGCCGTGCAGCGCGAAAGCGAGCAAATGCCGGATTTCCGGCACGCTGAGGGGAACCTTGCGCGGAGAAGGTTTTTTTCTCCCCGGCGCGCAGTACAGTCAGCGCCGCCAAGCCCAGCATCGACAGGGTAATGTGCCTGTACCAGCCCTGCCAGCGCCGGACTTCGTAGTGGTCCAACCCGCACTCGCTTTTGGCCATTTGAAATGTGCTCTCCACCGCCCAACGCCGTCCCGCCACCGACACCAGCGTCTTTAGCGCGCTTTTCTCTTTGCGCGCGTAGGTGAAATAGAAAGCGTACTCCGGCTTGTCTTCCAGGCTGCGCCGCACCAGCAGCGCATGCTCCCAGCCCTCTTGCTCTGCCCAGGCCAGCAAAGCCCAGCCGTAGAGCCTCTCTCCCTTGGCGCCGCGCCCGGCCGAAATACGCTTCCACGACCGCTTGGGCAAGTGACTCGCTATCTCATCAACACGGTGCTGGCGCAGATCCGATCGCCACAGCCGTTGATCTGCGCCTACAGCCAGCACGTAGGGCTGCCGATACTCTTCCAGCCAGCGGCGCAGCTTGCCGTCATGGCCATAAACTTCATCTCCCGCCACCCAGCCCCGCCACTCAGCCGCAGGGCATCCCCGCCACAAAGGCCCGCTCCAGCATCCGCTTGCCCAACATCGGCTTGGTCTGAAAATCAACCTCGTCAGGAATGCCCGCCGCCCGGCAGCGCGATCGATCTTCTATCCACTGCTGGGGAAGATACAACTCCCCATCCAGCAGTACATAACCCCGCTCGCTGGCATAGCAAAGAAATACTCCTACTGGGCTGTTTTCGATCCGGCCCGCAGTACCGCTGTACGGGCGCTGCACACCCGCAGAATGGATGCCCTTCTTCACAAATCCGGTTTCATCCAAAACCAGAACTGCATCCCCGCCCCCCAACTCTTCCTTCACATACTCACTGAGCCGCGCCTGCACCGCGTGGGCCTCCCAACGAGACCGATCCAGCAGATGCTGCATCCCGTAGGGCGACGCTTCCCCGGCCCACTCCGCCACCTGCCAGCTGTTCTTCCCCTCGCAGCCGCTCAGCAGACCTTCCAGATACGCCAGACTCCGCTCCCGCACCTCCGCGCGCGCAAACAAATCTCCCAGCCCCTGATGCAACCGCACCAGCTCGCCTTTCCACCCTTCTAGCGATGGCTTCATCGCTCCCGCGGACAGTCGGCCCTGAGCAACTTTAGCTTATCACTTATAGTTACAACTGTAGTACTAAGGAACCCCAACATCCGAGAAACCATTAGGCAAGTCGCTTATTTTTTGTGTGATCGAGAAGATTTGATATTTTTAATCAAAACAACCTTGACAACAAATACAATACAACATAATATCTGCTCATGGCGTATCGCGCCTATATCGGTTGTTGTCGCTCCATGATGCATCGTGATTGCATAGCAACCGATGATGTGCGCTGTTGACGCCCTTCTAGCGATATCTTCCTCTTAGATTCGCAGATTGGAAAAGGTCCGTAGCCCATTATCTGGCGCGGGCTTTTTCTGCGTTTACACCACCTCTGGATCCAATCGAACACTTCGATGCTGCCGCAAGCGGGAATTCTCGCTTGCAAGGGGTTTCATGCGTCGGAATACGTAATGGAGGAAGCGATGAGTTCCAAGACCGAAATGAGCGGGATGCCGCTACAGTTGGTGGTTGGTGCTGGCTGGGTGGGTCGCCGTTGCCGCAGGAGTCTTGTCTATTTATTGTCTTTTCTGTTTCTCGGCAGCTTCATTGCCTTGGCCCAATCCACAGGCGCCATCGTGGGCCAAGTTCAAGACTCCACAAAAGCCGCGATCCCAGGCACTCAGATAAACGTTGTCAACGAGGCAACCGGCGAAGGATTCAAGGTAGTATCGGATGAAGCAGGTCGATTTGAATTCCCCAGTTTGCCCGTTGGAGCCTATACATTATCGGCCGATAAACCGAATTTCGAACACTTCGTGGTTACAGGGATCCGGTTGGATGCCAATCAGACACGCCAAGCCGTCGTCGTGCTCAAACCGGGCCCGACCACCGAAACAGTAACTGTCAGCGGCGCGGTTTCGCTTCTCAATACAACGACTGCAACGCTGCAGGAAACAGTGGATGAGCGTCGCATTAGTGAATTGCCGCTCAACGGACGCAATCCGCTGCAACTGCAGTTGCTAGTTCCGGGAGCGGTGAACGACACGGGCCTTAACAACAGTCTCACTCAAAATGCAGGAACTTATAACGTTGTTAATGCAATTGCGGTAAATGGCGCGCGGGGGAACGAAAGTAACTTCATGCTGGATGGCGGCGACAACAACGACCCTCTGACAAACACGGCCGGCGTCGTTCCAAATCCAGATGCTCTCGAAGAGTTCAGCATCCTGACAAATAATTACAGTGCGGAGTACGGCCGTAACTCCGGCGCGGTCGTCAACGCCATCACGAAATCCGGAACGAATGACCTCCACGGATCAGCGTATGACTTCGTCCGCAACACCGCCTTAGACGCATTCAACTATTTCTCGCTCGTTAAGCCGATTCTGAAACGCAACCAGTTCGGTGCTAGCATTGGCGGTCCCGTGAAGATACCGCGGTTGTACAACGGCCACGATCGCACTTTCTTCTTCCTTTCCTGGGAAAGTCTGAGAGAGGTCGACGCCAGCACAGTCACGGGAACTGTGGTGCCAACCGCGCTCGAGCGCACTGGCAATTTCTCTCAGAGCAATATAGCGCCAATCGATCCAACGACAAGCGCCCCGTTTCAGGGAGGGATCATTCCCCCGGGCCGCATCAATACCGCGAGCACCAACTTCCTGAATACTTTCATTCCATTACCGAACGCGTCGAATAACGAATACATCTTCAATGCGCCGACCTTTTCTAATGGCGATCAGGGGATAGTGCGAATCGACCATCTCCTCACTAGCAAGCAGCGCATTATGTTTCGAGCATTTTTGAACAGGAACCCTTCCACGGCTAACGGCGGATTACCGCTGCTCAATGCCACCGTGGACTTTAACAGCATCAACTTAACCGCGAGTCACACGTACGCTCTCACACCGAATCTGCTAAACGTGGGGGAATTCACCTATAACCATGTGGATATCTTCCGTGGGCCCAGCCCGGTTATAGTGAATGGAACGGTGGTGAATTATGTCAGTCTTGGCGTGAACGCGCCTTCCGATACGCCCCAGTTTGCGACGGATTGGCGCGGAGGGGTGACCGGTTACTGGACATTGTCACAGGATAATCTCGTTGGAATCGACCGTAATACTTTCCAGCCCAGGGATACGGTTACCTACATTCACGGTGGACATACCCTGATCATGGGCGGCGAGTTTCGCCCAACGGAAAGTACCCGCGTGACTGCCAACCTAACGGACCCGCAGTTTACTTTCACCGGCTATGCCACTACCAACGGGCTTGCCGATTTCCTGCTTGGACTTCCCAGCGTGATGAACCAGGGCTCGCTGCGACAGAATCATGGACGAGCGAAGGGATGGGGTATTTTTCTTCAGGATAGCTGGAAAGTCACTCCAAGAGTGACTCTTTCCTTGGGGGTTCGATATGAACCATTTTATCCACCTTATGATACGGCCAACCAGTTGTCGCTTTTCCGTCCGGGACAGCAGTCGACACTTTATCCGCAGGCGCCGATCGGATTACTGTTCGAAGGAGACCCTGGCGTCCTCTCAACCGGTGTGAAACCCGGTTACAACCATGTGGCTCCACGAGTGGGTTTTGCGTGGCAACCGCCAAACATGCGCAAGACGAGTATTCGGGGAGGGTACGGGATCTTTTACGAGACTCCCAATTATTACGAGCTGACTGGATTCGGGGAAACGCAGCCGTATTCGATTCAGGAAACCGTCAATGCACCCGCCAGCTGGTCCAATCCCTATGCGGGCTTGGTGAATCCGTTCCCCTATTCTCCGCCCACAAACCCCCAGCAGCGGCAGACGTTTACATTCCTGCTGCCGGTAGAGATCGGAGAAACGCTGGATGCGCGACTGGTCGGCGGCTACATGCAGCAGTGGAATTTCAACATCCAGTACGAGACCATTGGAAATATTGTGCTGACAGCGGCTTATGTGGGGTCAAAGGGAACGCATCTGCCGATTCAGACAGATCAGAATCCAGCCCCTTATGCGCCCGGGGCGACTCTGGCTAACATCCAGGCGAGGAGAACCTACCCGAATTTCACCGAGATCGACGATTACACCTCGTACGGCGCTTCCACGTATAACGCGCTGCAGCTTTCCTTGAATAGGCGCTTCAGTCACGGGTTCACGGTGTTGGCTAACTACGTGTACTCGAAGTCGATCGATAATGGCTCAAGCGATGTCTATGGCATATGGCAGAATCCCCTGGATCTGGCAGCCGAGAAAGGGATCTCGGATTTCGACCTGCCCCAGTCCTTTGTGGGCTCCTTTTTGTGGGCCCTGCCTGCTCCGCCGCAGCGAGCAGCGCGCCTGTTTCTGGGGGGATGGCAGGGGAACGGCATCGTGACGTTACAATCCGGAATACCATTCACTCTGGTGACGGGCAAAGATCAGTCCCTGACCGGCGTGGGCACACAACGTCCGAATCTGGTCGGCAATCCGTTCGTCAGCCATCCGAGTCTAGCAGAATGGTATAACCCCGCGGCGTTTGCTCTACCTGCGCTCGGCACCTATGGCAATGTAGGAAGAAACACTATGTTTGGCCCCGGCACGCAGAATATGGATTTGTCGCTATTCCGTGAATTTCCAATCCATGAGAATTACCGGTTGCAGTTTCGAACAGAGTTTTTTAATGCGCTAAACCACCCTAATTTCGACAACCCGGTGGCGACAGTCCCATCTCCCGATGCCGGCGAGGTGCAGTCGGCGGCCGCTCCGAGAATTTTACAATTCGGATTACGGCTCGCGTTCTAGGCGGTTGTCGAATCTGGTTTGAAAGGGAATCTAAGATGTTCAAATCGAAGTTTGTACACTGGAGCTGGGCTGGGATTTTGTTAGCCTCCTCCGTATTCGCGGCGCAGAATAACGACGTCTATCATTACAAGCATCCGATTGTATTTTGCAGAGAGGAAGACAATCCCAACTCTCTCAAGACGTCGAACGCGAATGGGCCAGTCGGAGAAAATTTGAGCAGTCCTTACCAAGTTCTGTTCGCCTCGAAAATTTGGATCATGGAGAGCGACGGTTCCCATGAACGCCAGCTCACCTTTGGAGCGACCTATAATGACCATCCTTCGCTGTACTCCGATCTCGAACATATTCTTTACGCAGAGATGCCGGTCAACGAATTCAAGCCGGAGGCCGGAGCGCGGCTGATTCGCCTCAACATCTACACGGGCGAAAGACAAGTCTATGCGGAAGTGCCTGGCTGTGCTCTCCACCATGCAAGCCTATCGCCCATCGATGACAAGTTAGTCTATATGCGCGAGTGCTTCAAGCCGTACCGGCTATCGCAGTGGGTGGGTTGGGGTCCGGGTAGCTACGAGCTCAATAATGAAGCGACGAACGGAGTCTGGCTCCCTCCAGATAGCGTAATCTTCATGGATGAGAAGAACCGCGGTTACACACCCCGTCAGGTCTCAATTGCCCGCATGTATGGACACGGTCGCGGCTCGAAGATCGTCTTCCTGACAGACGATTGTTGCTTGAATCGGCGGCCGGCCATTTCGCCAGATGGTAAGTTATTCGCTTGGCAAACGAACATGAAGGGAGGTGAGGACGGGGACGAAATTTTCGTTGCAAATATCGATGGCTCGAACCCGCGTGATGTCACCAATGCCAAGGGAAATGATGGCCATCCCTGGTTTTCGCGCGATGGCAAGTGGATTGTGTTCGAGTCGGACCGAACGGGACGCATGGAAATATGGAAACTGAATCTGGAAACGCTGCAAGCGACGCAGCTAACTCACGGAGGGAAGCGATATACCAGCTACCGACCGCGCATGTAGCAGTCGGTGGGAGTTCTCGAAGCCATGGAGATGTTGCCTGAGATTTCAGATATCTCCATGTAGGGCGAATGACACTGTGTTCAATATCTTTCTGTCTTCGCGAGGTGGACTGCGCCTGGCGGAAGATCGAAAGTGTCCCCATGCCAATGGAATAAGGATTGGCCGGGGGCAAGCAGTGGAACGAACCACTCAGGAGGGTCGGGCTCCAAAGCAGCCTGCAGAGGAAGCCAGCCGATTTCTGAGCCATATTGGCCAGGGTACACGCGCGCACCGAGAGCCGCGGCCATTAGCTGCGCTCCTAGACAAATGCCGAGGGTTGGCTTGCGCGCGTTCAGCCGCTCACGGATGCAGGCAATTTCGTCCGTCAGGAATGGATAATCCTGCTGCTCATAGACCCCGATCGGACCGCCAAGAATTACAAGAAGATCGCAGGACACGGTTTGAGATAAAGGAAAATGTGCGGTAGGCGCCTCGACAAACTCGATGCAGAATCCTCGTTGTCGAAGCGGCGCTTCGAGGGAACCAAGATCCTCAAACGCCAAGTGGCCGAGTACAACAGCTTGATAAGCGTGCGTCTGCATGCAATTAGTCTATTCGTCTCACCTGCCGGCATATTCCTGGAATAGATCAGGAAACTCCTTCCGGAGCGCGTCGATCTTAGGCCGGTCGCAGATCATGATGTATGGATTGTCCGGATTGTGGAGAGCGTAGTCCTGATGGTAGGACTCGGCGTCGTAGAAGCCCTTCAAGGGAACCACCTGAGTCACAATGGGCTTCCGAAAGACCTTCGCTGCGTCCAGCTGCATGATGTACTCCGTGCTGATCTTCCGCTGCTCTTCGTCGAGATAAAAGATCGCGGAACGGTAGGACGTGCCGACGTCCGGTCCCTGACGATTGAGCTGCGTTGGGTCGTGCACAACTGAGAAGAAGATCTGCAGAAGCTTGCCGTAAGTGATCCTTGAGGGATCGTAGACGACTTTCACTGACTCAGCGTGCCCCGTCGTTTCGGTCGTCACCTGGTCGTAAGTCGCGGTTGCTGCAGAGCCGCCCGCATACCCCGCGGTTGTCGCAACCACTCCCTTCACACGCTCAAAAACCGCCTGAGTTCCCCAGAAGCACCCACCGGCGAATACGGCAGTCTCCCTACTAGACTGAGGCGCCAGAGCAGATTCCTGCTGCGGGGCAGGAATCCCGCTCCGGGTCTGCGCCTGCATCCAACCGCTGAATCCAATGGCGGCGAGCAGAATACATAATCCCACGTTGCAAGAATTGGAACGAAGCACGATACCTCCCGAACCTGAATAGCCTCAGGCCACAAAGTTACGGCCTGTCGACGTAAGTCCCGAAGATCGGCAGCCGCCGAACCAGAGAAGCTTATACTTTCCCGAATCTTTATGTTGATAGCGCTTGGACTTCCGGGCACTCCATCGATCCGTAAAGCCGGCACCAGGGAAATGATATTCATGCGCCGGGCTTCCGGCATCGAGCGCCACCAGATGTTCCCGCACGGGCCTTGCCGACAGGTCGGCTTCAAGGCGAAGCTCGTCCATGCTCTCAACCCACAGATCGCGGCGGGCATCGCCATGCACGAAGCTGCTGTCCACTGCGAAATCTTCGCCCGGTACAAGCCCGGCTTTGCGGCACTGTTCGACAAGCTCCTCGAACAGCACTCTATATATGTCGCTCTCGCGGAAACGCCCGTAGCGGTTCTTGGAGAAGGTCGAACGCTCCGGCACCGCGCCTTCCAGGCCCAACCGGCAGAACCAGCGATAGGCAAGGTTCAAGTGAACCTCGTTACATGGCTGTCTTTCGGAGCGGATGCCGTAGGCATATCCGATTAAGAGCATCTGCAACATCAATTCCGGATAAATCGACGGACGTCCCGTGTGGCTGTAATGCTCCGCCAAAACCGCTCGCGCGCGGCCAAAATCCAGCACCTCGTCAAGCGCTCGCAGCGGGTGATCTCTGGGAGCGTGGTCCTCAAGCCGAAAGCGATAAAACAATTCTTCTGGCGCACTTTGCTTGTCCCATCATCGTCCGTTCCTCCGCTGTTATTCGAGAAAAACGGAATCACATCACGCCGCCTATGGCAATGAGTTTTTCACCAACATCGACCCTTTTCGGAAAGGTTGGACAAGAGCTGTTAGCTATGACTGCTTCCCGGTGACGGCTCGGTCGGCTTTTTTTGCGGGCTTGGGGCGGCGGCTTTCTGCCGCATTGCGGATGTCCTCGACGTCTGCGAGGTCGCGGGGGCGTCCTGACGCCAGTTTGGACGCTATGAGATCGTCGGCGGATATGAAATTCGCCTTTTGGCCGCTCGCCGGGTCGATCACGACTTCAACGCGCCGCCTCCATGCCGCATTGAAATCGACGCCGGGATCGCGAGAAAAATGTCGAAGCCTTTCGGTTCGCGGTCAAAACGGAAGAAACTGCTGCTGTCGGTGAAGTCTTCCGGGGAAATGCCCTTGAGCGATACCCCGAACTCAGCAAGCGCCGCATAGGTCGCCCGCGCGTTCTCCGGGTCCGCCTGGATAAAAAGGTCCATGTCCTTCGTAAAGTGCGGCTGCGAGTGATGGATCATCGCGAAGCCGCCCACAACGAGGTATTTAACGCCATGGGACTGGAAGGCGGACAAAAGGTCTTTGTAGTCTTGGTACATCGGGCTCGATTTTCCATCCCTTGAGGGCATAGGCGGTTTCGATCATTTCTTCAACCGCGTCCAGCCGCTCATGCGCGGGCCGACTTTGCCAATAGCGGTACTCATCCGCCTTGATCTCGGCGAAGTCGGTGTACTTGCGTATGGTGATCGGCGCGTCGTCCATGCCTGTGTTTGTAGCATAGGGCAAGACAGACCGCAAATGCTCAAACGTACGTGGTTAAAGGCTTTTCTGGCTGCCTTTGCGACTGTGTAAATTGGACCCTTTTGGAAAATGCGGATGCGAAGCGTTAACCGGGCAGCATCTTCATGAAATTCGGGGGCGCGTAGCCGCCGTCGAAGATCATGACGCGCTCGTTGCCGGAGTCGATGACGAACAGGCGGCTGCTGCCGGGGTCGTAGTTGAGGAAGACGGGCAGGCACAAATTGCTTTGGGTCGGGTCGAGACAGCCGGGGCAGGTTGCGAGGCCGGAGGTTCCGAGGACGTAGGAAGCGCTCTCGCCGTTGGCGATATAAGCGGGAGTGGCGTTGAAGGCGAGAACGCGGTTGTCGGTATCGGCTGCTGCGCCGACGAACAGGGTGCCGTGGTTGGGGTCATAGGCGACGCCGTTGGGATTGTTGAATGTGGATGCGGTGCAGCGGCCGCTGCCCGCGACGGTGAGGCTCGACGCGCCGAGGACGTGAGAAGCGTTCTCGCCATTGGCGATGGTGCCGGGCGCGACGTTGAACGCCAGCACGCGGTTGTTATTTTGGTCGGCGACGAACAGCCGGGTGTTCACGGGATCGTAGGCGAGTGCCCACGGCTCATTCATGGTTGAGGCGGTGTGGCCGTGGCCGTCAGCGGTATAACTGGATTGGCCGAGGACGTTTTCTGCGTTCTCGCCGTTGGCGATGGTGCCGGGCGCGACGTCGAACCCCAGCACGCGGTTGTTGTTCACGTCCGCCACGAACAGCCGGGTGTTCGCGGCGTCGTAGGCGAGACCCTGGGGTCCAGTGAAAGTGGATCGGGTCGTGTTGCTGACGCCGTTGGTGAAATTCGACTGGCCCAGCACGTAAGATGCGTTCATGCCGTCGCTGAAACCGCTGGAATAGTTGAAGACCACAACGCGGTCATTCTCGGTGTCGGCGACGAACAGCCGGGTGTTGGCGGCATCGACCGCGAGATCGGTGGGTTCGCACAGGGTTGACTGGGTCGGATTTTGTGCTTCGGCACCCTGGTTGCAGGCATCGCCGGTCATGCTCGTCTGGCCAAGGGCGTAACTGGCGGTGTGGCCGCCGCTCGCCGTGGAAATGGAATTGTCGGTGTTGAGGGTATAGACCAGCACGCGGTTGTTGCCGGTGTCCGCCACGAACAGCCAGTGATTGACGATATCAATCGCGCTGTTGCCGGGATCGTCGTTTGTGGGATCGAAGTCCAGGCCGATGGCGTTGGTGGGCGGGGCGATGTTGTTGGACTCACCTTGCGTCCAGACGACCGTGGAGGGCGGCGGATTGTTGCTCGCGTACTGGCCGAGTTCGGTGGTGGCGTTCTCGCCGTCGGCGAGAGTGCCGAAGCTCACAAGCTGCGGCGTGTCGTACTGGGTTTCGTTGCCGAGGCCAAGGCTGCCGGAAGAGTTCTGTCCCCAGCAATAGAACCCGCCGCCCTGAATGCCGCAAACATTTGCGTTGCCCATGCTGATCGCGGTCCAGTTGGTGGCGCTGCCGACCTGTTGCGGCGTCTCATACTGCGTGGTGTTGCCGAGCCCGTCCTGCCCGTTACCGTTAATGCCCCAGCAATACAGCGCGCCGCTGCCGCTGCTGCCCTGAATGCCGCAGGTATCGGCTCCCGTGCTGTTGACATTGAAAACAGAAACCACGATCCAGTCGGTCGCCGTTCCGACCTGTTGCGGCGTGGTGTATTGGGTGGTGTTGCCCTGCCCCAGTTCGCCGCCCACGCCGTACCCCCAGCAATAGAGCTTGCCGCCCGCGATGCCGCAGGTGTCGTAGCCGCCCTGGCTAACGGCGGTCCAGTTGGTGGCGCTGCCCACCTGCTGCGGCGTCTCGTACTGCGTGGTGTTGCCCTGCCCGTCCTCGCCATAGGTGTTCCGTCCCCAACAGTAAAGCTTGCCGTTGTCGATGCCGCACGCGTCGGCGGGGCCGACTGCGTTCGGGCGGGAGGCCGAAGC
>JASHOC010000102.1 GCA_030041305.1 Acidobacteriaceae bacterium
GACCAGTCCGCAACTGAACCGCAACACCCTTGGTCGTCACTACATCGGCTTTCTTCCTCTCCTGCACGTGGCCCTGCTCCTTGCCCCGCGACCTCCCGCTGAAAACAAACGAGCCGCTGCAATATCTCAGCGGCCCGCTCACCTCATTCCTGAACCAAGAAAGTTACATCATTCCGCCAACTGCGGAAGTTCGGCTACATTGCCCGGATCACTTGCAGCACTTGCGCACCTCTGGCGGACATGCGCTCGAACGCGAGCGCTTCGACGCCATTGTGGATTGGATGGCAGCGCAGGCAAGCAGTCTTTCATAGCAAAACCAGTGAACCCAGATGGAAACCTGCAAAATCGCCCCGATTACATCCCCTGAACCCGGCCTCGATGAACTCCGAGCCGACGCGAGCGGAGGGCTTTCAATTTGTTGAGCGTCTCGTGGCCGAGTGGGACTCTGGAGTCAGCCGCTTCGACGGGCCTGGCGAGACACTGCTCGGCTGCTTCGAATCGGGCAAACTCATCGCGGTGGGCGGGGTGCATTGCGATCCGTTTGCCGGCCGGCCGGAGATTGGCCGCGTTCGCCACGTTTATGTACGCCCGTTATTCCGCAAGCGCGGCGTAGGTGTGGCGCTGGTCGCTGCGCTCATCGAGGCAGGCCGCCAACACTACCAATGTCTCCGCCTTCGACCCTACAATCCTGCCGCCGCGCGCATTTACGAGCGGCTCGGCTTTCAACCTGTAAGCGCTGAGAGGGCTACGCACATTTTGCACATCTTGAACAAGTAAACTCGGGGAATTCGTTAAGTGCCGCACAACCTGTTGAGCAGCGCTGCGGTTGGCGCCGCCCCATGCAGCCGCAAGATCGGGCGCCAGCCGATTTCTATCGGGGTGGGAACTGGAGTTCAATTGCATGACGGACTTCTACGATGAACTCGCTCCTCTTTATCAGTTGATTTTTTCCGATTGGGATACGGCGTCTATTGCGGGGAAATTCTCAGGTATTCGCCGCGAACTTCTTCGGCGCTGAACACGCGCAGGAATGGGGCTCCTTCGGCGGCGGCTTCAACGGCTGGTCTGCCATTCGCTTCCTCACGTTCCACCAGGCAGACGACTCCGACGATTCGCATCCCGGCCTCGCGCGCGGCTTCAATCGCCGCGATGAGCGATGCGCCCGTGGTGCAGGCGTCGTCTACGATGACGACTGGAGCGCCAGCTTCGCAAAAGCCTTCGATGCGACGTTTGGCGCCGTGCGTTTTTTCTGCTTTCCGAACCAAAAAGCCGTCGATGACCGCGGAGCCCGGCTTCTCCTGAGCGCGCCATGAGCTTGCGGCAGTCACATTACTCACTACGGGATCGGCGCCCAGAGTAAGCCCGCCAACCGCCAGCGGAGTCAGCCGCTTTTCGCGCATCAGGTCGAGGATGGCCAGACCTGCCAGCCGGCCGCCATCGCCGCGCAGCGTGGTGGTGCGGCAGTCGATGTAGTAATCGCTCGTGCCGCCGGCCGATAGCTTTGTTTCTGCGAACCGAAGCGAATTTTGGGCCAGAATTTTGAGAAGCGCGTTGCGATTCGTTGATGCCATACGGACAACCTCGATCAAGGATAGATGTACTCGATAGCTGCCGGGTGAACTCTTCGGGACGCATACCTTAAGGAGCTGCGCAGATGAATGGCATTACGCCAGTATGCCTTCCCGCCAGACCGACCTCGGAATCGGAAGCCCTTCCATGACTTTGACGCGCACCAGGTCGGCTCGCATGTCCGCCTCGATACTGCCGCGATCGGTCAAGCCCACCATGCATGCGGGAATCGCCGTGACCCTTCCGATCGCTTCGGGAAGCGGCATATCGATCTTCTCTGTCAAGAGAAATGCGGCGTGCAGCAGGCTTCCCGGCACATAGTCCGAAGCCAGCGCATCCAGCAAACCGCGCTCCGCTAGCTCCAACGCAGAAACGTTGCCGGAGTGCGAGCGGCCAAGCACCAGGTTCGGCGAACCCGCGACAATCTTCATGCCCTTGCGATGCGCCGCCTCCGCGGCCTCAATGGTTGTCGGGAACTCCGAGATCGAGATGCCTTCCGCATGGGCCTGCTCCACGTGCTCGACAGTGGTGTCGTCGTGGCTGGCCAATGCGATCGAATGACCTTCCGCCATGGAAAGGAGTTTGGCGCGATTGGGTCCGCACAGGGTTTCGTGCCTGTAGCGTGCAGTTTCCAGGAACTTTGCAATCTCTTCTTCGGTCAGGTGAAAATCCTTTTTCTCCATGGCGACATACTTTTCGAGATCGCGCCACTGCCGCTGGCCGGGAGTGTGATCCATCAAGGAGACGAGCCGCACGCTCGCATTGGGGTAAACAGAGGCAAACATCGGCGCCACTTCTTCCATCGAGGTTTCGCAGCGCAGGTGGAGATAGTGGTCGCCCCGCAGGATCCCGCTGTTGCGAGCGATGTCGAGTTCCGCGATAGTCTTTTTAAGCGTGTCGAAGCTGCGCGTACCGAAGCCGGTAAAGCCTACATAGAGCGAATCGAAGATGGTGGTGATGCCGGCCGAGACCATCTGTGCGTCGTGCGCGACCAAGGCAGACATCACCGGCCAGTCAACGCTGTTGCGCGGACGCACGATGCGCTCAAAGTTATCGGTATGCAGATCGATGAGGCCGGGAATGAGAAAGTCCCCTTCCAGATCGAGCGCGTGGTTTATCGAGAGCGAGCCAGGTTGCACTTCCGCAATAAGGCCATCGCGTACCAGAACCGAACCGCGGAAAACCTCAAGCGGCACGACGACTTGAGCGTCTTTCAATACAAATTCGTGATTCATCCGAACTTCATTGTCTCAAAGCGAAGTTACATTCTTGTTGTCAGGCAACGACCACAGGTAGAACTGTGCTGAGAGCGATATGTTTATGTCAGAAGCAGGACAATCGGTATGAGTACACCGCAGAGAACCAGCCCTGCCAGAAGCGCCTTATGCCGGCTGTACTTATACGACATATAAAGCTCGCTGATCGTTGAGAAAAATAAACTCGCGCCTACTACAACGAAGAATGCCTTGAGCGGAAGCGCGTTGTGAGAGTGCGGATGGCTACGCACAGGCGGATTCGCGACTGGAGCTGCTTTCTGCTTTCGTATTTTGGAATCCGTGCCGCTCGAATCGGTGGAAGCTTTAGTTTTACGCTGCGGCAACTGATCTGTTTGCTTCTTGTGGATCTGAGCCAGCACGACGATCCAATTTGGCGGACGGTATGTCCCATCCTTCGCTGCTTCGTGGAGAGAAAAGGTCTGCAGGACGCCGGTAAAAGCGAAGAACAGGACGGCCGGTGCGATGAATACGCCCATGTAAAGATGGGTCCGGCGGATAAAGTTGAGGACTCCAGCCTTGCTGAACATGACTTTACCTTCCGCATGTCTGTCACGAGGTTACTGAAATCACGATGCTGCGTTCAGGAGTGAATTCAGAATGCATATTCCGATCCTTGAGGCCTGCTTCTTTCACGAAGGCGGGGATGACAGCAAACAACCGTCGGCGGCTACACAAGCCGCCGGCGGTTAAGTGAAGCTGCTTAGAACGTAAAGCGCGCGCTGAGCTGGCACTCGCGTGCATTGTTTTCCTGCGTATCGGGGTTATAGCCGAAGTTTGAATCCGTCACCGTGGTGTCGGGAGCACCAAACACCACAAAATTCAGCGCGTTCAGCGCCTCGAAGCGGATGGTCGCGCTCATGCGTTCGGTGATCTTGGTATTCTTTTGCACAAACACGTCGATGTCTTTATAAGGGGGGTACCGCACATCTGACAGGTACCGTGGCGTATTGCCGAACATATACGGATCCGCCGAGCCGACACCGTGCGCAGTTTGTCCCGGCTGCATAAATGCATCGGGGTTAAAGCTCGGGTAGACTCCTTTGATCGCAGGCAGTCCCGAAGTGTTCGTGATGCTCTGGCCAGGAACCAGCTCCGGGCGCAACACATTCATGCCATAAAGATTGGACTTCAGTCCTCCCTCTATCGGCGAGCTGAGCTGGAGAGGCTGGCCGGTGTTGTACTGGCCGGTGCCGCCGATCTGCCATCCGCCGGCAAAGTAACTGAGCGCGCCACTGTTGGCAAAGGGCTTTTGCGGTCCAAAGGGCAGTTCGTACATGCTGCTGACTCTCAGGACGTTCGTCTGATCGAGATCCGCGACCGACCGCTCGCAGCGCATGCAGCCGTTATCCTGAACGCTAGGCGACGAATAGCCGGCTTCGCCGATATTGTCGATCGATTTGCTGTAAGTGTAGCCCACCAGCATCGAGAGCCCTTGGCTCATTCGGTGTTCGACGGTCAATTGTCCCGCGTTATAGCTGGAGTGTCCAACGCCATCGCTCAGCGACTCGAAGTTCAGGAACTGAGGATAGGCTCTCAACAACAAGCCCTCCTCCACGGTAGACTTGCTCAAGGGCGAGCTGGAATCGGTGATGATGCCATAGAAGGGGTTGGGGACGGTGGTGCCCAGAGCCGAGCCCAGGGCCAGCTCGGCGTCGGAAAGCTGATTGAGTTGAAGCTGGCCGTAGAGATGGACGCCCTCATTGCCCGTATACGCCGCGGTGACCACAAAGTTCGCGGGCAGCATGCGCTGCACGTCGAGCGACCAGCTTTCCTGGTACGCGTCGCTCTGCTTGCGCAGATTGCCCTCGATGGTTTGCCCCAGTTCGATGCTCAGAGGACCGCTGCCGGTGTTGTTTCCGGGCAGAGCAGATGGATTGTTTCCGTACGGCGCCGGCAGACCGCCCGGAAATGGGCTGGAGAGGTTAAAGAGCGGCTGGTAGCCATTGGTGGCGGCGTCGATCGAGGTGGATTGACGCGTGAAGCCGTATGCAGGGGGGTCTGTTTCCCAGGATCCGGTGGGTTGATAAAAAATGCCCGCCCCGCCGTGAACGACCGTCTTGTCGTCCAGAGCGTAGCTGAACCCCAGCCGCGGCGCGAAGTGCAGCTTGCCGGGAATCTGCAAAACTCGGCTCGATCCGTTCAAGCCGACAATTCCCACTCCCCCCACAAGGTTCGAGCCGGTGATATATGGATTTGCGGGAATTTGGCTCGCAATGGCAGACGGATCGATTGTATCCAAATAATTCAACTCGTTGCCGCTTGATACGTCGCCCCCCTCAAAGCTATATCGCAGACCGTAGGTCACGGTTAGCTGGTGCGTCAGCTTGGCTGTGTCCTCGCCGTAAAATGCGTAGTATTGGTGCCTGGTGTTTACCTTGGGCGCATACCCGCTGGTCACGGTTGCTTGGCCCATCAGCAGCTCCGCAACCGCGTTGCCGGTCGATCCCCCAGGCGAGCTCGCGAGAGGTCCGCCAGTAAAGGTACGCGAGGTGTTGACGGTCAGCAGTTGAGGATCGAAGAGCTGATCGGGATAAAGCCGCAGGTCGGCGCCGAACTTGAAGGTGTGAATTCCCTTGAGCCAAGATAGGCTGGCGGCGTATTGCCAGACCGAGCTGGGGTTGCGTTCGTATGGCTCTGAATTGCCAATCGTTCCGATCTGGTTGGATGTGGACTCTACCTGGGGAGTAAACGTGCAGGTAATTCCCGGCGCTGCCGACGCCGGGATACCGAACGGGGCAGTTCCGAGCGGGTTGACTGAGCCGCGATGCGATTCCATGTGCCCCCAGGAGAGGTGGTGATCGAAAATTAAATTGGGCCTCAGGACCCAAGTGTGATCGACGATGATATTACGGAGCGGAAGGAGATCGTTGCCGTTGGTTGGCGTATAGCTCGTCGGCCCGAAGACGGGGGCGTAAAGAATGTAGTGGTCGCTGAAGTCGATGTGCCCGAAGATGCTTTGCTTGTCGTTAAACTTGTGATCGATGCGAATATCGTAGCTGTATTCCTTGTCTTCGCTGGTCGCATCGGAGAAGTAGTTGTTCTCGTCGCTGCCCGGAACCGGGCCGGTTTGATTGGGAGCCGGATACATAGAGAGCAGGAGCGCGGCTGTCGAAGTATTGATCTCGCTCTGCGGAATCACGTTGTACTTGGCAGGACCGCCAGTTTTGGGCACCCCGTACATCTTGCAACGGTAATATCCAGGACTGGTATAGCCAGTACTGCTGGTGCTGAATTGCGAACCGTCGGGGCAGCTGATGAAGGCAGCATCGCCGGCTGATCCCAGATGGGTTGTCGTGGTCGGATCGTAGAGGGTCCATGCAGTCGACTGCGAGAAATCTCCGGTCTTTTCCGCCGCCGTGGGAACGGTCGATGTGAAGCCGGCGGAAAGGGCGCCGGTGATCCCCGGTAAACTGTCGAGAAGCTCTTCGTAACTGCCGTAGAAGAAGGTCTTGTCTCGTCCGTGATAAAGACCGGGGATATCCACCGGTCCGCCAATCTCGCCGCCGAACTGGTTTCTGCCGAAAGGAGGCTTTGCCTGGCCCGCGGCATCCGCGTTATAGCCATTGGCGTCCAGGGCGGAATAGCGGAAATACTCCCACGCTTCCCCGTGGAACTGATTGGTGCCCGACTTGATGCTAAAGCTTTCGATACCGCCCCCGGTGTGGCCGTACTCCGGATCGTAGGCTTCCGTGTAAATGCGGAACTGCTCAACTGAATCGAGATTGGGGATCGCACCTGCCGCGTGAATGTCGTAGTAGACGGTATCGGCGGCGCCGTCGATCAAGATATCCGACACACCCTGTTTGGTTCCGTTGATATAGAAGGTATTGGTGTTGTCTTGCGAGGACATATTCGTTCCCGCGATGAGGGAGTTGCTTTGCGTCACGCCAGGGGTGAAGTTGGTTTCCTGAAAGGGATTGCGAACATCCAACGGGATGTTGGCTACGAGCGAGGTTTCGGTCACTGTACTCTGGTCGATGTCTTGCGTCTTCAGCTCCGGTGGCGCGTCTGTCACGGTCACGGTCTGCGTAGCTGCTCCGACAGTGAGCGTCGCGTCCACAACCCTATTCGCGCCGATCTCCAGCACAATGCCCTTATCAACCCAGGCCGCGAATCCCGGAGCGTTCACGGTCAACTCGTAGTTGCCGGGCGCAACCGGGGGCAAGATATACTCTCCTCGCGCATCGCTGGTTGTGGTGACCTTCACCTGTGTGGAGGGTCTGACGAGAGCCACGGCTGCTCCCGGAACCGCCTTGCCGGTGCTGTCGAATACCTGCCCGCTGACGGCCGCGTTGCTCTGAGCAAAGAGTTGCGTTCCAAAGCAACTGGCCAACAAGAACATACCTGAATACAGATATGCCCGCATCTTGCGTGGAAGAGATCGCATGGGATTGCCCCCTTTTGGAGAATTTGTTGCTGGATCGCACCGTTCCAAGAACGCTCGACTGCACGGTACGGACAGGCGGTGTGTGCTCTGGAATTTCGTAGGTTGCATGCGCCCACCCCGAATTGACGTCATCCCCCTCGCCCTGGGCGAGGAAGAATGTTTCGATAGATCGGTAACAGTGTCGGAGCGGATTGTTGCCGTCAAGTAACAGGTTCTTTAAATGTTCGTATACGAATTTATTCTCTTTTCGTTAATCGATTCGATGCCAACCCTCTGCTATCCTTCCTTCTGCTTGGAAGCAGCACCATGGTAAAATGCTGCAGGGCAGCGCGTTATCGACCTTTCTCTGCTTGCTTGGTTTCGGGTGTATCAACCGCGGCTGGGCTACCATGGCCGTTTCTCACGCAGGCGGCTTCGAAAGTTTTCCTCAGGCTGGCGCGGGCAACTGGGGGGAGATTGATGACGATGTTATTCAATGACGAACAGAACGGCGTTGGTTCACCCCTCCAGGATCAGCAATCACCCGAAAGATCTCTACACGCAGTGCGCCGGCTGCGCAGGGCGTTTCTCTCTCTTTCGCGGTGCGGCGACGCAGTCTTCAGCCCCTACCGGCTCACCACCGAGCAGTACGCGCTCATGTGGGCGGTGCAGAAAAACCCAGGTATCCGGCAGGCTGAAATCACCGATCGAATCTTCGCCGAGCCGAACACCGTCACGGCGATGGTGACGCTGCTCGAAAAGCGAGGCATCCTCCGACGCAAGCCCAGCCCCACAGATGGTCGGGTGCGCCAGCTCTTTCTCACGACACATGGCCAAACCGTAATGCAACGGCTCTCTGCCGATTGGCGGCCGATACGCGAATTGCTGCGCAAGTGCTTTTCCGGCGATGCCGGATTGCAGGCGCTGGAGGTTCTTGACAACGTATTTGACGAGATGCAGCGCGCGCGAGAAAAGCTCATTGGCGAGGTGAATGCCGATCGCACGGCGGAGACCCAGGCAGATGAAAGCATGGCCGCGGAGGCCAGCATCTCCAAAGCCGCGGCGCGCGGCAATGCGGGCAGCGCAAACGAGTCCTTAACCCTGCCCGCATTGGTGACAAGGCCGCGGTCGAAGACAAAGAATGGCTCCCGGGTACAAATGAATCCTTCGTAAACGAAGGAGAATCCTGCTTCTGTCGACTTTTAACCCCTGCTTGACACCTTGACAGCTTAATTCGATCTAGAGTTCGTATGAGGATGATCTCAATGACGGCTCTCGATCCGCTGCGTGTCATGTCCTTCAACGTCCGCCAGATGGATGGCGACGATGGCATGCACGCATGGGAACTTCGGCGTAACTTGCTCGTTGAAACGATTGAACTGCACATGCCGGCCTTGCTCGGAACTCAGGAGATCTTCGCCGAACAGGCGTCTTTCATTCAGAATCGAATTCCCCAATTCAGTTGCTTCGGCCGCGGCCGCTTCGGTGACGACCGCGATAAACACAACAAAATTTTCTTTGATCGAAGAAGATTCTCACTCGCCGGTTGTGGTGAATTCTGGTTTTCGCGCGCGCCCGCAACCCCCGGTTCCAGTGACTGGGCGATTCCCAGGCCACGCATGGTCACCTGGGGGAGGCTGGAGCAAAGGAATGGCCCAGACGTTCTCATCCTGAATACACATTTGCCGTATGGCCGCGATGCAGGCGAGGCTCGCCGTCAATCGGCGCTCGTCGTATTGCAGGCCATCGAGAGCCTGCCCCGCGATCTGCCGCTGTTCCTGACCGGCGACTTCAATTCGCCCATGGATGGGGAGATTTACTCCATGTTTACCGCACAATTGCAGGACGCCTGGAAAACCGCTTACCAAACCCGCGGCCCCGAAGGAACGCTGCACGGATTCGGCCTATTTCAGCAGACGAAAAGGATCGACTGGATACTACATCGAAACGCGGGCAAGACAGTTGAATCCGAAACTATAACTCACACATGTGGGGATCTTTATCCCTCCGATCACTACCCGGTTAGCGCCACCTTTCTCCTCGCTGGGCGGCCGGAACCGGCTAGTTCTCAAGCCTCTTGAGCAGTCTGGGAGGTCGCGAGCTGATACCAGGAACAGGCTGCAATGGGCCGCAAACTCTTGCCCAAGTCGAGAAGAACTCGACTTCCCAAATTCGTCTGGAAATTAACCGACCGTTCCACAAATGTACACTTCGTATACGAATAATATGGCTTGAATCGAGAATGTCGCCACCCTTGCACGCAACTTCCAGTGAGTCTTTTCGGGTCGAGAACCGGATTGGAGATGG
>JASHOC010000103.1 GCA_030041305.1 Acidobacteriaceae bacterium
GCTGATTTGAACTCATCATGCATTTGCTCCCGCGCATCATGGGGGCTTAACCAACGGTAACGATCGAAGGAGCGAGAGAGATGGCAGGGCAACGCAACATGACCTTTGGAGTGGTGGTGGGCAATCGCGGCTTCTTCCCGGATCACCTGGCCAAAACCGGCCGCGAGGAAATCATCTCTGTTCTCGAAGCTGCGGGCGCGCGCCCCGTGGTGTTGAGCCCGCAAGAATCGAAGTACGGCGCGGTGGAAACCTACGCCGAGTCGCAACGCTGCGCGGAGCTCTTTAAAAAACACGCCGACACAATCGACGGCGTCATCGTCGCGCTGCCCAACTTTGGCGAGGAGCGCGGCATTGTGGATGCCATCCGGCTTTCCGGCCTCAAGGTTCCGGTGCTGGTGCAGGCCACGCCGGATCGCTCCGACGCCATGACCATCGCCACGCGCCGCGATAGCTTCTGCGGAAAAATGAGCTGCTGCAACAACATGATGCAGTACGGCATCCCGTACTCCCTCACCACCCTCCACACAGAGTCCCTCGCCTCGCCCGAGTTCAAATCCGACCTGGACTGGTTTTCGCAGGTTTGCCGCGTCGTCAAAGGCCTCAAGAACCTGCGCATCGGCGCCATTGGCGCGCGCCCCGCAGCCTTCAACACCGTTCGCTACTCCGAGCGCATCCTCGAAACCGCCGGCATCTCCATCGAGCCCATCGATCTCTCTGAAATCTTCGGCCGCATCCACCGCATGAAAGATGCCGACGACGCAGCCCAGGCCAAACTGGCCGCCATCAAGAGCTACGTCACCACCTCCGGCATCCCCGCCGACGCGCTCTTGAAAATGGCCAAGCTGGGCGCGGTCGTCGACGGCTGGATGAAACAAACCAGCTGCACCGTCAGCGCCGTGCAGTGCTGGACCTCGATGGAAGAATTCTTCGGCGTCGTCCCCTGCACCATCATGAGCATGATGTCGAACAACCTCATTCCCTCGGCCTGCGAAGTCGACGTTCCCGGCGTGCTCAGCATGTACATGCTCGCCCTGGCCTCCGGCACGCCCTCCGCCCTCCTCGACTGGAACAACAACTACGGCGCCGATCCCAACAAGTGCGTCTGCTTCCACTGCTCCAACCTGCCCAAGCACTTTTTCAAGGAAGCGCGCATGGATTACCAGGAAATCATCGCCGGAACCGTGGGCAAGGAAAACACCTTCGGCACCTGCGTGGGCCGCGTCAAATCCGGTCCCATGAGTTTCGCCCGCTACTCCACCGACGACCGCCGCGGCGTGATTCGCGGCTATACCGGCGCGGGCCGGTTTACCGACGATCCACTGGAGACGTTTGGCGGCGCCGGCGTGGCCGAGATTCCCGAACTGCAGAAGCTGCTCCATTACATTTGCCGCGAAGGCTTCGAGCATCACGTCGCCGCCAACTTCAGCGAGGTGTCGAACGCCATCCACGAAGCGGCCGTGCGCTACCTTGGCTGGGAAAGCCACAACCACCCCGAGTTGGCCTGTTGAGCGAAAGGAAGCCGCGCCGGATCCGGCCCGATGACACCGCGGCCCGTTTCGGCTACTATAATCTGGTCAACTTCCGGGCAACTGATTGCCCCCGCCCCGGTCCGGGCATGGGATGGCTCCACACCGTCCGGACAAGTTGTTTTCGAGGTGCTTTATGGCCCCTTCAGCCCCTTTGACGTTCAGGCCGGTAAATCAAAACCAGGCCGCGCCCGTCTCCACTGTCATTTGGACGCGCGGATCGTCGAGTATCGCCACCACGCTCACCATTTGTATGCCGAACCCCAATGGCGCTGCAAACCATCCCCCAAAACAACAAGACAGCCGGCAAAATTAGGCCGGCTGCTGAGAGGGCGGCTGCGTTTCTTCCACAAAAAACGTCGTGGCTTTTGAGAGGTAGTCCTCAATATAGACATTCAGCGAATACGATCCGAAACTGGGCAGCACGATATTTACGAAGTTCGCAATGATATTGTGCCAGCCCGCCTCGCTGAGCGTGCAGTTTCCCTCCGCGGTGAAGAGCGGTGGTCCGGATTCCGTGGCAATCTCGATTCTGAATTTGCACGTTTCTTCCGGACTCCCCAGCACTTTGACCACCAGGGTGGCATGCGGTAGAAGCGTCGGCACGGCAGATGCCGAGATGCGATCGAAGATCCCCACCAGACAGGCCCTGCGGTGTATATCCTGAAATCCTAAGTCACACAAGATTGCCCAATCGCACTCCGCCATCTCGCCTCCCAATTGAATTGCGTTCTTTGGCGCTTCTCCCCAATCGGGAATTCGCGAACCTGGGGTGTCGGCGTGGAAAGAGCATTCGCTTCAAGCAAGGATACCGAATTTCGTTTCCGCACAGCGCAATATTTTTGGCAAGCATTTACCGAAGGGTCCATATAGACGAGCAGTGATTCGAGGAGAACCAAGGTAAGTTACCTGAGGTAAGTCCGGGAATGAAGAGCCGAAGGATTTTGGCGGCCGGGTGCGGAAAGACCTGCTAACTCATCGGCTCCAATGTCAATCGCGCCGCGAGCACCACCAGCGCCGCCCACAATGCATCGGCGCCCAGCAAGTGCAGAATCTGCAGCCACACCGGCGCCAGCCACACCACGTCCAGCACTCCCAGCACATACTGCGCCGCAAGCAGCGCCAGCACCAGCACGGAGAGCCCCCGGTTGTCCCAGGGAGTGCGTTGCTTGGTCGCGCGCACCACCAGCCAAATGAGAAACACGCAGGCCAGAAAAGCCAGCGTCGGGTGCGTCCAGCGCCAGCGCAGCAGCCATGCGCTCCGCGTGGAGAAATCCTGCGCCAGCGCGCTCTCCAGAGAGTGGGCCGGAAACAGTGTGTCGCCGAGCGCGGCCAGCGAGCCCGTCACCCCGACAATCAAAAACGCCAACAAAGCTGCCAACGCGCCCCAGGGCCCCGCCAGCCGGATTTTTCCCCGCAAATACCCCTCGCGCCGCCCTAGCATATGTGCGGTCATGGTCAATGCCGCCACCAGCAGCAGCGTGTTGGTCAAATGTAATGCCAAATACGGCGCGCGCAAGGGTGACCGGCTCTCCGCCGTCAATCCCAGTTCCACCAGCAGCGCCCCAATCGCAGCCTCCACCAGCGTGAAGAGCACCGCGGCCATCACTGCAACCCGTGCCACGTGGCCCTTCACCGTCGCCGCGAAGGTCCATATGAGCAGCGCGACCACCGAGAAAAACGAAATTGCGCTAGTCAGCCGGTGCGTGAACTCGATGATCGTCGCCGTGCGCGGCGAGTGTTGAATCACCGTCCCATTGCACAGCGGCCAGTGGTCGCCGCAGCCCGCGCCCGAACCGGTGGCCCGCACCAGCGTCCCCCACAGAATCACGGCCACGAAATAGGCCAGCACGCCCCACGCAAACCCCCGCAGGGCCGGCGAAGGCAAACGCTCAGAGCGTACCGAAACCGCTGTAGAAGGTGTCGAAACTAATCCTGCATCCACCTTTTTCAGTGTAAAGCAGCCCGGTTCACGCCATTTTTGATCGCCGCCGTTGCGCCTTACCGCCTCTGCCTCCAGTGAAGCGGATCCCATCCCGAGCGGCCACGCTCCCCGTTTGTCAAGCGCCAAGCCCCATGCGCCGTTCAAAATTCCCCCCTGAAATCAATGACTTACTCCGTTCTGGGGAATTTCCGGTAATTTCCTCGATTTCGCTACACTGGTTCCAGGAAACTGCGGAAACACGCATGGGGACAGGGATCCCTTCCGGACCGATGTCCGTCCCGGTTTAGGGATTCTGAAGGCGAAGCGCCCGCAAAAATGTCCGTAAGTTCTTGATTCCAGCGAATCTGTCGATAAATTCTTTGCTTTCCTATATTTATCTCGATTCCACGCCGGTAACCCGCTGAAAATAAGCGGCTTCTCTACAGAATGGGGGGAGGGGGGGCGCCAAGCCGCCAAAGGGTACGCGCCGGCCCGGCCCGGAGCACTCCCATGAACTGGGCGCCGCGGCTCGCGCTTACTTTCCCATTAGCCTCACCACATGGTTCACAATCATCAAATCCTCCGCCGGCGGAATCACCCGCACCGTCACCCGTGACCCCTCCGCCGAGATCGTGGCCGCCCCCCGCACGTTGTTGCGTTCCCGATCCAGCTCAATCCCCAGCGCCCCCAGTCCCGCGCAAATTTCCGCCCGCGAATCGATATCGTTCTCCCCGATGCCGCCTGTAAAGACCAGCATGTCGACCCCGCCCAATTCGGCCACCAACCCGCCAATCCACTTCCGAATCGTCCAGACGAACTTGTCGACCGCAAGCCGCGCCTTGGCGTTGCCGGCGGCGATGGCCTCGCGCAGGTCGCGCATGTCGTTCGACAGGCCGCTCACCCCCAGCAAACCCGACCGCTTGCTGACCACCGTCTCCAGCGCGTCCGCCGCCTCGGTCGCATTCGTGGTCGTCGCGGCAATCTTGTGCAGGATAAACAGCAGCACGCCAGGATCGATGTCCCCCGTGCGCGTGCCGCTGATCAGACCCCCCGTCGGCGTCAATCCCATCGAAGTATCCAGGCACCACCCGCCGCGAATGGCTGAGATCGACGCCCCATTCCCCAGGTGCGCCACGATGAGTCTTTCCGGCACGTTCGACTGTAACTGGTAAACGATGGATTCATACGAAATGCCGTGCGCGCCGAATCGCCTTACGCCCATCGCGGAATACTCTTCAGGGATGGGCATGTGACTGACTACCTCCGGCATGGTGCGATGAAAGTAGGAGTCGAGACAGACGAAGTTAGGCACATCGGGAAAGAGGCGTAGCGCTTCGCGCATAATGTAGACGGCGATAGGCGTATGCAGCGGCGCAAAGGCTGTGTAGCGCTCCATCTCGTCGATCAGATCGGGCGTGATGAGCTGGTTTTCGAGGACCGTGGGGCCGCCGGAAACCATGCGATGACCGATGGCCGCCGGAGAAGGGAAACTGCTGGAATGGAGAGCGTCGGCCACCAGCTTGAAGGCGACGGCGCGATTGGGCAGCGACCGGGTTTGGTCGAGTAACTTACGGCCGGCGGCGTCTTTCATCCAGAACTTGCCCAGATCGGTGCCGATGCCATCAACCGCGCCTTCAAAGAGCTTCTCTCGTTCACCGGCGCCCGCCTCATAAGCTGAGAATTTGATGGAAGAAGAGCCGCTGTTCAGAACCAGGACGGGCAAAGAGGACATGGACGAGAGGAGCCTTTCAAAGGTTAGAGCTGAGCGGAGCCGGCGAATAGGACAAGCTGAGCGGAGCTAGCGGTGTCAGGCCCGAAGGCTTCCGCTCACTCGCAAGCTTTACCAGCTCCGCTAGCCACGCTGACTTCGCCAGCTCTGCTATCGCGCGTGATCATTTTGCGCCGGCTTCGCCTTCGGGCCAGCGCCAGTTCCTCACTTCGGGCAGGTCTTCACCGTGCTCGGTAACATAAAGCCGGTGCCGCTGAATCTCCTCCGAATACCATTGTTGGGCGGCGCTCACCTGCGCCGCCCGGCGCGGCACGCGGCGAATGGCGTCAAGCGCCAACTGGAAACGATCGATGTTGTTGAGCACGCACATGTCGAAAGGCGTCGTCGTGGTGCCTTCCTCCTTGTAGCCGCGCACGTGCAGATTATCGTGGTTGTGCCTTCGATACGTGAGCCGGTGAATGAGCCACGGATAACCGTGGAAGGCAAAGATGGTGGGCGCGCCAGGCGGGAAGAGCTCGTCGTATTCTTCATCGGGCAGGCCGTGCGGGTGTTCCGACTGCGGTTGCAGCGCCATCAGATCCACTATGTTGACCACGCGGATGCGCAGGTCGGGAATGCGGTCGCGCAGCAGACAGACAGCGGCGAGCGCCTCCATGGTGGGCACGTCGCCGGAGCACGCCATGACCACTTCGGGATTTCCCGCATCGTTCGACGCCCACGGCCATGCCCCGAGCCCGGTGGTGCAGTGGGCCACGGCCTCGTCCATGGTCATCCACTGGGGTGCCGGCTGCTTGCCGGCGACGATGAGATTGATGTAATTGCGGCTGCGCAGGCAGTGGTCGGCCACGGAGAGCAGCGAGTTGGCGTCGGGCGGCAAATAGATCCGCACTACGTCGGCCTTCTTATTCACCAGGTGATCGATAAACCCCGGGTCCTGGTGCGAAAAGCCGTTGTGATCCTGACGCCAGACCAGCGAGCTGAGCAGGTAGTTGATTGACGCGATGGGTTTGCGCCACGGAATTTCCCGCGTGGTCTTGAGCCACTTGGCGTGCTGGTTCACCATCGAGTCCACGATGTGAATAAAGGCCTCGTAGCAGGAGAAGAACCCATGGCGGCCGGTCAGAACGTAGCCTTCAAGCCATCCCTGGCAAAGATGTTCGCTCAAGACCTCCATTACGTGGCCGGTAGGCGACAGGTTTTCGTCCACGGGTAGCGTCTCGGCCAGCCACATCTTGCCTGTCCCTTTGATTACTTCGTCAATCCGGTTCGACGCCGTCTCATCTGGCCCGAAGACGCGGAAGTTCTTCTGGTCGAGGTTGGCTTGCATCACCGCGTGCAGCAACTGACCGAGAACGCGCGTCGACTCCACATCCTCGGACCCACGCTTTTCAATCTTCACCGCGAATTCGCGGAAGTTTGGCACTCGCAGCGGCTGCAGCAGCAATCCGCCATTGGCGTGGGCGTTCATGCCCATGCGCAGACGGCCTTTGGGCGCGATTTCGGCCAGATCGGTGCGCAAAGCGCCTTTGTCGTCGAAGAGCTCTTCGGGTTTGTAGCTGCGCATCCACGCTTCGAGTTGGCGAAGGTGCTCCGGCTTTTCCCGTACCTCGCCGAGCGGCACCTGGTGGGCGCGCCAGGTGTTTTCGACGGGTTTGCCGTCGACGAACTTGGGGCCGGTCCAACCTTTCGGGGTGCGCAGTATGAGCATGGGCCAAGTTGGCCGCTGAACCGAGCCGTCGCGGTTCGCCGTTGCGCGCGCCGCCTTCTGAATGTCCGTAATGCGGTCGATGATGGTGTCAAAAACGGCCGCGGCCTGTTGGTGCATCGTGGCCGGATCGTCTCCTTCGAGGGTGAAGGGCTCATAACCATAGCCGCGGAAAAGGTTCTCGAGCTCGGCATGGGGGATGCGGGCAAGCACCGTGGGGTTCGCAATCTTGTAGCCATTCAGGTGCAGGATGGGCAAAACTGCGCCATCGGTCGCCGGGTTAAGAAATTTGTTGGAATGCCAGCTTGTGGCCAGCGGCCCCGTTTCGGCTTCGCCGTCGCCCACCACGCAGGCCACGATGAGGTCGGGATTGTCGAAGGCCGCGCCATAGGCGTGAACCAGCGAATACCCAAGTTCGCCGCCCTCGTGAATGGAGCCGGGTGTCTCCGGCGCCACGTGGCTGGGAATCCCATAGGGCCAACTGAACTGGCGAAAAAGTCGCTTGATGCCGTCCTTGTTTTGCTCGATGTGAGGGTAGATTTCAGTGTAGGAACCCTCGAGATAGGTATTCGCGACTAGACCCGGTCCGCCGTGGCCGGGGCCAATGATATAGATCATATCTAGGTTACGCTCGCGGATCAGGCGGTTCCAATGGACATAGAGAAAATTTAGGCCGGGAGTGGTGCCCCAGTGGCCGAGCAGACGGGGTTTGACGTCATCGAGAGTGAGGGAGCGTTCGAGAAGCGGATTGTCTTTGAGATAAATCTGTCCGACAGAGAGATAATTGGCCGCCCGCCAGTAAGCGTCCATTTTGGCAAGCATTTCCTGGGGAAGTGGGCCCTGGGTCGTGACTTCACTCACCGCATGTTTGCTCATGGCGCACCTCGCAAAATGGATTTTGCGTGCTACTGAAAGGCTAGCAGCAAGCGTCCCCGCTTGGGGTGGTCGACGTTACAATTTGGTGAAAACAATCAGCCGCATGCCAACCCCATTTCACCTGCAGTCCATCAATAATCAGCAGCTTTTCGTCTTTATCAGCAGCTCTTCATCCTTCCCCGGAGCATACTTCGACCCAGAGTGAAGATGTCGTCCCGAGCGCCGACCATCTGGTTTCCTGCTTCTGGCCGCCCACAACTGACCACTGATCGCTTCGACCCGTCTCCGCGGTTTCGCCGTCAAGAGAGAATTTTTCGAATCCTTAGAAAACAAAGCCTTTCCATTGACAGGGTATTTCACGCGTTTCGTCATAATGGAAATGAATCCAGCCGGCAAAGTGGGATCGTTCCATCCGAAACACGGTCGGCCGATCCATGACTTGATGCCCTGAACTTTGACTCCTGACACGGAATCAGGCAATCCAGGGTCAATCCAGAGGCATTCCATGAAAGATTGCAATCGAAGAAACTCGGCAAAACCGGCCAAAATCCCGAACTCAAAAATTGCAACCTTTTTGTTTTCTTATTTCTGCGAGTAAGAATATGTGTTTTCAGAAATATACGCTGCAGCGCGAAGGGCAAAGCGATGAAAACAAATGGTTTGCGTGCCGGAATTCCGAGGGTGGGGGGTAGGGAATAGCTATCTTCGCCATCTTAGCTAATTTTTATGGACGCCACCTCGACCGAAGGCCGGGTAACCGGTTGCGCAAACCGCCATTCGCTTATGGTCAAAGCGGAGTCGGACCCGAAAAGAAATGGGAAATTTGTCTTTACTCGAGAAAAACGCTGCGCCACCTGCAAGAACGGGGGCCAGCCAGTCGATCGAAGCTGCATCTGCGGCCGCTTCTTCGTCGGAGCCACTTGGCCTAGCCAATCCGTCGAACTTATGTTAATGTACTGCTTTGCAACCTCTGCGAATTTTGATCTAAGAGCAACCGCATCAGAGACTTGGCAGGGGATTTGGATAGTGGAAGCAGGGAAGAATGCCGGACTACATTTACCTGTTGGAAAACCGGCTGTCGAACGACCAGCGCCATGCGTTGTCTCAACTGCGCGAAGCCGCCCGGGAAGCGGGGACCATCCTGTTTCTGACCGGAGATGCGGTGCGCGACCTGACCAGTGGCCACGCGGTGCGCGAGCTTGAGGTCGCAGTGCATGGAAACGCGCTCAAGCTAAAGAAAACAGTGGAGAAGCTGGGCGGCAAGATTTGGGGCGAAGACGAGCCTTCCCGCAGTCTCTACCTTTGTTTCCCGGGTACGGTCCGGGTGGATCTGATCAGCACCCATCGCGTCGAATACCCTAAGCCGGGGAAGCCGGTTTTTCATCCGGCATCCATCCAGGAAGACCTGCACCGCCGCGATTTTACCGCAAATTCCATGGCGATCTCGCTCAACGAGGGGTCCTTTGGTCTGTTGATGGATCCATTGAACGGGGCTGCGGACATCGAATCCCGGACTTTGCGTCTGGTTTCGAATTACGGCTTTCTTGAGGAGTCGGCGCTTCTGATTCGCGCCACGCGGTACCGCACGCGCCTGGGTTGGGAGCTTGATCCTCGCTCCCAAGCGCGTTATGAGAACGCCAAAAATGAGGGCGTAATTGAATCGCTTTCCGCCCACGCGCGCAGCCAGGAACTGGAGCAGATTGGGCATGAGGAGGAAGGCCTCAAGGTGCTTCGGACGCTGGAAGGCGAAGGCTGGATGAAATTTCTTTTTCCGGCCTGGACGGTGGAAAAGGCGGACGAGCAAAAGCTGAACGCGCTTCACGAATTAGCAGTAGAGCTGTTGATGCAGGGGGTTCACGCGGACATGTCGGCGGCGCAGATGCAATTGCTGACCGCCGGACTGTCGCAGAAGGATCTGGCGGCCCTCAAAAAGTCGTTGCTGCGGCCGGGGTTCGTCGAGGAATGGAACAGTCTCGACGCCTTGGCGGCTGGTTTCTCTAAAATGCTGTTGGCAAAGCAAAATGCAGCCCCCTCGGCGAGCTATAAGCTGTTCACAAGCTACGATCCTGAAGCGATTCTGTGGCTGGGATTTACCAACAAGAATGCGGTTGTGCAGGAGCGCTATCACGAATTCCTGAAAGTTTGGCCGGAGGCTCGCCAGCGCATTCCTTACGCCCTGATGCAGGAGATGCGGATTACGCCGGAACTTTCCGGCTACGGCGACCTCGTGCAGTCGCTCTTCCTGGAACTGATTGACGGGAAATTAAAGACACCCGAAGAGATGCGTGCATTCTTAGAGCCGCATTCCCCTCCAGTGCCGCCCCCGCAGCCAACGGTCAAACGCAGCCGTGGTCGGCGTGGCGAGGCCAAGCTGAAGGAGCATACGTTCGAAGAAGAAGAGGAAGAGCCCTTGGGCGGCGAGGAGGAAATGGACGAAATTGGCGGAGACGAGGAAGAGTTCCACCTCGGCGAAGGTTTGCCCAAGGTTGAGATTCACTTGGGAAGGGATGGGGAAGAGGAAGCGGCCGAGGAAATCGAAGGAGCGGAGGAAGCAGAAGAAGCCGAGACCGAGGCCGACGAAGAAGAGGTGGAGCCGGTTCTGAAAGCGCCGATCTCCCGCGCGGCCGAACTACCCGCTAAGGCTGGACTCACCGCGAATGGCAAGAATGAAAAGTCGAAGGTACGAATAGCGATCAAGCCGGTTGAGACCGCAAAGCCGAAACGCGAAAGCAAGCCTGCGGCGGAAGCGGTCCTCCCGGTGACTCCCGCGAAAACCAAGCCAGTGTCTGCAAAAGCGACGGCAGCTTCTCCCACGGGAAGGAAAGCTGAGGAGCCAGCGGCGCCCGCAAACGGCGGCGGAGCGCCAAAAGCTGTCAAGAAGGGGCTGGCGGTAACAAAATCTCCTCAAAAGCTCTCCGCTAAGTCAGCCGCAAAGGCCGCGCACGCCAATTTGAAGAGCAAACCAGTGCACGCAACACCGGCGAAGCCGTCCAAGCGCCTGCACAACTCGAAACCGTCAAAAGCCGCCGCGAAGAAAAGCGCTGCGAAGCCGGCCAAGAAGCGTTGATTGGGAAAAAGCAGCGAGGATTTTTGCGGTAGATTGGAGAATTTTTGGCGGACAAAACTGGCCAGAATATGAGTCGCAAGTTCCACGGAGACTATTTCGCCATCAGCACAATCGCAGCCGCCCTTCTGCTTCCTCACACACACTGTTTCCGCGCCGGAATCATTTTCGGCAGCGGAGCCGCCTTTCTCGGCCCGCTTTTCCATTGGCGCCGGAAAGGAAAAATAGAGTGGCCTCCGTGAATGCCAGCGGCAACAAACTGCCTTCTCGTCGGCACTCAAAGCAGTCCGTGAATGACCGTGAGCGATATCTAAACCCCATCTTGTACGCGGCGCGGGCATGAGTCAGTCTGGAGGCATGTGAGAACGGGGGGGGCGGAGTTGTGGACAAAATGGCGAGGTTTGGTTTCTGAGCGGCTGGCAAGCGGCCAGAGCGTGGCGGCGTTTTGTCGTGAGCCGGGAATGACATCGTCGCTATTGTTCGCGTGGAGGCAGAGGCTGCGAGAGGTGGAAAAAGGGAAATTCGTCGAAGTGCAAATGGGACGCGGGAGCCACATCATCCAGAAACAACATTCGAGCGCGGCAGAGCGATTGAGATTCGTCTCGTGCCCGGCTGCAGTCTTGTAGCGGAGTCCGGATTCGACGCGGATCATTGACGTGCATTGCTGGCGGCACTGGAGGCGAAAGAGCGATAGGCCTTCCGAGTTTGCGCGCGCTGGACGGAGCGCAAGCTTGCCGCATTTGGCTGGTTGCTGAGCCGACCGAAAGGCGGTGTGGCTTCGATCGATTGGCAGAAGGGTGAGGCCCGTGATGGGCCGAGCCACTGAGCGACGGGCTGTTCACGTTCCGGCTCGCGCAGAGGACACAGATTAGAGATCCTGACATGGGACCGCGACGAATTTGTTTTGCGGCACAAGCGGCTCGAGGCGCGAGTCATTAAACTGCCGCGCGAAGGAAGGTGCACAGTCGGCGGAGTTATGAGTCAGCGATTTGGCGATGATATTGGACACTATCAACATGACGAAGTTGAAGCGAGTACCGCGCTACGAGCGGGGCAGGAATCAATGAAGATAACAAAGAAAGGCCAGCGATGTAAGTGATTTCCGAAAAGAGTTATGTCTATACTTATGGGCGTTGCCCGTAGATAGATTAGCCGAGTTACCCGAAGGCAGCGAAGCCTTGAAGGCGACGGTGCGTTCCCTGTTGCAGGAACGCGACCGGAAGAGGCAACGCGCCGATGCGCAAGCGCAGCGGGCCAGAGAACAACAACAGCGGGCCGACGATCTGTACCTGGAGAATCTGCGCCCGCAGGTCGAACTCGTTCGTTTGAAGAAATGGCATTACGGTCCACGCACGATCCGGCTTCAGTTCGCGGGCGACCTGGCGCAGTCGCTGCTTGGCTTCGCCACGGCGATGGACCGCAAGCCGATCAACCCTGCCGATCTTCCGCCCCATGCCGCGCGCATAATCAAGAGGGTAGGTCTGCACTATATCTCGTTTTCAAAACACCCGCACTGAACCACAATGAGTTATCCGACGAACAGACGCAAATATAGCTCTGCCGCGCCATCTCATGACGAACTTGGGTTGGAGGTCAGGCCGCAATTTCTCAAGATTGTAAAGTCTATGTTTAGCGGCGTCTCCCGAGATGTGTCCCGAAAGGTCACTACAATAATACGACTGGGACAAAAATGAAGAGGCTGATCGGAAAACGATCAGCCTCAAAATCGTTGCAACAGAATGGTTGAAGGTTGGTCCGCCAAGCCTGTCATGGTTTCCGTTGCAGGCTTGACGAAGTTTCTTCACTTCCGGCGCAGGCCGGAAGGGCCGGTTAATGGCCCCCTGCAGGAGCCGTGCGCGCTCCGCCGCGATGCCGCATGGGCAGCGGACGGCGCACCTCCGGTTTGATGGTTGACTCATCCACGGGCGTCGTTCCGGATACATCGGAATCGAAGTTCGCGCCTGCGGGCACCAGGTAATCTTGCGCTTCCTGCCCGTCGGTGGTGCTGGTGGCCACGCTGATGCGCGAAGCGTCGATGCCCTGCTGCGTCACCAGGTAGTCCTTGGCGTTGACCGCGCGCTGCTCAGCATAGTGCTCGACGTGGACACGGCGGTTGCGTTGCTGACGCGCCTCTTGTCTTTGCTCGAGTTGCTTTTCCTGTGCATTTGACTCGCCGACAATCTCGAGCCTGGCGTCGGCTTGCTGTTTGAGGTCAAGAGCCACCTGGTCGAGGCAGGCCTTAGCTTCGTTATCGACCCGCGTGGGACGCCGCTTATCGGTAGAGAAGCTGAGCGAGCACAACGCCTGCGTGTGCGGCTGAGGCGGCGGTGGCGGCGCCACGATGGTCACCGTGGTGTTGGCGGTGGCCGTATGGCCCTTATCGTCGGAGACATTACACGTTATGCCGACAGCCCCTGTTGGCGCCCCTGCTGAGCTGTATTCCGCCGTAGCACCGGTGCCGGAGATGGAGCCCGCCGTGGCCGAGTAGCTGTACGTAAGCGGCCGATTTTGCGGACTCACGCCAGTTGCGGTAATGGTGGCGGTCCCGCCGGGCTGAATGGTGGTGGGATTCACCGAGCAACTGATGGTCGGCGGCTCAAATTCCTTTACGGTGAAGCTCGCCGAAGCAGTCGCAGTCTGCCATGGCTTCAGACCCTCTTTGCCCTTCTTGCCTTCCTTAACTGTGCTCTGCGCCGAATAGTTGCCAGGCGCCAAATCGGTGGTGGCCACGTTGGCGGTGTTTCCATTGCCCGTGACGCCCGTTCCGGACCAACTATAGACCACGTTCTCCTTGGGATTGAGGTTGCCCGCCGAACAGTTGATGGTGACCGGCTCGCCGGGGAACACTGCAGTGGGGCTCGCCGTGCAGGCGTAGGTGACCGGCGGCGGCGGCGCGATGGATCCGGCATGGATGACAAAGCCGGCGCTCAGCCGCACCGCGTTGATGTTGGCGCGACCACCCTCAGGCTGAGAGGCCGGACCGAAGTCTGCATGCATGTACTCGTAGTCGACCTGGAAAATGCGGAGGGCGAGGCGATGGTTGAACAGCGGCGTCTCGTAATCCATGCCGCCGCCGGCCGTCAAGTCAGGCCCCCATTTGGGCCCCTGTTGATTGGGCCCACTGATATAGGCGCCCCCTACCAATGCATGGATAAATGGCGTGATGTCGCCGGCGCGGAAGCGGGCGATCAGGCCCCCGGAAACAGTCTGGAAACCGTCGTCATTCCCCTCCGTGCCAATGTTCGTAGCAGGCCTAGAAGTACCCCACTCATGTATCCCATATTCGAACTGAAAGCCCACATACCGATTGAAGAAGTAGGCTCCGCTGCCCAGCCCGCCAACATTAACGGCGTCGTAGCTGCCTGTTACGGATCTAGTAGGGGGAGGGTACGTAACAGTCGTGTTGACCGAGCCGTGGGGGGACAGGTAGCTGTAACCCAGGAAAATGTCCCATCTGGACGCGTACTGATCTGAGGGGGAAGCACCCTTCGCCGCCGGCGCGGTTTGGGACGGCGCCACAATAGGAAGAAGCGCCACGATTCCCAATGCGAGAACACGGCCTATGGTCTTAAGAATTTGATCAGTCATGCTTAATCCTCCGCGATTGTTAAATGGCTGGAAGGCCATAGCACGCGCTCCCCCTTCGGAGCACTTGCTTCTGGTCGGGAAGTAGGAATTTGCCCCGCACGGTGCAGGCTGAGTTGCTTTACAATCTAAAGTAACATAACCCGGAAATTGGAGAGACTGTTTTTTCAACAAGTTGCTGAGGGAACCGCTGCAAAGGTTGCTGATGCCGGGTTGACAGGGCGACGGGCGCCCGCCCCTTTTCCGGCAAAATACTTCAAGAATGCGCCTCGGCCACTTCACATTTGTCTCCATCGGGTCGAATTCCGGCCGGCGGATACACTATGCCTTCACTGGGTTCAGGCGCTTGCGATGCTGGTAAATGTTCACCAGCGCGAAGGCCGCCAGCAGCCATTCGTGGTTTTACTTCAAACCCCGATAGCGCACCTTGGTAAAGCCAAACACCCGCTTCAGGTTGCGGAAGGCCAATCCAACTTCGCCCTCACCCGCGACTTGGTTCGATTCTTACGCCGCGCCTCCTCATCCACATAGCCCCTGAACTTCGTTCTCTGGCAGGTCATGACCTGCGCCTTCGGCGCGGCTTGGCGAAGCGCTTCGCCTTGGCCTTGATACCCTGGGTCACCCCAGACTTTCTTCTCCTTGCCGTGCAGTAAGTCGGGCAACAAATGCACGTCGTAAACGGAGGCCGCCGAGGCGCACGCCGAATGCACGATACCTCTTTGCTTTCCCCGCCGATGTGCGCCTTGGACCCCAGGGTAATATTGATTGCCTCTTTTGGCCTGATGCATCTCCAGGCCCCGCTCTCCGCGCTGATTCTTCATCAAATTCGGCGCAGCAATGATCGTGGAGTCCACGATCCTCCCAGTGCTGATCCGAATGCCTTGGCTGTGCAAATTGAGATTCACTACATCCAGGATCCGTCCGTCTAGTTGGTGCGCGTCCAGCGAAACCCGGGAACGCAGAATCGTGCCCTCATCCGGCGCCGCCGCGCGGCCCAGATCCACTCCCGCAAAGCGTCGCACCGGCGACTCACAGAGCGCATTTTCGGCGCTCGGATCAGAGAGCTTGAACCAATGCTGCAGAAAGTACACCCGCAGCATGATCGACAAGCTTACCGGCTGCCGACCGTTCCCCGCCTTGGGATAGAAAGGCTCCGCCCACCAACGTCTCTAGCTCCCTCCATGGCATCATGACGTCCATGGTCTCCAAGAACTGTTCTCGCCTGCTCTTCCATCCGAACTTCTCAAAGCCCGCTTGATTTGCCAATGTTAGCTGTCGCATCGCGCTCTGAATCCACTTACAACTTTATTCAAGCTGGCTGTGGATTTGGGACTTGTGCAGAGATTCCTTAGCGTGGTACCGGATTTCCGTGAAAAGAGTCGCAAGGCGGCTTTAGTAACCATCAACGTTCCCCCTGGGAATTGGAACGCGGCTACGGGTTTCCTATCCGTCATTGCTTTTTCGATCCCGCCAGGCTAGGTCAAGCTAGTGTCGCCAAAATCGCGCCGGCGATCCGATCGTTACCGGGTGGACCGATTCAGTTTCCGCGTGGGGTTCGCACTCGCGGTACCAGTACCTTTCACGGCGTAGAACACAGTGGCGTTAGCGGGCGAAAATAGTATATGCGACGCCGAAGCTGAAACCGTTCGGTGTCAGACCATGTGTGTTCGGGGGCAGCACAGCGAAGGTGGGCCATTTTTGTAACTCGTAATCGGCTCGCAAAGAGATCCTCTTCTTTAGCCGATAGTCCAGCGTGCCGCCTGGTGTGTAAACGAGCATGGTTGCCTTCAACGAGTCCTGAGCGGGGTAATTCGCGGTTGTGATATTGCCAACGCCAGCGAGAAATTTCACCCAGAAGCCTAAATTGCGGAATTGATAGACACGAAATCGCGGGCCAATCAAGTATGTCGACTCGACCTGGGCGCCCTCGCCCCCCCAGCGCAGCCAGCGCGCTTCGCCCTCCGCTCCGAAGGCGATTTTGCGGCGAACATCGAAATCTCCGAAAGCTCCAGCGCCTTTGAGGAGCGGCAGGTTGCCTCCGCAATTTAAAGGGTCATTGTTCGGGCAGTAGAAATCGGGATTGAACACAGAGAACTCAGCGCCGGCCTGCAGTGAAATCCTAAGCCCGCTTGCCGATTCTCGACTTTGTGCGCTCAGTGCACTTGCAAGAAGCAACAAAAGACTGCTGAGTAGGACTTTCCTCACGCGCTACCCCCTGATTAAACATGATGGATTCTTGCAAATCTGGCATGCTCTCCTTCGAACCCCAAAAATCGCGCAGATTAGCGGATGCGAGAGAGTAACTCGCAGGCGACCTATGGAAGCGCTATCAACCACACCGCGGAGATGCCGATACAACGAGCAGCGGCTTCTCAAAAGGGGACGGTATGGCCGTTGAACTCAGTCTACTACAGAGCGCCCGCGGCTCCAGATTGCCTTTCTCATCGATCAGCGAGTCGCAGCGGGCCGCCCTTTTTCCCTGGAAGTTTTCTGATTTAGGCGAATGCTCGAATCTTGGCCGAAGCAGACGTGCGATTCAATTTTTTCTTAAGCGCGCACCAACCAGTTACGTGCTCCATCAAGTTTCGACCCATTCGAGGCGCTCGATTCGCCTAACGCAACCACTATTGAACCTTCGACGACATCGCAGGCAGAGTTCGACGCTAACCGATTTTATTTGGCGGGCGTCTCGGGCAATGGCGGGAACGTGCGAGTCCGCTACTTCGTGATGGACTCTTTCGGTTGCGCCAGAACGAACCTGAAAATTTGGCAATTGCGCGTCTCTTACCCGTGGGATGCCCCCGGCGGCCCGGTAGGCCTCTGGCAACTACTCTATGCAGTTCATTGCCAAGGCGAGCCGCCAGCACATGACACTCTTACGCTGACGCGCAAAGCTCTAAAAGGCGCTGCGCGGCCACTGGGCTATGCCGTGCTGGGTGGGTGCTGGATCGGATTCGCCACCCGCACACGGACAACGCCGGCACGGCAAGTAATGCCGACGCCCTTTGCAGTTCAGATCCGTTGCGCCCTCTTGATGGGGAGTAAGCGCGAGCCGGGGGCTCACTTTAAGGATATGGGCCGGCCCCCAATGTCTTACAACCCTCTCCCCCCATTCTGGCGATAAATTGGCTGTTCTCAGTACCTTACTGGGCGGAAACCGAGATAAAAGATAAAGTGGGGTAGCTCCCTTAATACAGTAGACTCAAGATATTGTGGTTCGCGCGTCTGAAGTTTCAAAACAGCTTGATTATCCAGGCACTTGGCAGCAGTTTCGCGCGTGGTTTCCCGACGAGCAATCGTGCGTTGCCTATCTGGAGCGGCTGCGTTGGCCGACGGGTTTTCGCTGTCCAGGATGCGCTGGCGAGA
>JASHOC010000104.1 GCA_030041305.1 Acidobacteriaceae bacterium
ATGGCACTCTCGATCAAATCTCGCAGCGCATTTCCCGGCCCCACCGAAGGTAGCTGATCTACGTCGCCGACCAAAATTAACGCTGCGTTCTTCGGAAGAGCACGAAGCAATGCGTACATCAGAAGAACATCCACCATCGACGTTTCGTCAACGATGAGGAGGTTACATTCAAGCGGATTGTCCTCGTTCCGCTGAAACCTTCCTGAAGCAGGATCGATCTCCAAGAGACGATGAATCGTCTTCGCTTCCAGCCCCGTGGTTTCCGTGAGGCGCTTTGCCGCCCGCCCCGTGGGTGCGCAAAGCACACATTCCACTTTCTTAGCCCTCAGGATTTGGAGAATCGATTTCACCAAGGTGGTCTTGCCCACGCCGGGGCCTCCGGTGATGATGGCGACTCGGCTGGTTATGGCCGTCTTCAGCGCCTCGCGCTGGCTGGGTGCTAACGCCTTGCCCGTGCGCTCCTCACACCAGTTGACTGCCTTCTCAATATCGATCGCCGGATAAACCGGGTCGGCAGACGCCAGCCGCCTGATCTTCGTTGCAATGCCGTCCTCCGCTCTTCGAAGGTGCGGCATGAAGATTAACGGTTCGCCTTCGACCTCTTCCAGGAGGAGCATGCCCTCGGTGAGCATCTGAGAGAGCGCCTGCTCAACGATTTCCGTTGGAATTTCCAGCAGTTTCCCGGCTGCTGCCTTGAGTTTTTCCAGCGGCAAGGCGCAATGTCCATCGGATGTAGCCGACAACAGAATGTGATCGATTCCGGCTCGCGCCCGCTTCTGGGAATCCCGGGGTATCCCGACACTTTGGGCGATCTTGTCTGCTGTAGCGAAGCCGATGCCGTGGATTTCTCTTGCCAGGGTGTACGGATTCTCGCGCACGGTTTGGATTGCCAAATTTCCATAGGTCTTGAAGATACGAACAGCCCGTCCGGTGCTGACGCCATGGCTATGCAGGAATAGCATGATCTCCCTTATCTGTATTCCCTCCTGCCAAGCTGCGGCTATTCGTTCGCGTCGCTTGGGGCCGATGCCATCTACAGATTCCAAGCCAGCGGGATTGTCGCTGATGACGCTCAAAACCTCTGCGCCAAAGTGATCCACGAGTTTCTTGGCCAGAACCGGACCAACTCCCTTGACGAATCCTCCGCCCAGGTATCGCTCGACGCCTTCCTTCGTGGTCGGCGGAGTTGCCTTCAATATCTGGGCTTTGAATTGAAGGCCGTGTTCTTTATCCCTGACCCACCACCCGCTGGCGGTGATCCATTCTCCGGCGCTGACGGAGGGTGCAGAGCCCAGGACCGTCACCAACTCTCGTTGGCCGCGCACCTTCACGCGAAGAACGGTGAATCCGTTCTCCTCGTTGAAGTACGTAACCCTCTCGGCGAGCCCGGCGATCTCTTCTGCCGGAGCACCGGGTCCTGGGGAAGAAGCATTCATATACATTGGAGTCTATCGATTGACGGCGACCATAGCTGAATTGGCGAGGCTTCTGGGTGTTCGCGTCGGCATCGCCTGACGGTTGTTCACGAGCCACTCAGCGAGGAAAACCCACCACCATGCTCACCGAAACTCCCCCACGGAAATCGAACCATCTCGCTGGCTTCCGGGAAAGTGACCGAATTACCACGCTCGAACTGCCCGATGACATGCGCTTGCCCGAAATCGCCAAGGCCATTGAGTCGGCGATGAAGATGGACCAGACTGCCAACGTCCGTCGCACGTGTGCCGACTTCCTGAAAGCCGCATCCCAGTTCTACGCTGTACCGGATTGCAGCGTCCGCGTGCTCGCGGCCCGACCCCTGCGAGTCCGCGAACATTGGACGACGGAACTGTTCGGCGACTACGACCCCGAGACGATGCTTATCCGGGTCTGGATGCGCACAGCGGTGCGGAAGGAAGTCACGTCCTTCGGCACGTTTCTGAGTACCCTGTGCCACGAGTTCTGCCACCATCTCGACTACAACAAATTCGACTTCGCGGGATCATGGCATACCGTGGGTTCTTCGAGAGAGCCGCCGTGCTTTACCACCATGCGTGGGGTACGCCGCACAAGCGCCTGTTTTGGGTGCCTATGTCGGGCGGGCGCTGGCGGATTGATTGGCAGCGGCCGAATCGAAGTAAGGGATGAAATCATCATCCTCCCGCTATTTCCTCGTTTAGAATTCTTGGCTAGTTTCCGTTTAAAGAGGTTGCCCGCTTTCCAAGTTTGTGCTTATATCGAGTCTCACGCAGGATAACTTCCTCCCGTGTCATCGTTTTTGGAAGAGTCTGAAGTACAGAGAAACGGAAGCTTGCTGGATAGGATGGGTTGGACGCTATCAGTGCCGTCAACCGTTCGTTGCCGCCGTGTCCAGATTTCGCGTAGTTCCTCCACCGTCCCCAGATGCCATCTACGCCATATGCGCTCCCCACGTAGAGATCCCCGGAGCCTTCGGCAACGATCAAATAAACACCCGCGACGGCGGCCAACGGCACACGCCAATCACGGTGAGCTTCCTCGTTCTTGAAGAGGTCAGCCAACTGTGAGTGCGACAAGCTGAACTCCAAGTAGTCCTCAAAGGGCGGGAGCGCTCTGCCACTCTCCAAAATTTCGAGGATTGGCTTGTTGCTTAGGTTCTGCACCCATGCGAGCGCGCCCGTACCCCAATCGATGATGATACGGTCCCGGAGATCGTCGAAGCGGACATCGCGCTCCAGTTCGTAATAAAACTTTGCGTCCCGATTCCACTCCTCGGACCACGCACATGACTCTTGCAGCCGTCGAAAGGCGGAGGCGTGTTCGCGCTCTTCAAGGACCTTGTAGACGCCAAAGAAACCGGCTCTGGTGCCGGGCAGCCCGTAGAACGAAACGATCTGTTTTGCGCCGCGAAATTTTGGTTTCCCCTGATAGCTCTGGTAAAGCTCAAGCCATCCGTTGCGGCGGAGTTCGTCCACAGGGTAGCGGCGGTCCTGGTGCCGAACCAGCCTGGTCGGGATGGTGGGATCGAAATCGGCGAGTTTCAGGATATCGATCAGTCCCAGATTCATACGAACAGATAATACCGCCCTTTGTGATTTGCGCAATAGAGTTCCGGGGAAATGTGGCAAATCATTGGCGTTCACCGTCGAGGGTCGGCATCCTGATCCATTCGGTCTTGAAGTCGAACACCTCGCTCACCGACGCCTCCAGCCTACGCTTCGCGACGACTTCTTGAGAAAGTATTTGATCGACATGCGCTAGGTAATATGCGAAATTGATTCCATGAAATATCTATTCAACAGCCGTGGCGAGCACATCGCAAACCTCATCGGTGACCAACTGCACGCGCCGAGCGGGCGCAACATCGGTCACCGAATAGAGGCGCAGGGAATCTTTATTGACATGCAAGGTCGCTATCTGGGTGAAATCGTCCAAAACAACCGTCTGATGTACAACCACTCCTCTGGCTATCAGTCCACGAATTTCGGCAGTTACGGCGACTATGGCAACGCCGGAAACTATGGGAATCCCGGCAACGTCGGGGACATTGGTAGCATCGCCGGGTATAGGGACGTTGAGACGGATTGGTTATAGGGTGGTGACACCCAAGCTCACTTGCTCAACTGCCCGCTGCCTCGCACTACGATTTCCGGAACCCCCCGATATTCCTGAATCATGCCCGTCGCACAGACGCGCGATCCCTCGTTCGGCAAAGTCCCCACCTTCAGCCTGTCCTCTCCCCAAATCAGGATTGTGAAAACCTGATTCGGATAGGGTGCGTCCAAGTTGATAAATGTCGGCTCTCCTCTGCTGCTCGTCGCAGTCCGTTCGCTGGCCACCTTGCCGCAGACGGTAGCTTTCTCGCCGATGTGGTTTTTGGCCTCAGGCGCGGAAACCGTCTGGGCGCTGATTGGCGTGATGGCAATCTCAAGCAACAACAACACGAGAAATCTTGAGGCTTTCATACTTCCCTCCAAGATGGATCGGAATTCGCCAACATCATACTCCCGGTCGTCTCCGACTTCAAAAGGTCATATCTGATCGGGCGAAGCCTCTAGCTTGGAGCGCATTGCGCCAATTTTCGTATTGTCGCTGAGCACTTTTGAGGGTCGGCCACCGCACCCATTCCGGTTCCTCCCACATGACCTGTCGATCGATTTCGATCCACTGGGCATGAGTCTGCTTCACAATGAAGCCGGGCCTCCAGACATCGTCAGCTTCCTCAATGCAGAGTTCATAGAATTCCCACTCGGAACGCGGGAGGTTTTCATATCCGGGTTTGGAGAGCACCTCTTGCATCACGAGTTGTCGCGGCTTATTTGACAAGGACAGCATCGAAGGGGCAGTATTCGCGGCAACAGCAAATTGAGCAGAGGGGCTGTGCCGAATGTGGTGCTCTGTTGTCCCGCTGTTTTCCTTCGACCATTGCCACAAAGCCCTGTCCAGCGTACGTAGGGTTGTCCCATGGCTCCGCGCTAGTTGACGGCAGGCTTCAAGATACGCCACGTAGAAATCCAGGGTATCCGGCCAGTTTGCAATTCCGAGTGATTCCAGTGCCCGGTAATCGAGTACCGTATATCGTTCCGGATTTATCGCAGTCACGATCGCCGACGCCATCGGAATCCCGACGCCGTGCAACGCGGTCAAAACCGCGACCGCCATTGCCTCCGGCGTGGTCAGTGCCGCCGCAAACTGGAGAGCGATCGCAATATCGCCATCTTTGTTGTCGTCAAGCAGGGCGGCTCGGCGTGGAGACTTCCAGTTCACGATTATCTTCAGGTCATCCCTGCTGTAGTTACCGGATGCGATTTGCTTCCCGGCGAGGAGTGCATCGTCGTCCTGAGCAGCGCCGTAACGCTCCGCCAACGCGTCGATTTCGGAGGGGTCGAACTGGAGTGTAAATTCAGGAGGATGTTTCATGACTTGAACCTGTTCTCGTTATGCCAGATCAGCTGTTCCGCCGACGGCCTGAACACTGGGTTCTCCGGCAGCAGAATTGGCCTCCCTTGGAGCGCGTAGTATTCCTTGCCATTATCGAATTCATCCCTGAGGCGGCGACTGACTTCGACGCGGTAATCGGGCGAAACGGTCATATAGCCACGGTCGAACAGAGTGTGAATATCCTGACGCAATAAGAGGCCGTTGCTCGGGTTGTGACTCCCGCCCTCAGCGTAGGGGCGGATGTGAGCGGCGTCGAGCACATGTAGGACATGGGAGTTCGTCAACGCGCATTGCCGCCTGTAGACATCCGTCACGATCACCCGGAAAGCGCCCTGCCCGACTCGCGGCAGGACTGTTTGAGGCTGGCCGAATCGACGAGCATCCGCGACCAGTTCGGGCTCAGCTATGTTCACTGGGCGTGCTTGCAGCCGCACACTGACTTCCTGCCAGAGCCGCCGCCCGGCTTCATCGTCGGTTGAAAACCGCTTCCCCTGCACCGCTTGCATGGGCCAGTCCGGGACGGGAATCCACTCATCTCGCCGGAAAAAGACGGGGCTTTGCAAGAGAATGCAGCCGACGTTGTAGTCTGCGGCCGGATCGGTCTGGATATGCCTACCTCTTCTGTACTTCTCGATCCGCCGCCGCATCTCGGGTTCGGTTTTCGCGCCGTTTTTTTTCCCCGAACGCCCCCCATGCGAAACTCGCCGGGAGCACAGTGTAGTGGCTGAAGAACCCCGCTCCGGCGATATAGTTGTTAGGGCTGTGGAGCTTGAATAAGAGTGGTTCACCGGGGGAAAGGGAACGGAAGGATTCGGCTCCGCTCGGTCTCCAGAAATTCACTTCGTCCGGGCGCAGTTCGGCCAGGTAGGCAAACCAATCCGAGTCAGTAATGGCGACGAAGAGCCGCATTCCGATTCCGCGCTGAACGGTTGGAAGCCATTATTACATTTGGGTTTCGATCTGTCCAGAACTGCCAATTCGCATCGGTAAGTTGCATTTCGGAGAGCCCGACAATCCGGTGAAGAAGAGCCAATCCCGGACCAACGGCTCCCCAGGGCCCCCAACCATCTAGGGATCGTGAAATCCCCCCAAAGAAAACAATTGGTCTGTGGCGTTTTCCGTTATATAATTTTCGCCAAGCGTTAGATATAAGAAAGGGAAAGACTCCATGCCCCGTGACAGAAGAGCGTTTCTCAGCGGTATTGCAGGAAAACTGGCGGTGCTTGCCGGGAGCGCCGTGGTCGTCACGGGCGCAAACGCCATGCCCACGACCGCCGCGCAGCCCGGGACGGGTGCTCCCACGGTCGGCGAGACGAGCAGCGCGGTTGTAAACCCGGTTGCGCCGAAACTCGTGCTCCAGCAGCAGAATGAGCGCTTCTTGACGACCGCGCAACATGATTCCCATTCGTCGCACTCGTCGCACTCTTCCCATTCGTCTCACTCGTCGCATTCGTCGGGCGCATTTTGACGATGGCGTTACCTGAGAGCGTACCAGAATCGACATCTCACCCCGAGGTGACGGTCGAATTGGACCTCGCCTTCGTGAGCGCCGAGGCGGTCCTCAAGACGTGCCACTGGTTTACTCGGGATTTCGCCTGCGATCTGCGGAGGAAGGGTGATGCCTTCGCGGAGGTCGTCCTCGTACCACGAAATCTCACGGCTGCATTTGATCCTGACGCCGTGAAAGATGCCTTTGTGACGAGCGCCATCGATTTCGCGCTTCGCGAGAGGATCGAGGCCAAGACGTCGGGCATCCGCGATCTCCTGCTGGCGAAGGCGTTCGCCGAGTCTGGTGTGCTGGAGGACAATCCCGAAGGTGTGTTTGGCGACGTCATCGAGGAAGCGAAGCGCGACGGGATGTTCAAGATATTAAGCAACCCGCAAGCCTGAAGGAACCCTGACGATGGCGCGCGAATTCTATTCTCGCGAGCGGCTCGCCCCTGCCCCCGCCGCCTTCCACCTGCTTCCATTCAAATTCACCCGCTTCCACGGCAAGGAACTCCTCGTGAACGAGGCGGGGGAGTTCCTATTCGCGCCGCCGGGGACAGTCGCACACCTTGCTGAGGAGCGGTTCGATATGAGATCTGGACTCTATCAGGATCTCAAAGCGAAACATTTTCTGTACGATGACTCCTCTTCGCCGCTCCTCGATGTGCTCGCGGCGAAAATTCGAACGAAATACGATCACATCATGGGCGGCACGAAGCTCCACATTTTCGTCGTCACTCTCCGGTGCGATCATTCGTGCGAATACTGCCAGGTGTCTCGGCAGACGGAATCGCGCGGGGAGTTTGATATGTCGGCCGCCACAGCCGACCGCGCGCTTGCGATGATGATGGACTCTCCCGCGCGCGATCTCACGCTTGAAATCCAGGGTGGCGAGCCGCTCGTCGCGTTCGATCTCATCCAATACCTCATCCCCGGCGCGAAGGCGCTCGCAAGTGAACGCGGAAAGAATCTCGACTTGGTGGTGTGTACGAATCTCTCCCGCGTGACGGACGACATCCTCCTTTACTTCCGCGACAAGGGCGTAAAGGTCTCAACCTCACTCGACGGTCCGGCGTTCCTCCACAATAAGAATCGGCCCCGTCCCGGGGGAGACAGCTACGAGAAAGCCATCGAGGGAATCGAGCGCAGCCGAGCGATCCTCGGCAAGGAGAACGTTGCGGCGTTGATGACGACCACTGCCGCATCGCTCGACTACCCCGTTGAGATCATCGACGAGTACGTGCGCCGCGACTTTCATTCCATCTTCCTCCGGCCCCTGAGCCCCTACGGGTTCGCGGTGAAAACGCGCCACCGGACGGGATACGAAATGGGCCGTTTTTTGGATTTTTACAAGAAGGGCCTGGCCCATATCCTCGAAGTGAACCGTCGGGGCTACCGCCTTGTCGAGGTCTACACCCAGATTCTCCTCACGAAGATCCTGACTCCCCACAGCACGCGGCACGTCGATATGCAATCGCCCTCCGGGCAAATATGGAACGTCCTCGTCTATAACTACGACGGCGACGTGTACGCGTCGGATGAATCGCGTATGCTCGCCGAAATGCACGACCGGACTTTCCGGCTCGGGAACGTCCATAGGGATACGCGCCGGACGATCTTCACGGGCGATTCTGCGCTCCGCACATTCGAGGCGTCTTGCAACCAGGCTCTCGTGGGCTGCTCCGATTGCGCATTCCAGACGTACTGCGCCGCCGACCCGGTCTACCACCACGCCACGCAAGGCGACATGTACGGCAGCAGGCCCACGAGCGGATTCTGCGCGCGGAACATGGAGGTGATCAAGCACCTTTTCTCGCTCATCGAGGAAAATGATCCCGACACCATGCGCCTTCTCTGGTCATGGATCGTGGGAGAGTACGCTTTCTCCGAGGTCACGACATGCGTCTGACGACTACCGGACGCGTCTCCGGGTTTGAGGGGAGCATCCTCGGCATCCTTACAACCAAAGACCGGGCACCCGGCGAACGTGCCAAGCACATTCGCTTTGTATCTTCGCAAGAGACGCCATTCGATTCCCAGCGTGCCGACCTCACGGGATACCGGGCGCTGCTTGTGCACGATGAATCGGGCCATCCAGCCGCCATTCCCTCGGTCCAAGCGCTCCGCGAATCCGATCACCTGCGCCACGGCGATATTGTCGTTCTCGAAAGCAAGTCTGGCCTCGTGCGCTCCCTCTACCGCCCCTACGAAGAGCATCATCACTTGCTCGTTACCGAACGCTGCAACAGCAACTGCCTCATGTGCTCTCAGCCGCCGAAGGACCGGGATGACGTTGACGCGCTCACCGCGAGGAACCTCGAATTAATTGATCTCATTCCCGAGCCGCCGCCCTACCTCACGATTACTGGCGGCGAGCCAACGCTCCTTGGCGAAAAGCTCTTTACTCTCATCAAGCGGCTTAACGAGGCGATGCCGAAGACCGAACTTCACATGCTCACAAACGGGAGATCGCTCGCGTGGCCCGAGTACGCCCGCCGGTTCGTGGCGGCCGGACACCCGAACATCAGCCTCGGCATTCCGCTCTACGCCGATGTCGCGAGTGTCCACGATTACGTGGTGCAGGCGCGGGGTGCCTTCGATCAGACCATGATGGGGTTCCACCAGGCCGCACGGCATGGAATTCGCCTTGAGGTGAGAGTGGTTCTCCATAAGCTCACGATTCCCCGTCTCGTGAAGCTCGCCGAGTACATCTATCGCAATCTCACGTTCGTCGAACACATTGCGCTCATGGGCCTCGAATACACCGGCTACACGCCGAGGAACATCGAGAAACTCTGGATCGATCCTTACGACTACCGGGAGGAACTTGGAGAGGCGGTGGAATTTCTCGCATTGAGGAACATGCCCGTGTCCATCTACAACCACCAGCTTTGTGTCTTGAAACCCTCCCTTTGGCGCTACGCGCGAAAGTCGATCTCCGATTGGAAACTGCTCTACTTGCAGGAATGTGCTCACTGCGGCCTCAAAGGCGAGTGCGGCGGGTTCTTCCAGTGGGCGGTGAAGAAGCACAGCGCGCATATCCATCCGCTTTCGCGGCACACTGCAAATCACGGCTTCTAATGCGGTGCTGCACGCACCTTCGGTTATGGTGAATCGGCTGCCGCGTTCGCGGGACCTCACCCCTTCGGCATTTGTGCGTGAATGCGCTGAGAGGGTGGTACGGGCTTCCGGAGGTAAGCCGATCCTTGATGTCGCATGCGGCTCGGGCAGAAACGGATTGTATCTCGCGTCATTCGGCAGCGAGATTATTTTCGTTGATCGAGACCTCTCGCAGTTTCACGACCAAGGGCGGTTTACGTCTTTCCAGGTCGACCTTGTGCGGGACCAGTGGCCATACCAACCGTGCACGCTCGGAGGCATCATCAATGTGCACTTCCTGCTGCCGGGTTTATTCCCTAAATTCGCCGCGTCGTTTGCTCCTGGAGCATATCTTCTCCTGGAAACGGTGCCGGGGTATGGTCACAATTACCTTGAACTGCCGAAGGCGGGTTCCTTACGGCGCAAACTTGCGAAGGACTTTGAGATCGAGGTATATCGGGAGAGAACGGTGGGACCGCCAGATGCTGACGCGGTCGCGGCGCGACTGTTGGCGCGGAGGCGTCCGTGATGAATGAGGTCGATTTCAGAAGGAAATTCGAGAGTTCGCGGAAACAATCCGGTGCAATGCGATCGGATGCGACATAATCGGCATCGCTTCTAAGGGCTCGCCTTCGGCAAGGTCGAAGTTGAGGATGTACATGATAAATTCGGTTTTTCTCATCGAGACCGTTCGCGAGAAACATCGAACGGCTCCACTGTTAGCGGAACGCGAAAAATATTTGTCATATTTGTTTGAGATCGGGACGCGTCGAGAGAGAGTTCGAAACGTCGCCTCCATGCTGCTCCATGTGATTCGATTGCTCAAGCTAGACTCGCCTCGGCCCGTGGGGATGGATGAGATATTGCAAGGTTGCGAGCGTTGGCTTGACGACTCAAATGCTCGTCGGCACCGCAGTTCGGGTGTGGCGTCCCCGTATCTATTCCGATTGGCAGCCACGAATTGGCTCCGATATCAAGGGACACTCATCGCCGCTCCGAAGCCGATGCCTCTATTCGGCGATCTTCTTTCCGAGTTTCTGAACGCCATGCGTTCGCAGCGGGGTCTGGTGTTGGAGACCCTTCGAAGCTATCATTCGCGGATTTTGGCTTTCCTGAATTGGTTGCAATCGCGTTGTCCTGAGTTTTCCCATGTGCAGGCTTCGGACATCGAAGAGTATCTCGAAGCCGGGCGATCTGATCGATGGTCGCGGTCCTCGGTCGCCGCACACTGTAAAGCGTTGCGGACGTTCTTTGGATATGCTGAACAGCAGGGATGGTGCTCCAGCGGGATTCGGGGGAGCATTTCGAGCCCTCGCGTGCCCCGAGTGGCGGAGAACCTGAGCGGCCCTCCATGGGAGGACGTGCGTCGAGTAATCGCTTCAATCGGAGAGATAAAGCCAGCCGACCTGCGAGCAAAAGCAATGTTCCTGCTCTTTTCGGTCTATGGTCTTCGATCGGCGGAGGTGAGAGGTCTGAGGCTTGAGGACATCGACTGGCGCAGGGGGTCCATCACTGTGCGAAGAGCCAAGCAAGGGAAGACCCAACAGTTTCCCTTACAGAGCGAGGTGGGCGAAGCCATCGCCCTGTATCTAAGTAAAGTGCGACCGAGATGCTCCTGCCGCAATCTCTTCGTCACACTGCATCCACCCCACCGCCCGGTTTTGGGACATTCGATGTGCTCGATTATCTCCCCCCGCATAAAGAAACTCGGCATAGTAACGCAGCAATTCGGGCCACACATGCTGCGTCGCGCTTGCGCCACACAGCTTTTGAGAACTGGAACTTCCCTAAAGGATATCGCTGATTTTCTAGGTCATAGTGACCTACGATCGGTTAGCAACTATGCCAGATTTGACGCCGGTTCCCTTAAAAATGTGGCCAATTTTAGCCTCAAGGACGTCATATGACACTTGAAGAGGGAATCACTTTGTATGTCCAACGGAAGCGGGCTTCGGGAACGTCGTTTGCGAAAGGCTGCAAAATATATCAAGGCTTCTTGAGAACAGTTGGCAATCCGTCTCTAAGCCAGATCAACGTCCATCACGTTTTGGAATTCCTGAATGCTCCTCAAACCTCGGCAGCGGTTTTCCGTAGAAAGCATAGCCTTCTTCGACACCTTTTCGACTATTGGGCCGCTCATGGTGCGATGGCGGCTCTGACGATGCCTGCGAATCGGCCAGCAGAACGGTCAACGTTCTTGCCGTATATCTACACCAGAGAAGAACTTCGTAAATTGCTGAGGTTTTTGCCCTTATCCAAAACGCCGAATGACAAAATACATCACAAAACACTCCGCGCTATTCTGCTTACGCTGTACGCGACCGGCGCAACTGTTGGCGAGGTAACAGGACTCGTCAACGAAGATGTCGATCTCAGTAATGGCTCGATTAAGTTCCCCGGGAGCCTGCTGAAGGCTGGCCGATGCATCCCAATCGGAGGAGACCTACTTCGAATAGTGCGTCAACATGTCGAGTGGCAGAAGCGCAACGGAGCGCACACCGGGTCCCTTTTCTCAAGGATCGATGGAAGCAAAATCAGCCCGCGCGCACTCCGGAGGTATTTTGAGCGTCTCCGCCGAATAACAGGAATAACCGGCTATCGTGAAAGTAGTCAAAGCCCTTGCCTCCGAGATCTGAGAGCGACATTTGCAGTCCATCAGATCACTTCATGGATAAAGAGGAGGAGGGACTTGAATCTTATGTTGCCTGCCCTGGGGGCATATATGGGAAATGTCGGGCTCGAATCGGCGGAACGCTATCTTCAGATGACTCCTGAACGTTTTCAACGCGCTCTTAACAAGCTGAGCCCGCGAAAATCGTGCGCGCTTTGGCTGGACGATTTGGCGCTGTTGGAGTTTCTGACTAACCTCTAAACGGAGAGCGAAGTCACATTCCCTTCCAACGGTTGCGGTATCTGGGTTGCATCAACCGCACATGGGCCGAGGTGGAGGTCATGGAATGGCAACGATTTTTAAATCTCGCACGGCTCAGGGCTGATCTGGTCAGCCACTTGACCCAGCAGCCCCTATCGAGATGGACAAATAACTAGACCCTGGACCGGTGCGGGATCTGCGGAGAAGGATAGTCTCGATTACAGGTCATACAAATAGCACGCGACTTATCTACATGTTAATGTCGCATGTTATCGTGTTTTGAGAATCGAATTCGCTCGCCTGTGAGGACAAGATGGACGAAGCTTCAATTATTGCTGGAATTGACGAGGAAATTGGAAGACTACGTCAGGCGCGTGCCCTGCTCGCTGGCGGCAACGCTGCTACCATCGCCACTGAAGTCGTTAACCTGACAAAGAGGACTGCGAAACGGCGCAGACTGAGCCCAGCCGCCCGGAAGCGTATCTCAGCGGCGCAGAAGAAGCGGTGGACGGCGGCCAAGGCAGAGCCAGTGAAGGCTACACCAGCGAAGAGAGCGGCCAAGAAGGCCCAAGGTGCGGTTGCCGAGAAGTCGTTAGCCTTGATCGGAAATGCTTCGGGGCGAATCCCCGCAGTCAGACCCTTTTGCCGCAGCTGCTGCCCCGAGGCATTTTCGATAAGATTTCATGAGCTTGCGCGCGCCACGTTGGATGAAAAACCGACCACGCATCGCAACCGCCGCGTGGTAGAAGGTTTCCAGGGACGATTGGTAAAGGCTGATTCATC
>JASHOC010000105.1 GCA_030041305.1 Acidobacteriaceae bacterium
ATCTGGACTCGTATCTCGATGAGTTCGCGTTCCGCTTCAATCGTAGAAAGTCGCGCCGCCGGGGAATGCTGTTCTACCGGCTGCTGGAGAACGCCCTGGTCACAAAACCATCCCGCTACCGGCCATCGCGAGCAAACGCGCCCACCGGAAAGCACAACCAGTAGTGGTTACTGTACTAAGGGAGCTACCCCACTTTCCTATATTTACGCCGATTCCCCTCGGCTAACCGTCTGAAAACAGTATATTTGCTTACAGAATGGGGGGTAGGGGGATGGGCGGTGGTACGGACTGGGCAGACAGCCTGAAGCTTCAAGCGGCGCCTGCCAATCCACCGTTTCCCAGGCGCAGGAGCGCGCCGGCCAAATCACGCCATGCCGCCCCCGCGCTGCGGTCCTACCCGCCGCACGCCGCAATCCATCGGTCGAGAAAATCGTGCAGTTCTTCCGGAGGCCGCAGCCACACCTCAGCCGCCGTCGCGCGCCACTCGGGCCGCACCAACACGGTCAAACCCCGGCTCCGTAATGCGCAAAACGCCTCTTCGTCGGTAATGTCGTCGCCCAGAAAAGCCACCGGTCCGGCCTCCCGCCGCTCGTTGAAAAGCACTTCGACGGCTCTGCTCTTATCCCCGCCTACGCGCAATTCGAGCCCTCCCTCGAATTCGAGCAAACGAAAGCCCCGCTCCCGCGCCAGCGGCTCAAACAGCGCCCGCGTCTGCTCTTCGATCGCCCGCGCCACCTCGGGTGAAGCTCCCCGCCAGTGCATCACCGCTGCGTTGGGCTTGTATTCGAGGACCCCGCCGAAGCTGTCCCGCCGCAGTTGCCGGTGCAGCTCTTCGAGTTGTTGCTCCGCGTCCTCTGGAATCCACTCCAGCTCGCATCGCCCATCCGCGTGCAGCCGCTCGGCGCCGTGCAGCCCCCACACTTCAACCGCCTGCTCCAGTCCCAGCAAGGGCGCAATCTCCGCCGCCGGCCGGCCGGTGACAACCGCCATCCGCGTCTTTTCCTGTTCTTGGATCGAGTTCAGCCGTTGCCTCACCCCAGGCCACGGCCGAGCCTTGAACCGGTCCACCTGAAACGGCGCCAGCGTCCCGTCGTAATCGAGCAGCAGCAGCGGCGTCCGTCCGCTTTCGAAGTCGCGAAAAAACTGCTCCAGCCGTCCCGCTGCTTCGGAAGCCGAAACTCCTCCGGCGCCCGGCTCCATTGCCGTTTCGAGTTTCATCCCCGGTTCGTCTCCATGCGTTAGGCGGTCAAAATCCGCGCCCCGCCCGCAGTCACCACCACCGTATGCTCGTGATGCGCGGCCAGCGAGCGGTCACGCGTCCGGATGGTCCATCCGTCCCGGAGCGTGACCGTCTTCGGCCCGCCAATCGCAATCAAGGGCTCAATCGTAAACACCATTCCCTCGGTCAATTCGTCCTGGCAATCGGCGTCGTCATAGTTGGGAATCGTCGGCCATTCGTGGATGGTCCGTCCGATCCCGTGCCCACTCAACCCTTCGACCACCGAGAACCCCGCCCCGGCCACGGTGCGATGAACAGCGCGTCCAATGTCGCAAGCCCGCGCTCCCGGAAGAGCCTGAGCCAACCCACTCCGGAAAGCCAACGCCGCGCAATCCATCAATCGCTTCGCTTCCGGCTTGACCGCGCCGATAGCTACTGTCTCGCAAGCGTCGGCCATATATCCGTTCACTTCCACGGTCACGTCGAGCTTCACCACGTCGCCGTGCCTGAGCTTGCGTTTGCCGGGCACGCCATGAACAATCTCTTCGTTGACGCTGATGCAGTTTGCCCCGGGAAAGCCATACACCAGCTTGGGCGCGGAGCGGCCCCCATGCCGCCGCATGGTCGCTGCCCCAATCTCGTCTAGATCCGCCGTCGTGACCCCCGGCCGGGCCTCCTCTTTCATTGCATCGATGACGGCCCGGGTCACTCTACCCGCAAGCTCCATTCCGGCCAGGTCAGATTCCGAGTCGATGGACATTGAACTTTCCCCAACCGCCGCCCACGGCCTTCTTCACCGTAGCGCTGCCCGCAGTCGAACTTCGTCTACGCCAAGCTTCGAGATCCGTGATGGGTCGCCCGCCCGCTTGAGGAACCCGTCATGGCAGCCTGTTCGGGCTCGAAAACTTGTTCCACCGCTGCGGGCTTGGCGCGGCCAGTGGAAGCGACAATGGGGTTCACGCCGGCGCCTTCCGGTTGCTCGAGACGCAGCTCCCGCAAGTCGCCAAGGATGCTTGCTGCCCAGAAGTAAATATTATGCTCCATCACTTGCCGTCGCATGCGGCGCATCCGGCGGCGGCGCTCGGCGCGATTCATGTCCAAACCGATATGAATCGCTTGGGCGACACCGCCGATGTCATAAGGGTTGACAATCAGCGCTTCGCGCAGCTCGACGGCCGCGCCCGTGAATTTGCTCAGCACCAGCACGCCGTCTTCGTCGTCGCGAGCGGCGACAAACTCCTTGGCTACCAGGTTCATGCCATCGTGAAGCGATGTAACCAGGCAAAGGTCGGCCGCACAGTACCAGTGTCTGACTTCTTCGTGATTACATTGGCGCTCAATCAGCACTACGGGCTTCCAACCCGGGGTCGCAAAGCGCTCATTGATGCTCGCCGCCATTTCTTCGATCCGCGAGCGCAGCGCCGCATAACTGGGAATCCGCGTACGGCTCGGGGCGGCGATTTGCACCATAGTGAGCCGCTCGCGATACCAGGGCCGCTCGTCCAGCAGCTGTTCGATGGCCATGAGCCGCTCCGCGATTCCCTTGGTGTAGTCCAGCCGGTCTACGCCCAAAAGCAGGCATCCGGCATGAAGCCCAAGTTCGCTCAACAGCCGCTCCCGCTCAGTCGTCACCTGCCCCTCTCCCTCGATTTCCTCGGGTTCCGCATCGTCCGTCGAAGGCAGGTCGTGCACCGCGCCGTTGAAGGCCACGCTTACCGGGTACGGCCTGACCGTGGTCACATGTCCATGGCGTTGGGTGGTCAGATGTTCGTGATCGGTGCGCGCTTCCAACACAGAATCGACGGTGGCCAGAAAATTGTGACAGTACGTAGGGATGTGGAAGCCAATCAAATCGGCGCCGAGCAGGCCGTCGAGCAACGCATCCTGCCAGGGGCAGATCCCGAACGCCTCAGGATTGGGCCACGGAATGTGCCAAAAGATCGCCACGCGCGCATCCGGGCGGACTTTCTTCACCAGCCGCGGCAACAGCGCGAAGTGATAATCCTGCACGAACACCACCGGCTCCGTGTCGTCTTTCATCTCTTCGAGCAGGGCGTTAGCGAACCGCTCATTGATCCGCTGATAGCATTCCCAGTCGCCGGCGCGGAAGATAGGACGGGTGTGAGCGATGTGGCAGAGGGGCCACAATCCCTCGTTTGCGAATCCGTCATAATACTGGGCCTCTTCTTCTTCCGAGAGCCAAACCCGGCGTAAAGTGTAGCGAGGGTCGTCGGGTGGTACGCGGAGCTTGTCGAACGCGTCCACGTTCGCCGCGTCGGCATTGCCGCTGCCACAGGCCACCCAAACGCCGTCGCACGCGCGCAGCACCGGCTCGAGAGCAGTCACCAATCCGCTGGGCGGGACCACGCACTCGGTGAGCCGCCCCTGGCGCACATGCATGTAAGGCTCGCGGTTCGACACCACGAAGATCCGGCTCGAACCGGCGCGGTTCCGCATGTGCAGGGCCAACCTGCCGGCTGTCCACCAATGCTCTCCAGCCTCGCGCAGGCGCGCTTCGGTAGCCGCCGCCGCACGCGCCGCCTTCAGGTTCTTCGCCATGTCTTCCATTTCACGGGCCATCGTGGTGAAGACGCTCAATTCGCCCGCGCCGGGCTCCGAAGGCTTGGCGCCGCTGCTGGGCTTCAGGTTCCGAATCCGCTCCGCAATGCGGCTGATCGGCCGCGTGAGGAACCAGCTCACCATGCCCACCGTGATGGCGACGATGAGAACCACCAGCGCCACGATGCGCCAGAAACTTCGCCGCCAGAGGGCCATGCCTTCGTCGTGAATATAACGGGCGTCGGAAACGACCACCATCGAACCCGAGACAACATTGCCTTCCCGAAGCGGAAAAGCCTCCTCAAGCCATTGCAGCCCGTAACCTCGCCCAAATGTGCTGATTTCCTCTTGTTTTTCGAGTGTCTTCCGGATCTCTTCCGGATTCAGGGACTTCATCACCTGCGGCGGGCCCGAACTGGCCAAGAGGTGTCCGTGAAGGTCGTAAACCGCTAGCCCCAGCGCGCCGGTTCCGCTCTTCAAAAGCTCCATCAGCCCCGAAAGCGCCGAAGGATCTCCGGTGCGCACCGCGCTCTGGACGTCGGGGACGATGCTCATCCCCATCCACTTCGTTCTCCGCTCCAGTTCGGTGCGCAAAACGTGACGGTGCGCCAATACATCAAAGTATGTGGAGGCAACAGATACCAGCGTCACGCTCGCAATCAGGGCAAGAATCAGCCGCATGCGAAACCGGTGCATCGTTCCCTCCCTATATAGCATAAGATGCGCGCGGCGGCGTTGGTGTCCCTGGAAACGAGGACAAGGGATACAATGTGCCTCAAAAGTAAGGGCTTAACCTTGTCCGGCTTTTGGAGCTCGAAGCTCGCCGCCAGCCTGCGGGATTCGCCGCGCAATAATCTCTTTTCTTGCTTCCCCGCGCTCACGCCTTTCTTCCTAGATCGTTTCTCCACACCCGGCCTTCGCGTTCGAGCAGATGATCCGCGCACTCCGGGCCCCAGGAGCCGGCAAAGTAATTGGGAAAAACTTGCGGCTTCTTCGCCGCCCAAGCTTGCAGGACGGGTGTGTAAAGGGACCACGTGGTTTCCACGCCATCGCGATGCGAAAACAGTGTCTGGTCGCCGAGCATCGCGTCGAGTAGCAGCCGCTCGTACCCGTTGGCGCTCGATTTGCCAAAGGCAGACTCGTAATCGAAGTCCATATTGACTGGGCAAACGTTCATTTCCGGCGTGGTGGGCACCTTGGCGCCGAAGCGCAACGCGATCCCCTCGTCGGGCTGAATGCGAATCGTGAGCAGATTGGGCTGGATCTCGCTGCACGGGCCGCTGCCCTGCATGCGGTTGAAGATCAGCAGCGGCGGCTGTTTGAACAAAATGCCGATCTCCGTCGCCCGCTTCTTCATCCGCTTGCCGGCGCGGAGATAAAACGGAACACCGGCCCAGCGCCAGTTTTCGATTTCCAGCCGCAACGCTGCGTACGTTTCTGTGCCCGAGTCGGGATCGACACGTTCCTCATCGCGGTAACCGATCACGTGCTGGCCGACGACAATCCCCGGCCCATATTGGCCGCGCACCGTGTTCAAAATGGGAATTGGCGGAATCGCCTGCCACACCTTGAGTTTTTCGCGCCGCACGCTTTCCGCCTCAAAGCTCGAAGGCGGCTCGAGGGCCACCAGCGCCAGCAGCTCCATCATGTGATTCTGAACCACATCGCGCAACGCTCCGGCCTTTTCGTAGAACGGCCCGCGGCCTTCCACCCCCAGCGTCTCGGCCACCGTGATCTGCACATGGCTGATGTAGTTACGGTTCCACACCGGCTCAAAGATGCCGTTGGCGAAGCGAAAAACCAAAAGGTTCTGCACCGTCTCCTTGCCCAGATAGTGATCGATGCGGAAAACCTGCCGCTCGGAAAAAACGGCATTGACCCGATGGTTCAGCTCGCGCGCCGACTCGAGATCGTGACCAAAAGGCTTTTCGATCACCACCGCAACTTGGCCTTTCTCCGAGTGCGCCATCTCCTGGGCGCCAAGGTTCTCGATAATATCGGTGAAAAACTCGGGCGCGGTGGCGAGGTAAAAGAGACGATTGCCGCCAATGTTTCTTTCCTTATCGATGCGGTCGAGTTCGGTCTTCAAATCGGCGTAATGGCCGGGATCGTCGAAGTGCAAAGGAAAGTATCCGATGTGGCTCACAAACTCATCGAGCTTGGAATCGTGGAGATCGGCCCCGCCAAACTCGATGATTCCCTCGCGCATGTCTTCGGCAAACTGGTCGCCCAGGGGCCGTCGCGCTACGCCCACAATAGCGAATTCCCTGGGCAGCAGGTTGTTCTGGCGCAAATGGTAGAGCGCGGGCAGCAGCTTGCGCTTGGTCAGATCCCCCGAAGCGCCAAAGATCACCAGAATTCCCGGCTCCGGGATTCTTTCCTTCCCCTTCGGAACCTGCGAAAGATCCTCCGGGTTAACTCGAATCGGAATCGTCGTCATCGTCGCCATCTCTCGCTTGCCTCCTTCTCTCGCCGTAGGTTTGGTTGCATCCATGGAGCTTAGGCGATGATAGATATTTTCTCAGGGACTAGAGCCCAGGCGCTGACAATTGATCACTGAAGACTGACCACTTTCCGTCTCACCCTTCCTTCACCGCATGCCCGCCGAACTCCTTGCGCATAATAGCCAACATGCGGTCAGTGAAATTGTTCTCCTCGCGCGAGCGGATGCGCCGAATCACCGACTCTGTGATCACCGGCGCGGACACATTGAGATCGAAGGCTTCGAAAACCGTCCAGCGGCCTTCGCCGGAATCGACGACATAGGCTTGCAATCCATCCAGGGTGGGGTTCCCAGCCAACGCGTCGGCGGTTAAATCGAGCAGCCAACTCCGCACCACGCTGCCGTAGCGCCAGATCTGCGCGATCTGCGGCAGGTTAAGGTGGAACTCCTCCTTCTTGTCCATCACCGTAAAGCCTTCGGCGTAGGCCTGCATCATGCCGTACTCGATTCCATTGTGGACCATCTTCACAAAGTGTCCCGCTCCCGCCGGACCTACATGGCCCCATCCCTTGTCGCGTCCGGGAGCCAACGATTCAAAAATGGGCCGCAGATAATCGACCACCTCCTTGTCGCCGCCGATCATCATGCTGTACCCCTCCTTGAGCCCCCAAACGCCTCCGGAGGTGCCTACATCCGCAAACTCGAAGCCTTTCGCCGTCACTTCCTCGTGGCGCCGCATCGAGTCTTTGTAGTACGCATTGCCCCCGTCGATCAGAATGTCGCCGGGGTTTAAGTGCGGCTCCAGTTTGGCGATCGTCTCGTCCACCGGCTTGCCCTGCGGCACCATAATCCAGATCGCCCTTCTGCCATCTAGCTTCTGCACCAGTTCTTCGAGACTCGAGACACCCACGTTTCCTGAAGCCGTCAAGCGCGCCACCGCTTCGGCGTTGAAGTCAAAACCCACTACCTTGTGGCCGCCCAGCTTCAGCCGTTCCGCCATGTTGGCGCCCATCTTGCCCAGGCCAATCAGCCCCAGTTGCATGAATCCTCCACTGCGGGTCGCACGTTACTCCGATCTCCACTGCGCCTTTTTTTCCTGCTGAGCCTGCCGCTGTTTGGATGCCGGACGCTCTTCGGGGGTTCCGGCTTTCTGATCGAGATTCTCGCGCGCGGGAAAGTGCGCGTACCACGCCCCACGCGTCGGCGGAACCGTCATCCTCGGACGCGGCCCAAGAATACTCTAAACGCCGCACCCCTTTGTTTTCAGGGGAAAAGACTCGCGAAGCTTTCGCGCTGGAAGAATCACGGGCGGATGCCCGCAGCCCGTCGAAGAAAACTCCGGATTGCCATCTCGGCCCCAATGCTCGATCCCGTCGCTCAATCCCGTTCGGTTCACTCGCTGTCCGATTCCGGCTCCTCGTCCTTGTCTCCTTCCACCGAGATGCGCAGTGAACGAAGAAAGTGTAAGTCGTTTTGGGTGAAGGTCCCGGGTTCGCCGCCCGCCTCGGCGACCCCCTCCGATGATTCGCCGTTTCCCGCGTTTGTCCCCACCTCGTTCAAACCGATGGTGGCTTCCAGCATCAGCAGCACGTCGAACCCGTGCTTGCGGATGTCCTGAACCACGCCGGCAATCTGTTCGCTTTCAATCACTGACTCGTGGATGGCCTCACCCAATTGCTGAATTAACTCGCGCAGACGGGATGTCATGGTCGTACCTCCATGGGCGGCCAGCGCGGAGAAGACGGCGCCGCGTGCAACTTGCAATCTTTCTACCATTCTGATGCTTTTCCACGGCAACCGTTAGCAACAGCAGCCTCACGGAAAAGCGGATCGCCACGGGTCGCTGTTACCATCATAACTGGAATGAGACCTCAAACCATTGGCCGCGTTCTGGGAATCGGAGTTCGGGTTGCGGGCCGAATGGCCGGGCAGCGCTTGGCTGGCCACGCGCAGGCTACCGCGGCGCGTCCCATGACGATTCCCGCCGTCCCTTTGCGGGCTGGCGCACAGAACGCAGCCCGTGTCACCTCCCGCACCGGCGGCGCGGTCGCCAAGGGAATTGGCGGCTTTTTGCGCCCCTTCGCTCGGGTGGGCGGAATCATCTGGCTTGAAGTGGCGGGCGTCTTTTTTCTCTTGCCTGTATTAGTCTTCGCGCCGAAAGCATGGCAATATCGAGTGAACTGGCTTCACGGCCCCCAACAAAGAACCTTCTGGGCCTCCGTTGTCGTGGTGGTGGTCTTTCTCTACCTCGGCATCAGCTCCTTCTGGCGCGCCCACCGCAAATCAGCCACGAAATAGAACCAAAAGAACCCCGCTCCCTCCTCGTCAATCCCGTCTTCGCCACCAAACCGATGGGGCGACGGCGTAGTTCAACTGCACCGCCAGGATGACCCCGATGCTCACCCAGGTGTTGATGAAGCAGAGCGCCGCGCCCGCCGCGTAAAGCGACTGCGCGATCACGATCCGCCGGCAAATGCTGCCCCGCACCTCATCCGGCGTATCGGCCTTGATCAGTTGGGCGTGAGTGGCGTGCGCCCAGCTCCAGTAGAGCATGGAGCCGGCCGCAAAGATATTCAGCCAATACACGCCCAGCGCGGCACGGTAAGTGATAAAGCTCGCCAACAACCGCGTCGAGAGCGGCAGAAAAGTAATAGCGAACAGAAATCCCAGGTGTATCCAGGTCAGGTCCCGCGTGCCCTCGGCCATATAGTTAAGCTGCGTTTGCTGCCCGGCCCACAAAATGCCAAGAGTCAGGAAGCTCATCGCGTACGCGATCCACTGCGGCCCCAGCGCCGCCAGCGCGGTCAGCAACTCGCGCTCGTTGTGGACTTCGGAAACTGACGGAATGTGCAGGTCCAGCACCAGCAGCGTCATGGCCACTGCGAAGATGCCGTCGCTCAACGCCGCCAGCCGGTCAATATTGCGGCCCTGGATGCGGTTATAAAGGGTCGGCATACACGCCCTCCCGCGTTTCAAGCCCGCGGCCGCCGCTCCTTGCGTGTCAAATGCCACACGGCGAGCGCCAGCGCCAGTGCGCCCAACCCGTACGCCGCCACCGCGGAATGGCCGCGATGCAACTCCCAACCCTTCCAAAACGCCACACCCGCGGCGAGCAGCATCAAGACGCCTCGAACGTGCTCCACGTGCGCATTCCTTCCCTCTTGAACGCGCCTGATCCGATTTCCTCGGTCCGGCTTGCCCCGGTTCGAACGTGTCGCTCCCTTCGCGAACCGGAAGTTTCATTCATCCTAGCGGCTTCGACCCGGCAGTCGTCTCGAACGCGCATTGGCAGACATCCGCCATCGCAACCCCCGCGGTGAGTAAGATACAAGCTGGAAGGAGTCCTATGACAACCCCGGCTCAGTCTGTCCCCGCGTCATCCGCCGCTCCCGCTCACCTCAAAAAGACCGCGCTCAACGCCACACACCGCGCCCTCAAGGCCAGGATGGTCGATTTCGGCGGCTGGGACATGCCGGTCGAGTATCCGGGCCCCGGCGGAGGGTTGATCGCTGAGCACATGGCCGTGCGCACCGGCGTGGGTCTCTTCGACGTTTCCCACATGGGCGAAATTCAATTTCGCGGCCCTGGCGCGCTCGCCGCCGTCCAGCACATCACCATGAACGACGCCTCGCGCCTCGCCGACGGACAGGCGCACTATTCCGCGCTGCTCACGCCCCGCGGAACCGTCGTCGACGACATCCTCGTCCACCGTTTGAGCCCCAACGACTACCTGCTGGTGGTCAACGCCGGAACCGCCGACACGGATTTCGCCTGGATCCGCCAGCAGGCGGGAGGCTGGCCCGGGATCCACGTGAGCAACTATTCGAGCTACTACTCGCAGCTGGCCGTGCAGGGACCAAAGGCTCTCGAGACCCTCCAGAAGCTCACCAAAGTCGATCTGGCCGCAATCAAAAACTACTGGTTCGCATGGGGCGCCGTGGCCGGCATTCCCAACGTGCTCATCGCCCGCACCGGCTATTCCGGCGAAGACGGCTTCGAGGTCTACACCCCCTCCGATGAGGCCACCACCGTCAAGATGTGGAACGCGCTTCTCGAAGCAGGCGCCGAATTCGCCATCCGGCCCTGCGGCCTGGGGGCGCGCAATACGCTGCGCCTCGAAGCCGGCATGAGCCTCTACGGACATGAAATTTCTGAAGAGATCAACGTTCTAGAAGCCGGTCTGACGCGCTGGCTCAAGCTCGATAAGGGTGAATTCATCGGGCGCGACGCGCTCCTTGCCCTCGAGGCCGAAGGCGGACCCCGGCGCAAAATCATTGGCCTGGAAATGATCGAACGCGGCATTGCCCGCGACGGGTATTCCGTGCTTTCACCTTCTGGAGGAGCGATTGGACAAGTTACCTCGGGCTCTCCGGCGCCATTTCTCAAAACCAACATCGCCATGGCGCTGGTTCCGGCCGCGGCCGCCGCCTCCGGCGAAGATCTGCTGGTCGATGTGCGCGGAAACCGCGTGCGGGCCAGGCAGGTTCCATTGCCGTTTTATAAGCGTCCGAAGAAGTAAGAGGCGGTATTCACCGTCTGGGGTTCTTTGCGGGAGCGCTATACTGCATCGTTCTTTCGGCAGGCGCTGCGCCGCAGCATCATTGCGGCCGGACCAGGTGCGGCTCATCGTCTGGGCTGGCTTGCGGGCTTCCCGGCTCGACGGTGACCGTGATCGGCGTTTGCAGCCGGAAATCGATTCGCGTCTCGGAGGGAATCACGGCTTCTTTGCCGCGTGTGACCGCATTCACCGCCGCGCCCGCGCCGCCGCCAGCCAAGGCCCCGATCCCAGCGCCCTTGCCGCCGCCTGCCACCGCACCGACGATCGCGCCGAAGACTGCGCCGCCGCCGCTCTTTTCCGCAGTGTTCTTACCCCGCCCGCCAGCGCCGTTCTGGGTAAAAGCTTCGGTTGTCAGGCTGACTTTTCGCCTACGCACGGTCACCTCGGTCAGCTCAACCGATAGCAATGCCTCGCCGCTGAAATGACCGCCTTTCTTGGCCTCGATCACCTGGCCCAGAACCGGTGCGCCGCGGGGAATCGCCACCACGCCCTGCTCGACGAGATCGCTGGCCAGGGCGCCGTGGAAGATCTGATTCGCCTCCGCCGTCTTGCTGTCCAAGGTCTCCGTGAGGGTCACCGGCACGAGGGTTCCGGCCGGAATCGTAACTCGGGTGATCACCGGTTTTGGTGGCGGAGGAGGCGGCGCCGGGGCGGCGGGCATAGGCTGGGGCATCGGAGCCGGATTGGCTTGAGCCACTTCCGGTGGGCTGGGAGGCGCAGGCGGATTCAGCGCTTTCTGCCGCCCGGCGGCTCGGCGCCGCTCGCGCCGGCTCTCCCGCTTTGGCTCTTTGGCCGCCGGCGGCGGCGCGGAAGCCCGTTGCGCCGGTGGCGCCAGGAGATTATTCACCACCGTCTTGACCCCGCTCACCGACCCTGCATCGTTGCCTGCCAGCGCCCTCGCGGCGTCATTGTCGGCAGCGCCGCTCAGCGTGACCACGCCATTCGAAACGCTCACCTGGATATCTTGCCCGGCGAGCGTCTCTTCACCTTGAATCTTCGCCTGTATGGCGCTCGTCAGTTGCTGGTCGCTCGGGCGCGCGGCCTGCTTGCATCCGGCCATCAAACCCAAGACGGCCAGTGCCGCTACTCCCGCGGTCAAAAGAAGGTGGCGGCCATCAACCGCGGTCGGCCAAGCTCTCTTCAGCATTCCGGAACTGTGCATTTCCATGGGGAATCTCCTTTTTGAGGACAAGGGAAATTGGTTCTTCAGGACCAGGAAATTTGGTTTGCCGTCCTTCTTCGACGGAAAAAACACAGTTTGGTTGCGGCCCAAATCCGCGATTCGCGGCGCCCGGCGCCGATGGAATCAATGCCTTCCGAAGCGGTAGATGACGGCCCCGGAAAAGCCGCGGCTGGCTTGCACGGTGCCGCCGTAGCCGGTGAAAAAGTATTCCGGGGCGAGCCGCAAAGCGAGGCCGGGCGAAATGTTGTACTCACCCACCAGGCCTACGCTGATGCCAAAAGTGGTGCCGTCGGGATAGAGGAGGCAACTGCTGGGTCCGGTGTAGCAAAGACTGCCCTCGCCGTTCGTATCCCCGGTGAAATTACCGTGTGAGGCGCCGCCCAGAAAGCGGGCCGCGATGTCGAATTTGGGCTGCTCGTAAAAGCGATAGACGGGTCCGAGGAGGACGTCGTATTGGCTGATTCGCGGACGCGTGAATCCGCCTTGGGAGAGCGGGCTCAATCCGACATAGGCGTTGCCGAAGTAGCCGCGGGCGTCTAGATTCACGCCCAATCGCTCGGTGTAATAGCGGGTCAGACCGAAGTTCCAGGCGTAAAAAGTAGTCCGCTGGCGTGACGGACCAGGGGTGAAGCGCAGATAGCCCAATGATATGTAAGTGTCGTACAAGTGATCGTAGGCGTCGTGAATCGCCGTGGCCCGGCGCTGCTGCCGGCGCAGGCGGATGCGCGCTTGCACGCTCATCTGCTGTGGGGTTTCAGCGGGTTGTTGCGCCTGGGTCTGGCTCTGCGGGTCCTGGCTGGAAGAGCTGCTGCTCGATGATTGGGCCGGCAAAGCCAGGGCGGAGCACAACGCAAACGCCAGAAATAAGCCACGGGGTCGAAGTCCTTGCATCGCTTTCGGGTTTCCTCCACGGAACAACCGGTGTGACGAATCGCCGCACATCCCGCTTCCCGCTCGCGAAAGGCTGCGCTCTCTGAGCGGGGCTGAGGCTCCCGGCAAGTTCATGCCGCCTTGCCAGGCCGGTTCGGGTACGGAAGCAGTAACGCCGCGACAGAGTCAATGCGATGCTTCCCCATACTGTATTAAATCATCCGGGGCGAGGGTCGCGCGCGCAACCCGGAACCCGCTCGATTGACCGGTTCGATGTTATTTTGTGAAAAGGGCAACGCATTGATACCGTAGGATGAAAAGGCGACGGAGGCTGGATTCTTCACTATGGGCCGTTTCATCGTGGGCATTCTCATTGGCATCGTTCTTTTTCCCCTTGGCGTCATGGCTTGGTTCCGCTACGGTCAACCGCCGGTTGCGGTGAACGATCATCCCCTTCCAGACGAGCGGCTCATTGTCAGTGTTCCGCTACACGCGCGGATCGACCAGCAAATGGTCAAAACGCCCCCCATCCAGGCCGACGAGGCGACGTTCGTGGCGGGGGCCCAGATCTATCGCGACAACTGCGCAGTGTGCCACGGCTTCCACGGCAAGCCTTCCGCCATTGCCGACCACATGTATCCTAAGGTCCCTCAACTCTGGGAGAAACACCACAACGGAACAGTGGTGGGTGTCAGCGACGATCCACCCGGCGAAACGTTTTGGAAGGTCTCGAACGGCATCCGCCTCTCCGGAATGCCTTCCTTTAGGGCCTCGTTGTCGGACACGCAGATGTGGCAGGTGAGTCTTTTGCTGGCCAACGCCGACAAGCCCCTGCCCCCCGAGGTTCTCGACGTGGTCGAGGGAAACACACCCCCTCCGCCCGCGCCCGAGCCGAAACCCGCCAGGAAGCGCTGACCACAGGCTCGTCCTCCACAGCGGTCGAGGGCGCCTAGCCAGCTATCGAAGCAGTGGCCTAAGGAAACAGGAGGCGGCGAAGAAAGCCAGCGGTCACGATGAAGATTCTTGATTTGTTCCGCAAGGGTTTTGGTTACGCGCTGATGTGCATGGGAGTATCTCGCCCCGGAACGAAGTCTAACCCGGCGGCAAAAGCGGCTCCCAAGCCGGGTTCCGGGGCATAATCGCGGGGTCTTTGCAAGGGGGCCCACTTCGAGTGTTGGCAGCCTCTTCGGTCCACCCTCCGCATCCCCCTCCTGAGGCGTGGCATCGAAGGGCCCATAGAATGGGAGATGAAGCCGGATTCGACGCATCCATGGCCGACGCAGAGCACACCAAATCCCGAAAGCCGGTCCAGCAAGGAACAGCGCGCAGGTCCGAAGAGGACTCGGTCGGCAAGGTCTACGACTCACGGCTGATGCGCCGGCTCGCGCATTACGTGCGGCCCTACTGGATTCAGGCCACTGTCTCCTCGGTCGCCGTTTCGCTCAAATCGCTGAGCGACGTGGCAGGGCCATTTCTGGTCATGCTCGGCATCGACCGATACTTCCCCGGGGGGGCCGACAGCCACGCTGGCTCAAGGTTGCTCCACGGATTCAGTTCCGGCGCCTGGCTCACGCGTCATCTGTCGAACAGTCCCGGGCGCGGCATTACCGAGCTGGCGGGCATCTACCTCTGTTTGCAGGTTTCGTCCTATCTCTTCGAATTCGTCCAAACCTACCTCATGCAGTGGACCGGCCAGAAGATCATGTTCGATCTGCGCCGCGACATCTTCCGTCACATGCAAGGCATGCACGTCGGATTCTTCGACGTTCATCCCGTGGGCCGCCTCGTCACACGCCTTACCTCCGACGTCGACGCCATTAACGACATGTTTACCGGCGGCGTGCTCGCCATCGTAGACGACTTCTTCACCCTCACCATCATGGCCTGCGTCATGCTCGCCATTAACTGGTGGCTGGCCCTGCTGGCCTTTGCCGTCTTGCCCCTGATCCTCATCGTCACTCGCATCTTCCGCAACCACGTGCGCGAGAGCTACCGGCGGGTGCGCGCCGCCATCGCCCGCATCAACAGCTTTACCCAGGAACACATCACGGGCATGAGCGTGGTGCAGTTGTTCAACCGCGAAGACCGCGCTTTCAAGGATTTCGAGGCCGTCAACCGCCTCCACATGATCGCCTTCAAGGACACCATCTTCGCCTACGCGCTGTATTACCCCGCTGTCGAATTGCTCTCCTCGGTGGCCATTGCGCTGGTGGTTTGGCGCGGCGGCTTCAGCGTCCTTGCGCGCGGCTCGGTCACCATCGGCATATTGGCCAGCTTCAACATGTACGCGCAGCGTTTCTGGCGGCCCATCCAGGACCTGAGCGACAAGTACAACATCCTGCAGGCCGCCATGGCCGCCTGCGAGCGCATTTTCAAGCTGATGGATACCAAGCCCGAGATCGTCAGTCCCGCGCGCGCCCTCCCCGGCGACGGTTCCAACCGCATCGAGTTCCGGCATGTCTGGTTTACCTATCAGAAGCTGACCGAGGAGCAAAAAACCGCCATCCAGGCCGCCGAGCAGGCTGCGAACTTCCTCAACCTCGACCCGAAACAGCGCACCGCGGAGCTGCTCGCCGGCATGGACGACATCGAGTGGATTCTGAAGGACGTTTCCTTCACCATCGAGCCGGGGCAGACGGTGGCGATCGTCGGTCACACCGGCGCCGGCAAAACCACGCTCACCAGCCTCATGATGCGCTTCTATGACGTCACCGCCGGGCGCATTCTGATCGATGGCGTCGACCTCCGCCATCACGACCTCACCGAACTGCGGCGGCATTTCGCCGTTGTGCTCCAGGACCCGTTTCTGTTCACCGGAACGCTGGGCGAAAACATCCGCTTCGGCAACGACCAAATCGCCCAGAACGAAATCCGCAAGGCGGCGCGCGATGTCAATGTCCTCGATTTCATCGAGAGCCGGCCGGGCGGCTTCGACGAGCCCGTGCAGGAGCGGGGCAATTCGCTTTCCACGGGCCAGAAACAGCTCATCAATTTCGCCCGCGCGCTCGCCTTCAATCCCCGCATCCTCATCCTCGACGAAGCCACCTCGAGCGTGGATACCGATACCGAACTGCGCATCCGCGGCGCGCTCGAGCGCATGGTCGAGGGCCGCACCAGCGTGCTCATCGCCCACCGGCTCTCCACCGTGCAACGCGCCGACACCATCCTCGTCGTGCACAAAGGCCAGTTGCGCGAGATGGGTTCGCACCAGGAACTGCTCGCCATTCGAGGCATCTACTGGAGGCTGTACCAGTTGCAATACAAAGATCAGGAATTGGGCGCGCTGGCGCCGTCCGCTTCTCCGGAACCTTCCGAAGCGCCGGCAGTGTGACCCGCTCCCGAAGCGTCTGGGGCGTCCGGCCGCCCAATTCGCTTACAATCGAGTCACCCGAAAGTCCTCGTCTTCCCTGAATCCCATGCTGCGCGTTGGCTATCCTTCGACTTTGGCGGCGGAGCTTTTCCGCGACTTCCCCGATGACGTTGAATTGATCCCCATTTCCGATCATCCGGACCACATCATCGAGATCGACGTCTGGATTCCCGACTTTTTCCCCAGCCGCGCTTCTCGCCAATGGCCGCATTTGCGCGGCGTCCGGCTGGTGCTCTCCATGATCGCCGGCGTCGAGTGGCTTCCCGCGCTCGTAGGGCCCGAGGTCACCATCTCGAACGCCCACGGCGCGCACAACGTCCCCACGGCCGAGTGGGTTCTCACCGCCATCCTGGCGGTCTTGAAACAGTTCCCGTTCTATCTCGAGGTCCAGCATGCGCAACAGTGGAAGCGGCGCTTCGAGGCCAGCGCCCACTACGCGGCCATCACCGGCGACACGCGGCCTGTGTATCCTCCGGTCATGCTGGAGGAGCTCACCGGGAAATCCGTGCTGCTCGTCGGCTACGGCGCTATCGGCAAAGAAATCGAGCGCATGCTCACGCCGTTTCGCGTCGATCTTGTGCGCGTGGCGCGAAGTGCGCGCCTCGAGCCCAAGGTCCACACCGTGAGTGAACTCGACAATCTCCTGCCGAACGCCGAGATCGTGATTTTAATTTTGCCGATTACCCCCCAGACGCACGGCCTCTTCGGCAAACGGCAACTCCGCCTCATGCGCCAGGGCGCCCTGCTGGTGAACGCCGCGCGTGGGCCGATTGTCGACACCGACGGGCTCGTTGCGGCGCTCCAAGACGGCCGCTTGCGCGCCGCTCTCGACGTCACCGATCCCGAACCGCTGCCTCCGGGCCATCCGCTGTGGAGCTGCCCTAATCTGTTGCTCACCCCGCACATTGCCGCGGCCAGCCCGCAATGCACGCCCAACGCCGTGCGCGTGGTCGCCGAGGAACTGCGCCGCTACCTGCGCGGCGAGCCTCTGCGCAACGTGGTGCAGCCGGGAGCCTTGACCGCTCTGCGCTCCTGATTACCTAGGAGTGTGTCGGGGATAACGGTTCTGATTTTGGTTTGCGCGGTCGGCGGACTCAGTGGCAGCGGCGCTGTTGGAGGGATATCGATCCGATCGGCGAGGGTTGCTGGCATTACCGCGACACGGGGGCGTGGATCATTCCTCGCTTCGGCTTCTCAGGCCGCTTGCGGCGTCCAGCCCGAGCCATGGAGCTTCAG
>JASHOC010000106.1 GCA_030041305.1 Acidobacteriaceae bacterium
GAGGTCTGCAAAACCTTTATGCGCCGGTTCGATCCCGGCCCGCGCCTCCAATACTCTCAACAACTTACACTAGAGGCCGCAATCCTCTAGCTGCCGTTTAGCTGCCGGTAAGCAATCAACCGCTTATACGGCAGCATTTTGCGCAGCCTCAACCGCCCTCATCCCGCCACTCAACTGACCGCTCAACGATTCGGCCGCCGCGTCCGCCGACGCGTCGAGCACATGAGCGTAGAACTTAAGAAGAATATCGGGTCGCGAGTGCCCAAGGCGCTCTTGCGCCGCCTTGACGGGCACATGTCCTTCCACCATCCGCGTGGCTCCCCAGTGCCGCAGAAGACGCCACGTGATATGCGGAAGGCCGAGCTGGTCTGCCACCGGCTGAATGCTCCGTGCGAGATCGATAGGCGCCCTGCACCGGGTTGCCCTGATAAGGCATTATCCGCAGCGAGTTCGTGATTGAGGATCGTTCCCCGGCAGCCTGTACAGAATCTGCCGTATGGAACGCATTCAAATTGCATCGTCATACGCAAACCGGCTTGAGTTTTGGCGAGGGACAGTCAGAAAAAAACGCCAACCTGAACTGCATTGGATTGAGGCGTTCGGAGGTGCAAGTTCAAAACCTGGTCGATCTTACTGTTTCCTCGATGCGGAAGGAGCTTTATGGCTGGCGTATTTGACCAGCGCGTCGAAGCGCGGATCGCCATGCAGCGACTTGAAATCCGGATCCTGTCCAATGCCAATATCGGCCAAGGGCGGAAGTCCGTGATCCACGGCTTCGCGGGCCAGGGAAAGCGCAAGATCGCGCCGCCCCTCGCGGGCCGCGAAACTGGCGAGGTTGTACGTGGAAATGGCGGTAGTTGGAGCGTCAGGAGGGAGGACACGGAGCTGAATGTTACGCGCCTGTTCCACGAGCCTCTCCGCTTCCTTGTATTTGCCGATAGCCGCCCAGGTCTGCGCCAGGTTATTCATCATCTGCAGTGTCCACGGGTGCTCCGGCCCCACCACACGGCGGTAGAGTTCGAGAGCCTGTTGCTGCATCGCCTCGGAGTCGGCGAGATGTCCTTCCCGCCTCAAGGTAATCGCCAGATTGTTCAAAACCTGCCCAACATCTGGGTGGTCCGGCCCGAGAATGCGCTGCCGGATATCGAGCACCTGCCGGAATTCTTTCTCCGCGTCGGCGTAACGGCGTTCATACACCAAAACAACAGCCAGGTTGTTCATCGCAATCACCGTTTCAGGGTCTTCCGGCCCCAGCACGCGCGTGCGGCCTTCAACCACTTGCCGGTACATTTGCTCGGCCTCGCCAAGCCGTCCCCTTTGCTGCAATGTCCAGGCCAGATTGTTCATCGTTGCAAGAGTGTCGGGATGCTCGGCCCCAAGTAAGCGGGTCTGACCGTCGGCCGCCTCCCGCTGCAACTTCTCGGCTTCGGGATACTGGCCTTCCTGCGCGAGTGAATAACCCAATCCTCGCATCGCCTGCAGCGTGCCTGCGTTCCTTGGTCCCAGTGCTCGGCGCGCGTTTTCGAGCGTCTGGCGCTGCAGCTTCTCCGCTTCGGCGTAGCGGCCCTCGTGGTCCAGGGTCCAGCCCAGCGCGACCATCGAGCTCACCGTCTCCGGGCTCTTCTCGCCTAGCTCACGCTGGCGGATTGCTGCAGACCCCCGGAGCAGATCGTCGGAGCGGGAATACAATCCGAGGTTGTCATAGACCTTGCCCATGACAAACATCATGTCTGACTGCAGGTCGGGATCTCTCTTGAGCCCCGTGTCGATCTCCTTCGATGCCTTGTCCAGAATCTCCCGCGCCGTCGCCTGGTTGCCGCGGGCCTCGCTGGGATCGGAGACCTTGAACATACCGGTCATAAAATCTGCGATGCGGCTGGCCCGGTCGCGCTCCCGCGCGATGCGGCGCAGCTCGACGGCCTGCACTACGACAAAAGCAGGGAGGATAAGGGCCAGCAGCGCGGTCATGGCCACGCCCAAACGATGCCGCCGGACGTACTTCTCAATCTGGTATGTCGCGCTCGGCGGGTGGGCGTCCACGGGATAGTGGTCCAGGGTTCGCCGGATGTCCGCCGCAAGTTCCGAGGGAGTCCCATAGCGGCGTTGGCGGTCTTTTTCGAGGGCCTTGGTTGCAATGAGATCCAGGTCTCCGGCCAATTGTTTCGCCAGCCGGCGCGGCTGCGTTCCGCGGCGTTCCGCTGCATCGACGGACACCCGCGACTTTTCCGCTGCCTTCAGGCTGGGCCGAATCGCCACCTGCTCCTGAATGTGCCTGACCGTCTCAGAAACCGGCAGGCGCCGCCATTCGCTGACGTCGAAGGGCAATCGCCCGGTGAGCAGCTCATAGAGCACGACGCCTAAGGAGTACACGTCGGTCCGCGTATCTATATCGCCCGCGCCGGCCTGCTCCGGGCTCATATAGCCCGGCGTGCCTACCATGATCTCGGGCCGCGTTGGCGTGTCCGGTACTTCAGCTTGCGGTTGGACCGCCAGGGCCAGACCAAAATCGATGATGCGCGGCGTCGGCTGGCCGTCCAATTCAATGACCAGAATGTTGGCGGGTTTCAGATCGCGATGGATGATCGCCTTCTGGTGCGCGTGCAGCACTCCTTCGCAAGCCTTGATAAAAAGCTTGAGACGCTCCTTGATACTCAGGTTGTGTTGATCGCAGTATTTCGTGATGGGATCGCCCGGCACATACTCCATCACCAGGTAGGGCTGACCCTCGAGAGTCGCCCCAGCGTCGAAGACCTTGGCGATCGCCGGGTGTTCCATCAACGCCAGAGATTGCCGCTCGGCGAGAAACCGTGCGATGAGGCTCTCGTCGTAAAGCCCGGCGCGGATCAGCTTTAATGCCACCTGGCGGCGCAATGGCTCAGTCTGCTCGGCCAGCCAGACTTGTCCCATGCCGCCTTCGCCAAGTTTTCTGATCAGGCGGTATGGTCCGATGAACTGGAGAGCCTTCGATTCCTCCGGCATCTCGATGGGGATCGCCGGCTGGGAAAGTTCGTCAGAGCGTGCGTAGGCGGAGAGCAGTGAATCGACCTCGGCTCGCAGGGATGGGTCCCCCTCGCAGGCGCGGCTCAGATACTGCTCGCGATCGGCCTGCTTAAGCTCCAGTGCCGCGTCGAACAGCTCCTTAATCCGTTCCCATTGGCCGGTCTTTTCCACCGGTAGTTCTCCCCATTTCCCGCGTCAGCCACGCCTTGGCCATGTTCCAGTCGCGCTTTACGGTGGCGGGGGAAACCTCCAGCGCCTCGGCAGTTTCCGCCACCGTCAGGCCACCAAAAAAGCGCAATTCCACGATCCTTTCCTGTTGCGCATCGCGGCGCGAGAGTCGATCAAGCGCGTGATCCAGCGCGACAACATCGACGTTTTCTTTTTGGGGGAGATAGAAGCTTTCGTCCAGTTCAACTTTGTATTGAGGCCCTCGTTTGACCGCCGCTCGCCGACGGGCGTAGTCGACGAGGATCTGGCGCATCAGTCTAGCCGCTATAGCAACAAAATGCGCGCGGCTTTCAATCGTCAGCGGCGCATCGCCCGCGAGGCGAAGATACACCTCGTGGACCAGTTCCGTGCATTGTAGAGTATGATCGGGCCGTTCCGCCCGCAGGCAGCGGCGCGCAGCTAATCGTAACTCCTTGTAAACGATAGGAATGAGCGCGTGAAGTGCGTCCCTATCCCCGCTCCTCCAGCGCAAAAGCAGCTGGCTGGCCAAACCAGCCGGTTGAGACAATCGCTCGACCGCAACCTCCCTGTCGCTTGAAGGTACCCCATCCTCTCCACCGGGGTCAATACGCGCTCGAAGCCAGCGAATGGCTGGCCAACGTCGCCGTTGTGCGTCGCTTATTCCCAAAGGCCGATCCCATGCGCCCCCTCGCGAATTCCCCAAGAATTCTGAGCTCTTTTGCCGGTTGATTACGCATACCAGGACAAGCCGGGATTCGTTCCCGGCAGACGCCATCCCCAAGCGCATCCTCGTCAGCGGCTTCATTCTGCCCTTCGCCTGCGCAATCCCTCTCGCGCAGGAATGGCTGGAAAGGCGGCGCAGAGGCAGCAGCCGGGGTGCAGACAGAATGCAAACCAATCCCCAAGGAGGATTTCCATGAAACGCACTGAAATTAGGAAAGTCAATCGCATGCTCACGACGCTGCAATCCAGCTCTCTGCTCATCGGCATGAGTATGGTTAGCCTCCTCGCCGGTTGCTCATCCGGGGGCGGCTCCACGACCACCACGACCACCACCAGCCCGTCGATTTCGATCTCCTTTAGCCCTGCGCCTCCCACTTCTCTTCAGATCAGTGCCACCACATCGCTCACCGCGGTGGTCGCCAACAGTTCTTCGAATTCCGATGTTACGTGGGCCGTGACCTGCGGAAGTGCGGGCGCGTGCGGCTCATTATCGTCCACCAGCACAGCCAGTGGCGCATCCACCACCTACACCGCGCCGTCCAGCGTCCCATCGGGCAGCACGGTGACCGTGACGGTCACTTCTGCTGCCGACAGCAGCGTTTCGGCTTCAGCCACCATCACCATCACCAGTAGAAGCTCCGGAGGCGCGCCGGCAAATCTCCCCACCGGTACCTGGGTCTTCTCGCTGACCGGAGTCGATTCCATCGCCTCGACCAGCATGGCAGGGTCTTTTTACGCCAACAGCGGCACAATCTCCGGAGGCGAGCAGGACGTGAGCATACCGGGCGGATACAGGCATGTGGCGATCACAGGCGGCAGTTATTCCGTGGCCTCCAACCAAAATGTGCAGATCGCCCTCACGACCAGTGATAACGGTTTAGGCGTTAACGGCACAGAGACCCTTCAAGCTGTGATGGTCTCGAGTTCCAAGGCGCTGCTTGTTGAGTTCGACTCTTTTGCGGCTGTTATTGGAACCATGGAATTACAAAACGGCAGCCCCGCGCCCTCGGGTGGATATGCGTTCTCCGTGGGAGGTATGGATAACAACGGTTCGCCGGTCGTGATGGGCGGTGTGCTGAACGTCGACAGCGCCGGCGGAATTTCGGGCAACGGCAGCGTCTTCGATCTCAACGACGGCGGTTCTCATTCTACGGACGAGTCTTTCGCGGCGAGCACCGTCACCACTCCGGATACCTGGGGCCGCTGCGAGTTTGCGCTCGTTCCGAGCACGGCCTCGGGAGTGAAGGCCATCAATTTCATTGGCTATATCGTCGGCAGCCAGGAAGTACGGCTCATCGAGACGGCCGACAACTTTCTCGGCGGCATGGTTGGGACAGCTCTCAGCCAGGGGAGCAATACCGGGAACTTCAGCAGCAGTTCTGTCTCCGGCTCGAGCTATATATTCGACGCCGTAATTCCAACCCGGCCACTGGCGGTCGCCGGCCTGGTCGCGATCGGCTCCAACGGCAGCGCCAGCGGTACGCTCAACCTGAACGACCCCGCCGAGCAAAGCCCGCAGAGCGGCAATACTTACACTGGGACCTACACCGTGGATTCCACCGGCCGGGCAACGTTCTCTGGCCTGAGCGACGGCAACGCGACTCCCTCCTTCAGCTATAACGTCGAGGTTTATTTTACCGGCAACGGAGACGCGCTGATGATTTCCATGGACGCGAGCGATGAGTTGATCGGAGAGGCCTTCCAGCAGACCGGTTCCTTCAGTGCTGCTTCTTTCAAAGGATCCTACGCTATGAGCGCGGTCATTCCCAAGGCTTCGGAATATACGGAAGATGTCGGTGTGGGTCTTCTTGCGGCTGACGGGGTTGGTTCCTTGACAGGAAACCTGGCTCTCAACGAAGACACGCAATCGACGGCGAGCCTTTCAATCACGGGAACCTTTATCTCCGGTTCGAACGGAGTGTTTACAGGCACTATGACCGGTCTCAACCCCGCGTCTCCAACCACTGCGGCCCATTTCGCCTACTACCTAGCGGACAGCTCGCACGTAATCGCCATCGAAACGGACAATCAGCAAGTGGTGCTGATGGATCTGGAGGCGCAATAGCAATCCTGCAAGCTGCGGCCTCTGACGCGGTGGCGCACTCTAGTGCGCCACCGTGCTGCTTACGGCGAAACCAGAGGAATTTAGCACTCCTAACCCGGCGTAGCCGGAACCAAAACCTGGCATTTTCCCGAAAGTTGGAGCCTTTGAAAAAATGCCGAAATCCCGCATGAATACTGACCGAAACGTACATCGCCAGAAATATTCTGCGCAAAATGTGCAGGATTCAAATGGATAGGTACTAAAGACCTTTTCAAAGACATTTATGCCCTGCGAGCCCCTTAATGGATGAAATGATGCGCGACGCCCGCCGCGGCAAGTTCGATGTGGTCCTGGTGTGGGCAAGCGAGAGAATCGCGTGGTCTACCCGGCACCTCTTGGAGCTATTAGACGAGTTCAACCACCTGAGCATTGAGTATGCCAGTTTCCGCGAGCAGATCGATACCGGCGGCCCGCTGGGCCGGGGCATCGTAGTCATCATCGGCGCAATCGCCGAACTTGAACGTAACCTGATCGTCGAGCGTGTCCGGGCCGGCATGCGGCGTGCCCGTCTCGAAGGCCGGCACATCAGCCGCCGGCCGCTGGACCTCGACCGCGAAGCCATCATGCGCGATCGCCAGCACGGCCCGAGTCTTGGCCAGCTTGCCCACACCTACCGGGTACCCCGGACCACCATCCATTGCGTGCTCCACGAGCACGCCCCATGCGCCGCTTCCTGCTCCATGTCCTGCCTACCGCTTTCGTCAAGATCCGCCACGTCGGATTGCTTGCCAACCGCAACCGCCGACAGAGGCTGGCACTGCGCAGGCTTCATCTCCGCGGCACGGCCGTAGATCTCTGCACGTTGCTATCCGAACAGCGGAAGTCCGCACTCAACCGATCCTGTCCCCAGTGCAAATGCGGTACCCTGCACGTCATCGCACGCAATCCCGCAGGCCTACCGGCTGGCCTGGGCACTACGCTGCTGTCGATTCTTCCTGAGGAAATAATGCTGCCGTGTGCTCCAACGCGATTCCTCGCTGGCGCAGCCTCCGATCCTGCCCTCGCTCCTCTGCATCTCGACTCGGTTCCTTACCGTTTACCACAGTCCTCCAGCCGCTCCATCAGCACCGCAATTGCCTCGCGAACCAATAAAGACATGCCTAATCCAGGCATCTCTCGTGCCAGGGCAGATCTCTCAACTCTCCGACGGCGGCATCCAATCCCCATACATCCACCGCGCTAGCGGCTTACTGCAAATCGCCGTATCCACACCGTTCCGTTTCCGGCAGCATCGATAACGAATCTCTGCACGCGGAGCGCTGTCGATACTGTGCCTCGCCAAATCCTCGTCCGTAGGCTTTGCCGCTTCCTATTAACGGTTAAGATCTCCGAATAAACATTGCTTGGCCCGGTGAAACGCCGAAGCTATCTAAAAGAAAACATGGCGAGTTTTGGCCGGATGGAATTTTGGCGAAGGACAACGGTCAACGACCTGACCTTGTTCAAGCACTTCCGCGAGGTAGAACACCGTGACGGCTCACGGGAGACCAAATGAGCGGCCATCCAGAAGACTATCTACAGCCTGCCCGCTTTGCGCAAGCCGCTGGCTGCCGCCAACCGCCGCTACCTGGAGTTCCTGTCCGCTCTCGAGGACCCCCGCAACGGCCGCGACAAACTGAACAAGCTGTCGCAGCCGGTCCGCCGCGAAGACCGGTCCTATCCCGGCTTCAACTTCTTCGATGCCCATGACGACGCCTTATTCCGCGCCATGGCTCGCGGCGAGTTCAATGCCAGCGGCATGCAGAACAAAACCGTGCGCCGCCTCTTATCGGGTAACACTTCCAGCCAGGTTTCGCGGCTGCTCAAACGCCTGCGCCAGCACGGGCTGATTCGCAAAGTCGACCGCACGTACCAGTACTACCTGACTCGGTTCGGCAAGCAGGTTATCACCACTGGACTCAAGCTGCGCGAACTCGTCATCATTCCCCAGCTTGCCATCACTCACGCTGCATAACTCGCCCACTTTCTGCCCGTTTTGTGCAGAATTTCAATGTAGAGGGACTAAATGTCTTTCAGCCATGCAAAGCGAAAAATAATCCTGCCGATCACCGGGCGGAACTCTAATCCGGCAAAGCGAAGGCAAACATCGTGTCCGCGCCTGTACCTATGATGTATTGTTTCCCATTTACAGCGTAACTGATCGGGCCGCTCGCATTGGCGCCGCCTAGATACACATGCCACAACGGCTTGCCGGTCGTCGCATCGAGGGCGACAAAATCGCCGTCCATCCCACCCCCGAACACCAATCGGCCGGCCGTGGAGAGCACGCCGCATTCGGTGTAGTTGACCATATCGAAATCCCATTTTTTCGCTCCGCTTTTCGGATCGATCGCGCGGATCGCACCGTATCCCTCGGACTTCGTCTTGTAATTGGGAGTGCCATATCCCACGTTTTCCGCCCCCCGGGGCGTTGGGACCAGAGGTGGGTGGTCCGGCGGCGGACCGTGTTCGTCGTAACCAGGCCACCATTCGGCGCCGTTGTATAACTCCCCTTCCTTCCATGGGGCAAAGGGCTGTTTCGGAGAAAGAGACCGATAATTGTCCCAGACGGACATATAAAAGAGCCCAGTTTGGGGATCGTAAGATGGCGGATACCAGTTCGTGCCTCCTTGCGAAGCGGGCATAACATAGATTCCGCCCATCGGCACGGGCCAGTGCTTTGGGTCTTTGATGGGCCGGCCGTTTTTGTCGATGCCAAACGCCCAATTCTCCTTGACGAAAGCTTTGCCCAGCAGGAATTGGCCGGTGACCCGGTCCAGGACATAGAAGAAGCCGTTGCGGTTGCCCCAGAGCATCACCTTGCGGGGCGTGCCGTTCCAGTCGATGTCCGCCAGCACGGGAACCTGGGTGGAATCCCAGTCGTACTCATCTCCCGGCGTAAATTGGAAATACCATTTAAGCTTCCCCGTGTCGGCATCGAGAGCGACCACGCTGTCCGAGTAGAGGTTATCGCCGGGCCTTCGTTGGTCGGCGTTCCATCCAGGATTCGGATTGCCGGTGCCCCAGAACGTGAGGTTCGTCTCCGGGTCGTAGGAACCGCCGTTCCAAACAGGGCTGCCGCCGTGCTTCCAGCTATCGTCCGCCCATGTCTTGGCGGCCGGATCATCCGCCGTATTCGGACTTGTGTAGAATTTCCAGATTTCCTTCCCGGTGTTGACGTCATAGGCAGCGACAAAGCAGTTGGCGCCCATCTCATTGGTCGCAGGCCCAAGAATCACCATGTTTCTCACCACTAAGGGGGCGACGTTGAGCTGATAGCCTTTTCTCCAGTCCGCAACTTTGATATCCCATTTCACGCGTCCTGTCTTAGCATCGATAGCAAGAAGATGGCAGTCGACTGCCGTGGCCCAAAACAGGGTGTCTCCGGCGATCGCCAGTCCCTTGTTCACTTCATAAATGTGCTGCCCAGGGTAATCTTTTTTGTCAAACGGACGCGAGAGTTTCCAGTACTGCCGGCCCGTGGCGGCGTCGAGCGCCACCACTTCCGTCAGGCTCCCCGCATACAAAACGCCGTCCACAACAAGAGGCGTGTTCTCCATCTTCCCGTCAGCGGGTGTGGTCGTCGGTCGGTAGACCCACTTTAGCTGGAGATTTTTGACATTATCCCGATTGATTTGCGTTAACTCGCTGTACCGATCACTGGCATAAGTCCCCGAGTAGGTGAGCCAATTCTGAGGTTCCTGGTCGGCGTGCAGCAGGCGGTCGAACGTGACTTGCGCTCCCAAAGACGTGGCCATCACCGCAAATAACACCAACAGCCGAAATCTCATCTTCTTCTCCTTTAGGGAATCGGGTCTTCTAATTGGATGGTTTGGGTAGCACTTCTTCCATTAACGTTGACCGGGAAGGTTTTGAAGAAAATGAAAGCACCCTTGCGGTCGAAGTGAGAATGCCCGGTTTCCTATCGCCGTTAATGTCCCACATCTTCGGCGCTCATCTTGTCCAGCCATCCTCGAAAAGACGAGAAAAGCCGCGGCTTTCGCGCGGCCCATCTGCCCGTCAACGGCGTGAGTTGCCCCTGCGTCTTCACCACATTCAGGCAAGCGTTGCTACACAACTGGTGATTCAGAAACTGAACCGCGCGCCGAAACGGAAGTATCTCGGATCGATGAGCCTGCCGAGCGGAGCAAGGCTGGTGATCTGGCTAAATCCATTCAACGCTTGGATGCTGCCGTCTGCTGCATACGACACGGACGAGACGTCCGCGGATGGGTTGCCGAAGTGGGGCGTATTGGTGACGTTCATGGCTTGCGCCCGGAATTGCATATCCAACCGCTCCCAAATGTGGAAGTCGCGAAAGACGCCACCATCCAGATTGGTTGCCCCGGGACCGCGTAAAGAATCGTAGCCGACATTGCCAAAGGTAGCCGTAGTGACTGAGGCAAAGGCTGTCGGGTCGAAATACGCGTTACCATTCAGACCATCGCCGACTTTGCCTACTGTCGCCTTCACCTGCTCCGCGCGCTGGGTGCTTCCAGGGCAGTTGCACGAAGCACCGTCGGCGCTAACGCTGAAAGGCAATCCAGAGTAATGGAAGAAGATCCCGTTGACCGTCCAGCCGCCAGCCAGCGCTGCGCCGATGCCGCCTCTGAGAAACCTTTGGTTCGTTCCGAACGGAAGGTGGTACTCAAAACTGGTAGTAAGATTGTTTGTCCGGTCTGTCGGAGTGACGGACTTGTTGAGATACCAATATTGCGGGATAGCTATCCCCGGTACAGTGTTGCCATCCTGCATGTCTTTCTGCCAGGTATACGCTTCATCCAAGGAGAGGCCGTTAGAAAACCTCTTGATAAGGGTTTCCTGAAACGAATTGTACATGTCATTCGTCTCACCACCAGAAACCTCCACCGGTGTTGTATCACCAAACTTGTAGAACGGCTGGCTCGGAGTTCCGCCGCCAAGCTGGCCATAATTAATATTCACATTCATGTATCCGTTGCTTCCCAGGGATCTAAGAAAGTGTGTGCCTACATAGCCGAGCGATAGCGCAAAGCTGTAGGGAAGCCTCTGTTCAACCGAAAAATTATACGTCTGAACATAACCTCGGCCGTAATTCTTCTTATTCGTATCGATTTCGACGCCCGGGGGAATAGGGAGGGTACCTTGGCTGATATCCGGCGTGGGGCTGATCGGAATGCCAACCGACAGACTGCCGGGGCTCTCATAAGCGTTTTCTCCGCTATAACTAGAGTTAATAAGGTTGGGATAGTCTAGAACCGCGAGAAGCTCCATGGGGGTTTCATCGGGAGATAAGCTGTAGCCGGCTCGGACCACGAAATTATTGGTGACGCGATAATCGACGCCGACGCTGGGAGCGAAAAGCTTCCATGAAACTCGAATGCCACAATTGCTCGGAATCCCGCCCTCTCCGCAGATTTCATAGGTAGGGTTATTTGGATCGACAACTAGGTCGTTGAACGAGTAACCGTGGTTGGGTGAGCTAGGAACCGGGTAATGCTCCCAGCGGAGACCGTAGTTCAACGTTAACTTCTTGCTGGTTTGCCACTGATCGCGCGCGTAGAAGGCCAGTTGCCAATCTCGGAGCTCAACCTCCTGGTAGGCGTACGAGCTGCGCTCGTTCTGCGGTAAACCCAGGAGGAAGTCAGCGACTGCGTTGTAGTCGTTGGGCGGGGGCGCATTGGGCGCATTCAAGGCAGTCAGGCCACCCGTAAAATTGAAACCTTGGCCCTCATTCTCGTGGTGATTCCAATGGGCATTTATGATGTCCTCACCGAAGCGAAGATTATGCGACCCCAAAACCTTGGTGACGTTGCCGGTATATTCGAAGGTCGGATCCCGATATGAAAGAGGAGGATACGACTCGCCGAACGTGGGGGAGCCATAATCGCCGGAGCCGATCGTAAAGTCCGGCATACCTCCTGCCCAAGGCAGACCGCCTACGTTTGTACCTGGAATTCCCAGGACATCCAATCCATAGAGCTCGTTCGCTTCTGTCGGATAGAGAAGCTGGCGGGGTTGCGTCTCTCCGAAGGTGAAATCTGCGACCAGCGACGGACTGAATATGTATGTCGCTGACCCCGAGGTTGCGAGCGTGGCGCCATGTTGCAAGTAGTTACCCGCCTGAGCTTCGGCGAAGGCTGCCCAGCCGACGCTCGCCCCGCCAAGAACCGGCCCATAAAGGGGGTTATTTACAGTGTAATAAGGTTGATAGGCCCAGCGGCCGGAGGCCCTTAATTTAGAAGTTGCCTGGTAATCGATTTTGGCGCTGATCTTGTGCAAGTTATAGGTGGTCGCTTGGGTGACCTCAAGGTTGTTCACGATTCCCGGAAGATTGGGCGTCGGGAAATAGGGCAGCAGTTTTTGTACAATCGGGCTGATTCGGTTTGCAGGGACGATATCACCCGGAAACGGCGTTCTCCCTGAGCCGTCTGGATTGCCGGTGGTGGGGTCGTAGATGGGTATGGGCGATCCCGACAAATTCCCGGAAAGCATTGCCGGCGTGGGCACGGCAATGATTCCGTTCATGCCTTGACGGGTGAAGTCTCCCTCATAACCGCCCCAGTAAAATAACCTGTCCCGAACGATAGGGCCGCCTAGCCAGCCGCCGGTGTCGTTATCGGCAAGATGAGGGGCTGCCTGTCCAGCAGGTTGAAAAAAGTTCCGCGCTTCGGTCGCATTGTTGATGTTGTATTCGTAAAAGGCTCCGTGCAACGTGTTGGTTCCGCTTTTAAGCGTAACCGTCACTGAGGAACCTCCCGCGAGGCCCTGTTCGGCAGAGGGACTATTCGTTACGATGTTAACACTTTCGATCGATTCGGTGGAGGGCACGAAACTGGTGCCGCCGCCCCATGGATCATTAGCGCTGACCCCGTCGACGCGAATCTGTTGCCCTAGGAGTGTGTCGGGGATAACGGTTCTGATTTTGGTTTGCGCGGTCGGCGGACTCAGTGGCAGCGGCGCTGTTGGAGGGATATCGATCCGATCGGCGAGGGTTGCTGGCATTACCGCGACACGGGGGCGTGGATCATTCCTCGCTTCGGCTTCTCAGGCCGCTTGCGGCGTCCAGCCCGAGCCATGGAGCTTCAG
>JASHOC010000107.1 GCA_030041305.1 Acidobacteriaceae bacterium
CCCCCACCACGTCCACCAGAAAACGCGCCAGGTGTCCGTCGGGAAGCCAATCATGCAGCGACGGGGGGAACAGCAGAGACTGGTTGACCTCATCAGGAAGAAAGCTCTTGCCCATAGAGGCATCGTAAAACCAACTACCTCGCGCCAAAATTAAATCAACTGCGGAGGGAATCTATTCCCGACACACTCCTAGAGCCGGTTATGAACTTTGGGGCGGGCAGCGACGGGAGCCAATGTTTCCCCAGTTCTATAGCGGTTCTCCAATTGGTGTAGAGCAGAACCTCGAACGTTGAGTGGCGTTTTTCCCAAGAAAACGCCACCTGGCACGCCCCTCAAGACTCCACGGGAATTGGAGAACCGCCGTAGGAGCGAGGAGGGACGCATACCGGGGCCCCCACGGACGTGCTCTTCGTCCGTGGGGTGGAACACCGGGTGTCTGCTAGCGACGAGCGACCACGAAATCGGGAAAATTGGCCCCGTCCCGAGGGGTTGCGGTGGAAATCCCGGGGTCCCCAGCGACGGCCTTTGGTCGCTGGGGTGGCAATCCGGCCATACTTCGTTCTCGCCCTTGACGGTCCACCCGCCACAGCCAGCGGGCTCGGCCTCGTCTCCACCCCACGGACAAAGACCCATCCGTGGGGACCCCGGTTCTGGCCGAATTTTCGCTCGCAACGCTGTCTGCCCCAAAGTTCATAACAGGCTCTATAGAACGATCACTGACGATCCATCTGCGGTCTCGTGCTTCACCGCTTCGAGAGCGCGGTTGGCTTCATCGAGCGGAAACGTCGTCACGGTTTGGTGAAAATCGAGCGTGCCGGCGAGGGCGAGAAAATCGTGTGCATCCTGCCGCGTCATGTTGGCCACGCTGCGCAGTTGCCGCTCGCCCCACAGCAGCTTGTCGTAGTCGAACGCGGGCATTTGGTCCAGGTGGATGGCGTTGATGGCAACGACTCCTCCCTTGCGCAGCGCCGCCAGCGCGCTCACCACCACTTTGCCGCTGGGCGCGAAGGTGATGGCGCGGTCCAGCTCCACCGGCGGCTCGGCGTCTTCGTCGCCCACCCACGTTGCTCCCCTCCCTTCCGCGGCTTTGCGGTGCGCTTCGCCGCGCGTGACTACGTACACTGGGCAATCCCACGCTTGCAGTACCCGAATGGCCAGCGACGCCGAGCTGCCAAAGCCGTACAGCCCCACGCGTTCCCCGCGCTCCACGCCCGCGACCCGCAGGCTGCGGAAGCCGATGATGCCCGCGCACAGCAGCGGAGCAAGGCGCGCCGACTCCACGCCCTCCGGCAGCGGCACGGAGAAATCCGCGCGCACTGTCGCGTATTCCGCATACCCGCCATTCACCGTGTAGCCGGTGAAGACCGGATGATCGCAGAGATTCTCCATCCCATGTCGGCAATACCAGCAGTCTCCGTCAACGCCGCCCACCCAGGAAACGCCCACGCGGGCGACCGGAGGCAGGCTCGCGGTGGCGCCACCCAACACGTGGCCCACAATCTGATGGCCGGGAATGATGCGCGGCTGGATTGGCGCAAGATCCCCTTCCACAATGTGCAGATCGGTGCGACACACACCGCAAGCCTGCACCTTCAACAACACTTCCCCAGGGCGCGGCTCGGGCATCGGCCGCTCTTCCAGGGAGAGCCACTTGCCGGGAGCTCTCGAAGTCGGGTCGTAAACTGCTGCGCGCATGCTCTTCTCCAGCCGTCCGCGCCCTCTTGCGCTACGGAACGGCCATCCTGAAACTGGCTATCCGAGCGCAGAAAAACGCGCCATCCTCTCCTCGGGGTGGATGGCGCGTTTTTCAAACCAGGTTCAGCTTCTATAGCGGTTCTCCAATTGGTGTAGAGTAGAACCTCGAACGTTGAGTGGCGTTTTTCCCAAGAAAACGCCACCTGGCACGCCCCTCAAAACTCCACGGGAATTGGAGAACCGCCGTAATGCCTAAGCCCTAGTAAAGCCGGAAGTTGACCTCGACGGTAATCATGACGGGAACCGGCGTTCTGCCGTCCTTCATGGCCGGCTTGAAGCGATATTTGCGGACCGCTTCAAGAGCCTTTTCGTCCAGCCCCATGCCCAGTGGCCGAACCACGTGCGGATCCACCGGATTCCCGTGCGCGTCGACAATCATCTCAATCAGGCAAACGCCCTGATACTTGGCCCGGCGCGCTTCGTCGGAGAACTCGGCCTCCACCGTGTTGAGGGGCACCGGCGCTGAAATTCCGCCACCCACGCGGTAAACGCCCCCGCCTACGTTACCGCCATAGCCGGGGCCATAGCCATTGCCCTGGCCCGAACCCAGTCCGCCGCCACTCCCGGTGCCCATGCCGCCGCCACTTCCGGTCCCGTTCGATAGCACCACGTTCGCCGAGCTCTTCATGCCGATAATGGGCAGGGTCGGATTGTCAGGTAGTTGAATGTTGTTCTGCACGTTGATGGCCGCGGGAACCGGAATTTTCGGATTATCGAAGGTCTGCACTTGCGGCGGAACGATGGGATCCTTCTCGATCTTGGGTAGCTTGCCTTTGCTCGCTTCGATGAGGCTGCGGTCGCCTCCGCCTCCTCCTCCACCGGCCTTGTTCACATCCTTGGGAGCCTTCCACTCCCCCACGTCGATGTTCATGGCCTGAAGCTGGGGCCGCGCGACTTCAATGACTTTTCTGACCCCGAAGATCAGAACCAGAACCAGAATGACGCCATTGACCGAGGTCGAAATTCCAATTGCCCATGGGTTGGGCTTAACCGCCATGCGGTCGGGAACCGGGATCGGCGTCGAGGTTAACTCGAGCGGCGGCAGCTTCTGGGGAAAGAAAACATCGCGGATGCTCTCCCAGAGGTCGGTCCAGATGGGTTTTTCCTCAAACGCCTTGCCGAGCAGGGCGTCGAGCTCGTGCCCAGTGCCGGCTTCCACGGATCGGGGCTCCGCTTCTGCCTGTGTCAGGATTTCGTTTGCCATAGTGATTGCTGGCTCGGTTCCCTTCGCCTGTTCGGGGGGAAGCGCGCCCGAAAACAGGCCCATCGACCCATTATGCTTGATTCTGCCGAGACTTGTCTCGGAGCCGGCTATGCTCTTCTGCGCCTGATTCTCCCAAGACTCATATTCCGGCCTTTCGAGTGCTCCCATAAACAATAGACGCCTTTCACAGAAGGTTTGTTACCTGGAAATCTTGCCCTGGCATTTACACTGAGGAATGGACCAATTTTACACTGAAAACTGAAAATTGACCGATTCGCATCACCGACGGAGCCCCGATGCCCTCAACGCCTGACCTGAAGGCGACGCTTACCCTTCCTCAGACGGCTTTCCCCATGAAAGCCAACCTTCCCCAGAACGAGCCCCACCGGCTCGCCCGCTGGGCTTCTCTGGGTCTCTACGAAGAGCTGCGCAAAGCTCGCCGCGGCCGTCCCACCTATCTTCTCCACGACGGCCCGCCTTACGCCAACGGGCCCATTCATCTCGGTCATGCCCTCAACAAAGGGTTAAAAGACTTCGTGGTCAAGTCAAAGACCATGGCTGGATTTGACGCTCCCTACGTGCCCGGTTACGACTGCCATGGGCTGCCCATTGAAATCAAGGTCGACGAAAAGTTGGGCCACAAAAAGCTGGAAATGCCCGCCCCCGCAGTGTTGGAGGCGTGCCGGGCCTACGCGCAAAAATACGTCGATCTGCAAACTTCCCAATTCCAGCGCATCGGCTGCTTCGGCCGCTGGGCGGCGCCGTACAAAACCATGGCCCGCGGCTACGAGGCGCGGACGCTGGAGGCTTTTTACGGATTTCCGGAGAAGGGATTCGTTTATCGCGGGCTGAAGCCTGTCTACTGGTGCATTCATGACCGTACTGCCCTGGCCGAGGCAGAGGTCGAGTACCAACAGCATACCAGTCCTTCGGTGTTTGTGCGCTACAAATTAACGTCCGATCCGGCGGCCATCGCTCCCTCGCTGGCGGGCCGGGATGTGGCGACAATCATCTGGACCACCACCCCCTGGACGCTTCCTGCGTCGATGGCGGTGGCCTTTCACCCCGATTTCGAGTACGTAGCACTGGCGGCCGGCGAGGGCCCCAACGCCCCGGTTTACCTTATCGCCGCGGCGCTGGCCGAACAGGTCGCCGCGGCGTGCAAACTGCGCACGACCAAGGAGCTCGCGCGCTTCCAAGGCGCGGCGCTTGACCGCGTCACCTTCCAGCATCCTTTCCTGGACCGCAGTGTCCTCGGGGTTTTGGCCACCTACGTCACGGCCGACGCCGGCACGGGAGCGGTGCACACGGCGCCCGCCCATGGCGCCGACGACTTTGCTACCGGCCAGCGCTATGGTCTCGACCCCACGTCGCGCGTGGACGCAGGCGGCCACCTGCACGTCGATCCCGCTGCGTGGCCGTTTGCTGTGCCGCCGGCCTTCGAGGGCATGAAGGTGTGGGCTGCCAATCCCATCATTGTGGCCATGCTTGAGGAACGTGGCGCGTTGCTGGGCGGTGGCGAGTTGGAGCACGCCTATCCGCACTGCTGGCGCTGCCACCACCCCGTCATCTTCCGCGCCACCGAGCAGTGGTTTATTTCCCTCGAAACCCCCGTGAAGTCAGCCCAGGGTCAGGAAAAAACTTTCCGGCGTCTGGCTATTGAGGAGATCGACAAGGTGGTCTGGGACCCGGCCTGGGGTAAGGAGCGGATCACCAACATGATTGCCACTCGTCCCGACTGGTGCATCAGCCGCCAGCGCATCTGGGGCGTACCGATCGCGGTATTTCTGTGTGAGACGTGCAATCAGCCTATCATTGACCCGAATCTGAACCGGAAGATCGTCGATCTGTTCGAGCGCGAGGGCGCGGAGGCGTGGCACACCACCGACGTGGCCGCGCTCGTGCCCGCCGGATCCCGTTGCGCCGGCTGCGGCAGCCACAACTTCCGCAAAGAGACCGATATTCTCGACGTCTGGTTTGACTCCGGCGTGAGCTGGATGGCGGTTTGCGAGGCCGATCCGGACCTTCGCTCGACCTATACGCTCTTCCAAAACCAGGCCGGCGCCCAGTGCCGCCCGGAGGTGTTGTATCTGGAGGGTGGCGATCAGCATCGCGGCTGGTTCCACTCGTCCCTGCTGACCTCGGTGGCGCTGCGCGGGCGCGCGCCGTACTCGCACGTCGCCACGGCCGGCTGGACTCTCGACGAACTGGGCCGCGCCATGTCCAAGTCTCTCGGCAACGGCGTCGATCCCGTCGATATCGCCAGCCGCATGGGAGGTGAGATCGTCCGCTTGTGGGTGGCGTCAGTGGACTTCAGGGAGGATATGGCGGCGAGCGAAAACCTCATGGCCCGCTGCGCCGAAATCTACCGCAAGCTGCGCAACACCTTCCGCTTTCTGCTCGGCAATCTTGCCGGATTCAACCCGGCCGCCGACGCCGTCGACGAGCGCGAGCTCTTACCCCTCGACCGTTACATGCTGGCCCGCACGCGCGAACTCGTCGAGAAAATTGTTGGGCCGGATGGGAAAAGCGGCTGGTACGGAGCCTTCGAGTTCCATCGCGTGTACCAGGCGGTGAACGAGTTCGCCATCGTCGATCTGAGCGCCTTCTATCTCGACGTGCTCAAGGACCGCATGTACACGTTCGCGCCCACGAGCCTGGCGCGGCGCTCGGCGCAGACGGTGCTGTGGCGGATCACCGAAGCGCTGGTCCGGCTGGTCGCGCCCATTCTCAGCTTCACCGCCGACGAAGTTTGGGAGCATCTGCCCCAGATCGCGGGACGCGAAGCCAGCGTGCACCTGGCGCTGTTTCCCAAGCCGGAGGAGATCTTCGCCGAAGATGCAACCAAGCTGATCGCTGAATGGAAGCGGCTCTTCGACCTGCGGGATGAAGTTTTCGCGGAGATGGAAGCCGAGCGCAAACAAGGAAAAATCGGCAAGGGTCTCGACGCGCGCGTAGAGATTGCCGCAAACGAATCCGACGCAGCGCTTTTGAGGTCTTTTGGCGACGAAGCTCTTGCCGAGTTCTTCAACGTCTCCGAAGTTGTGATCCGTTCTCCGAGAGGCGTCAACAAAGAAGGTGCTCCCGCTCGTCCTGCGGTTGTGGCCTTGCCCGCGACTGGCGTCAAGTGCGCCCGTTGCTGGCGCTACACGCAGGACACCGCCGATTACGGCGCCTGGCAGAACGTCTGTGCGCGCTGCCGTGGGGCTCTCGAAGAGATGGGCTTTACTCCGCCGAACATTGAACAGCCGCAGACGGAGACGACCTCGTGAGCTGGCCCGCGCCGCGCCGGCTGCCGTGGCTGCTCCTTATCTCTGCCGCAGTGGTTGCCGCCGACCGGCTCACCAAGACCTCGGTCTCCGCGCACATCCCCATCGGCGGCGCGATTCCGGTGATTGATCATGTCCTGCGGATCAGCCACTGGACCAACGAGGGCGCGGCGTTTTCGCTCTTCGCCGGCTCGGCCTCGCCGCAAACCGTGCGCTGGGGCCTGGTCGCGTTCACTATATTCGCCGCGCTGGCTGTGCTGGTCGGCATGATCCGCTACGGCAATCGCATCACCCTCACCACGGTGGCCCTGGCGCTCATCCTGGGTGGGGCCATCGGCAACGTCCATGACCGCATCGTCTATGGCTCGGTGGTGGACTTCATCGAGGTCCACATCTTCACTTATCATTGGCCCGACTTCAACCTCGCCGACTCGTCCATCGTCATCGGCGCCTGCCTGCTATTTCTTGACTCCCTGTTGCCGCACCGAGAGCGCGTGAGCTGAGGGGAAGCTTCAGTCGAGCTTCCCGGCGCTGTGGTTGGCGGAAAGGTTCTGTTCCAGGTGCTCCGCTGCAAGATTTGCCTTCCAGTACTGCTCCCATTTGGTGGTAAGAAAGACCGTCGAGGGCAATGAGAATGAGCGAGGCGATGCCGAGCACCGCCGTAATCAGCTTTTTGGGGCGGGAGAACGACGTTTGCGCTTCCAACGCAGCAACTCCACAACGAGAAAAAAACGAGACCCCATAGATGGGAATCAACCCTATAGCGGTTCTCCAATTGGTGTAGAGCAGAACCTCGAACGTCGAGTGGCGTTTTTCCCAAGAAAACGCCACCTGGCACGACCCTCAAAACTCCACGGGAATTGGAGAACCGCCGTAAGGGAAAATGAAGCTATCTCTTTCGCTTTCAACAGACTGCCAGCCTTGGACGCGGAGCGGTTATTTTCCGGCTTGGCGTGGGGGCCTTTGGAATTTCTTCTGTGACTCTGATTTGGCGCCTCTCCGCCCAACCGTCAACGCGGGATGCGGCAACGGATATCCGGCTCGAAAACGGGCATCCGCCCCGCAGGAAAGCTTTGTGATGAAGCGCACACCTGTGAATGCCCAGGGTGGACAGCCGTTGCAAAACGGGATCACAATACTGGTCGGAGGGTCAGAATATGAAGCCCTTTCTTCAGCTCAATCTGGTAAGCGAGAAAGAGAAGGCCGAGGCGGCAAAGAATCCTCCCGATCAAGAGAAGGAAGAAACCAAGCCCGTCGTCACGGACGAGAACCTGAACCGGATGGTGAACCGGTTCACGCACAAAGCGGCGACCCGCGGCGGCAGCCCCGGCCTTTTCTCGAAATGAGGCGTTTCGGGTAGCGACCCAGCGGTGGGGCCGGCCTGCGGTTGCGGTTTCGTCACGCATTGGCAACTGGCCGGGCCCGCGCGGGAACCCTGCGCGAATGAGGAAGCACTGAACGCCCGCGGTTCGCGTGGTTTCCCCGTGCGCATGGAAACCCTGCCCGCATGTGAGCGAATTCGTGCCTTTGATGCCCGGTTCAGCGACGGTCTTCTCCGCAGCGTGCCAGGGCAGTTAAGAGGCAATCTGACCCAGCCCCAGCAGTCGTTTCCTGATAAGCGCCAGTTTGGCGTCGAGGCGTTCCGATTCCCATGCCGACATCGGGAGCAAGAGGCGAATTCTTGAAATCTCGTCGTATGCTTTGCGGGCGTTCCCCGCAATTCGGGCAACAGCCGTCGGCTCGCTGCGTTCAAGAGCCAATTGGGTGAAGGTGATCGCGAGATCCGCGTCCGCAAAGAGGATCTCAATGCTCACGCGGTTGCAGTCTTCTCGCGGATTGCGATGTTGGATCATGCACAGCTCTTCTGAAGTCTGCTTTATTATGGCGCCGTTTTGGCTTCTCCGCTTGCGAGCTCAATCGGCAGACGGCCCAGCCAAGCGCCGGATATTTTTCGAGGCGGTCGAGTTTTCCGCGGCGTGCAACATCGCGCCTTTCAGGCCCCTGCCACAAACCTCGAGAATCAAGCTTCTGCCGCAGACTGATTTATAAAGCCGCCTGCGACCCGCCTTGCGTGGCCAGCCATTTTTTGAGGTTCGGCTCCTGCAGGCGGCGGAACTCGATGCAGCCGTCGATGTGCTCGATGGCGTGCTTCAATGCCACGTTCGAAGCGGGAACTTTGTGCCTCGCGAAGAAGGTCTGCACATCGTCGCGCGCCGCGGCAGAGCAGAAGCCGCCTGCGCCCTCCACCAGGATGGAGCCCATCGCCGTAGTCAACTGCGCCTGCACCTTATCCCAGTTATTCTTGATGTAGTCCCAGGCCTCCTGGCGCGATTCCGGCATTTCGAGCGCGATGGCAAGCTGAATGGCCGCATCCTGATTGCGCACCTTGCCGGAAACGGCGAAGCTGAGCGCGCGGCGCACCAGGGCCGGGTTTTCAAACTCCGCCAACATGCGCAACGCCCCCTCCTGGAATTCCGGATTATTCGAGGTTTCGTAGACGTTCTGGAGCTGGTCGAAGAGATGCTCGTTGCCGTGTTCGGCGGCGACGGCGAGAGCCGTTTGGCCTAGCGTGGGATCGATGGAGGCGGGGTTCGCCAGGTACTGCTGGGTAATCCGGTTGGCGTCAGCGAGGACAGTCGGGTCTTTGCCATAGTAGCCAAGCACGCGGAAGAGGCTGGCGCGGAGCTGGCGCTTGTCGGGCGAGTCGCTGGGCGAAGGAGCGCCGAGCTTGCGGTATTCAGGCTCGAGAGTGCGCCGGATCCAGGTGGCGAGGGCGTCGCGCTCTTCAGCCGTGGCAGCGAGGTCGTCGTCAATCGTGCCGATGGGGCTCAGGGCGCTCGAAATCACCTCGGCGTTTTGATCGGCCTTAAGCGCGGCGGAGAGATTGAGATAGTCGCCCACCGTAGCTTGGTCGGCGCGCACCCGTGCCCACTCGTCGCCAGCCAGGCTGATGCGCTCCGTGGGCGCCAGGCCGGTTTCCACCTGCTCGACCAGCGCGTTATATTGCGCGGGCGCGTAGGCGGTTCGGTAATACCCTTTGCCCCTGGCGTTTGCGTAGAAGAGGCTCGCCTGGGGAATCTTGAGGGAAGATGTGCCGGGGCCGAGCAGCTCGCAGTCCTGGCCGCCGGAACCGGTTTTGATGCACACCGGCAGGGTCCACTTTTCATCAGCCGGCGGCGTCGAATCGGGATTCAGGAAAAAGCGCTTCTGCGTGACGCCCACGCGGCCGCCCGAGGGCGCGCCGAAAGCCAGAATGAGTTCGCCGGGATCGAGCACTAGCGACTGCATGATTTTATCCACCGGTTTGTCGCTGGTCTCGGTTTGCGCGTTCCAAAAGTCCTCCGCCGTGGCGTTTCCGTATGCATGCGCGGTGAGGTAAGCGTGAACGCCCTTTTGAAACATCTCGGGGCCAAGGTAATTCTCCACCGTGAGCAAGACGGCGCCGGCTTTGTAATAGGTGATCCCGTCGAAGAGCTGGTTAATCTCGGCCGGCGTGTTGGCGAGGGGCGCGCGGATGGACCGCGTCGTCGGTTGGGCGTCGAGATTGAGCGTGGACTGCTCTTCACCGGCCACAGTCTGGGGTATCTCCCACTCCGGATGCATGGCCGCCACCGCCTTGGTCTCCATCCAGGTGGCGAAGCCCTCGTTAAGCCAGATATTGTTCCACCACTCCATGGTCACCAGATCGCCGAACCACTGGTGGGCCATCTCGTGCGCCACCACGAGGGCCACGTTTTCTTTGGCGCTGACCGAAGCGTTTTTTGGGTCGAGCAGCAGATCGGTTTCGCGGTAGGTGATGGCGCCGAAGTTCTCCATCGCCCCGGCTTCAAAGTCGGGAATGGCAATGAGGTCGAGCTTCTTGAGCGGATAGGGAATGCCGAAATAATTGTCGTAGTAATGGAGTGCGAATTCGGCCACCCTCAACGCATAGGGCGTGTACGCCACCTTTTCCGGTGTGGAGCAAACGCGGAGGGAGATGCTGTCTGACGTTCCCGCCGTGCATTGAAACTGGCCCACCAGAAAGGCGACCAGATACGTGGACATTTTGGGCGTGGCGCTGAATTCGAGCGTATGTTGATCAGGATCGGGACCCGGCGTGTCTGAGACGATGCCGCCGTTGGAGATGGCGGTGTCATTCTTTGGGACGACGAGCGTGATGGCAAAGACCGCCTTGAAGGCCGGCTCATCGAAGCAGGGAAACGCGCGCCGGGCGTCGGTAGGCTCGAATTGCGTCACCGCATACCGGCGGCCCTCGGCCTTCGAGAGATAAAAGCCGCGAAGTTCGTTGTTCAAGATCCCGGTGAAGCGGATCTCGATCGTGGCCGTGCCCGCGGCGAGCGTGTGGCGAAAGGTAAGAGTGGCCTGTTCTTTGTCGGGATCGAAAGACACCGCGCCGGTTTGCCGCGGCCCGTTCGGAAAGATCACGACCGATTGCAACTTGAGCTCTGCGGCGTTGAGTGTGACGGAGTTCGTCGGCTGCTCGATGTTGACATTGATCCGCTCCACGCCGGAAAAGGTGGCGTTCGCCAGGTCGGGCGTGAGGGTGATCGTGTACTGGACCGGACTCACATTCGTGGGCAGCCGCTGCGCATGGGTGAGCGAAGGCGCGACGAGAAGCAGGCAAGCCACCGCGATGGCTCCGGCGGCAGCCGCGCTACGCTTCAAACGCCGCGTCGACCCACGCGTCGAATCGCACTTCAAGCTGCGCGTCCAGCCTCGGATGAAGTCACGGATGAAGCCACGTAGGAAAGGAAACAGGCAGCAGGTTTTCATCGGTTCCTCGAATTGGGGATGAGTTTCTCGATCGAACGGCGCTGAAATGGCGCGCAAAAAGGGTCAATCATGGGCTCGGGCCCCGCGCCATGGAACCCTTTCGAAACGCCGCGAAAACAGCGAACGCCGGCCGTAAAGACTTGTTCTCATGCTTCTCGCGCGACCGTCGTTCCAACGTTCCTATTGTAGGCCAGCGGATCCCTCCGAAGATGCCGGCATCGCCGCTCACAGGAGGCGCGAGCTTACGCCGCCACCGGACGCTACGATGAAGGATGTGCCACCCTCTCCCCCAGACCTTGCTCGCCCTTCCCGTTTCGCCATTCTTCTTGCCTTCGGCAGCGTATACCTGTGCTGGGGAGCCACCTACACTGCGATGAGCATCGGCGTGCGCTTGTTGCCCGCTCCGATACTGGCCGGATCACGCATGATGGCCGGCGCTTTCATCATGCTCACGCTCTGCGGCCTGTCTGGAAAGCAACTGTTCTATAGCCGGCCCGTGATGATTCGGCTCGGCTATCTCGGCGCTCTGATGCTTTTCGGCGGCAATATCGGCCTGGTGTGGGCCGAGGAATACCTGGCCAGCGGCCTGGCCGCCTTAATCGTCGCCGTGGTTCCCTTGTATGTGGCCGTTATCGAGTCCATGCTGCCCAAGGGCGAGCAACTGCGTCCCCGCGGAGTTTTCGGCCTCGCGCTGGGACTAATGGCCTTGCTCGTGCTGCTCTGGCCGAGTTTCCGCACCGCGCTCGCCACCCACGGCCATCCCATCCAAATCCTAGCCGCCATCGTGGTCCTTCTAGGCGCCCTGAGTTGGTCCATCGGCTCGGTGCTGTTCCGCCGCATCCGGCTCGCCGTCGATCCGCTGGTCGCCGCCGGATGGGAGATGCTGGCGGCGGGGCTGTGCAACCTCGCCCTCGCGACCGTCACCTGGCAGTGGCGCCGAGCCATCTGGGACACGCAAAGCGTGGGCGCCGTCGGCTACCTGGTCCTCTTCGGCTCGCTGTTAGGCTTCTCCTGTTATATCTGGCTCATTCACCATGTGCCGGTGGCCAAGGTTGCCACCTATGCCTACGTCAATCCGGTAGTCGCCGTCGTGCTTGGCGCGGCGGTGCTGCATGAGCATCTGCAGAAATCGGAATATGTCGGTATGGTCGCGGTTCTCGGCGCCGTCGCGTTGGTCACCTCATCGCAAATGAAGAGCGGCCGACCGACCGCGGAAATCGAAGTCGGCCCGGTGGAACGCGAGGCGTGAAAGCGGATCGGATCTCCCGGGTGAGTCGGACCGTGATAACGTGTTTTATCGAGTTAGAGCGGTTCTCCAATTGGCGTAGAGCAGAACCTCGAACGTTGAGTGGCGTTTTTCCCAAGAAAACGCCACCTGGCACGCCCCTCAAAACTCTACGGGAATTGGAGAACCGCCGTAGAGCCTTCATTGATCACGCAACTGTGGCGACGCCACACTCGTTTCAATGCGCGCGAGTGTGCAGTTCTCTCGATGGGACTTGGAGGTGACGTTGTGAAATTTCTAGACGCCATCAAGGAACGCTTCAGGCTCATCAAGCCAAGAAAGCCTGTCTTCGGCCAAATTCCTTTAAGCGACTGTCGATTCTCTGTCATTGAGGACGGGCCCGCGAAATTCTCCGATGTCCTTAGCTATTATGATCGATTGAAAAGTTACGCTCAGCACGAAGACGACCTGCTCAACTCGAGACTGAATTGGTCACTCACGGTGCATGGATTCCTGTTTGCGATTTTTGGGGTTCTCACCGGAAAAATAACGGACCTCTATGTTCAGCTCCACAATTCATCACCTTCACCGACACTTTTGGAGCCAGTCATCTCGGGGTTAATTTTCCTGCAGATGCCCATCGCCATCTTTGGCGCGCTTGTTGCTTATATGTCGAGAAACGCCATTGTTGCAGCCCATAACGCGGTCCAGCATCTTTACGCGATTTCCCAATTTTCGGGACCGCTGAGCCATCAGCCAAAAGAGACGACGATCGTAAAAGAGGTAACGGTTGCGGCGCGCGCTTTCACGCCGATGTCGGAAGAAGGCATTCAAGATGGCGCTTTTCTTCTCGTTGAACCAGGCTCCAGCGCAGACCAGGAGATTGTTAGAGTGACCAAGTCGGCGCATGGCCTATTCGAGGCTTCGTTTACCAAGCCCCATCAAGCTGGCGCAACCGTGAAAACGCTAGGGTTCGCCTTGTTGCCCCATATCATTTCCGGCGGAGCTAAGGAATCCATGACGGATGGCGCTCCGGGTTTCTACCTCCATCTGCCGGTCTGCGCCATGGTTTTGTGGTTGCTGCTCCTGGCGCTTTCGACAATTTTCTTCGCGACATCCATCTGGCGTTGGTGCTGGTTGTTGGCGCACTTTAAACCCTGATGGCCCCAAATATTCCCGCGGCTAACTACATGTCGGCGGCTCAGTTCTGCGGCGGCGGCACGTGGGCGATGTAGAACCCGAACAGAACCAGCAGGCCAACTCCCATGAGCAGCGCGATGCGGAGGCGGAATTGAAAGCTCGCCTTCGGTGAGCCGATGCGCGGAACCATGGGCATTGCCAGCAGCAGTCCTGAGCTGAATCCGCCCAGGTGGGCCATGTTGTCGATATTGAGACCCGAATGAACCCACAGATTGCCCGCCCAGATCGAAAACCCGATAGCCAGGTTGATGGCGGCAAAATAGATGACCGCCTTGCGCAGGCGCTTCAGTTCATGGACCGGAATCGGCAGGCGATTGGATTTGAGCAGGATAATCAGTGCGCCGGCAATGCCGAAGACCGCGCCGGAAGCGCCCGCACCCGCCGGGAAAACGATGTTGCCGCTGTCATGGATCGGCCAGACCCAGTTCACCAGCGTGGAAAGCAGGTTGCCGGCCGCGCCAGTCAGAATATAGGCCGCAATCAGGCCGAAAGACCCCATGAGCGGCTCGGCGAGCAGGCCCAGGTTCCATAGGCACCACATGTTCGTGGCCAGGTGAAGAATGCCCACGTGCAGAAACATCGCGGTGATAATGCGCTGCCATTCGCCGTAAATCAGCACCGCGCCGGCGTTGTTCGCGCCCCAGCGCATGAGCTGTTCCACGTTGGGGCTGAAAGGGCTGATCCCGTGGAAAACCATGGCCAGATACACCGCGCAGTTCACGCCCACCAGCAGGTAGGTGGCTGGCGCTGCAGCCCACATGGGCCGGCGACGGCGCACTGGCGGCGGGGGCGGTGCGGTGCGCTGCTCCGGCGGCAAAATCTCCGGGGAGGCGCCGTACGCCTGCGCCGAACCATGTCCGTAAAGCGCACTACCCGAATCCCAGCGAACCGGAACCTGTCCACCGGGTGGAGAGTCGGGGAAATGGCTGCCCATACCTTTAACTTTACTGCATTTTAGCGTTTTCTGAGCGGCCGTTGGATGGGCCTTCCCTGGGATGAGATGACGGCGGACGGCAGAAAAACAGCGCGCCCGCCCATCCCTGCGGGATGGCCGGGCGCGAAGAGGCAATTCAGGTTCCGGGAAATCGCAATTATTGGTTGGTCGACGTCGCAATGGCGCCGGGCCGCGCGTCGAATTTGAGCGTCGCCGAGGGATCCGGGCTCAGCGTCGTTCCGTCGAACCGGTACACCTCGATGTCGCGCTCGGTCGCGCACTGCAGCAGGATTTCCGTGCTGTCGCTGTTCCACACCGCGCCCTGGCACCAGTGGCCGGTATCGGCGGAGGCGATCTTGGTGAGTTTGCCGTCATTCACGCCGTAAACCAGCATCAGTCCGTGCACGGAGTTGAATCGGGGCGAGTCCACCGGTACGGCCGAATTGTTGGCCACCGTCACTTCAGCGTACTTTCCGTTCGGTGAGAGATCGACGTGCTCCGGTGTGGGTCCCACCTCGGCCGAATCCACCACCTGGTCGGTGGCGAGGTCGACGAGGGTAATGGTCCCCGCGCGCGGCGGGCCGCGGCGCCTGCGTGCGCCTGGCGTAGTCGCTTCAGCAGGCGCCGGCTCAGGATGCTCCTCCATCGCTCCGCCCAGGTTGGTGCTCACTCCATACTTGCCATCCGGCGTGATGCTCATCCCATAAGGCGACCGGCCGGTGACAATCGACTGGCCGCTGTTGGTCACCTTCTTGCCGTCCACGTTCAGAATGTCGATGCGGTTGCCGCCGCGCTCCACCACATACGCGTGCTTTCCATCGCGGGCAAACACCACATCGGTAGGGCCCGAGTCCGGCTCCAGTTGAATGGTGTCGATCTTGGTCAGCTTTTTGTGCGCGATGGTGAACACCGAGACCGAGCCGCTGGTGTTGGCGACCAGGGCCATATTGGCTTTGGCGTCCATGGAGACGCCGCTGGCCCCGTCACCCGCCGCAACCGTCTGCGTGACGTGGGGTTTATCGGGATTCGCAATATCCACCACTGAAACCGTATCGGCTAGGGCCAGCTTTTCGGGATTGCTCGGGTCGGGCTTCTGCGCGCAGGTGACGATGGCGTAGCTCGAGTCGGGCGAAACAGCAACCGAATTGGGCGGGCCGATCATGCTGGCCGGCACATTGATTTTCGCCAAGATCTTCGGCGGAGAGACGCTGAGGTCGATGGTGGCGAACGTGTCGGGGCGCATCCCCGGCGGGTCATCGCCGGGACGCATCTGTTTGCCGTCGTTCGCTGAGACCGCGATTTGGGCCGAAGCGCACGCGGCCAGCGCGAACCATGTCACTGCTGCTGTAACTACTCCATAAGTTTTCATCGATTCACTCCAAGTTATTTATTAACGTCCATAGAAGCATAGAAGGTTGACCCCGAGAGCCCGAATTCCCTCGCCCCGTGCTCGGCGCTGCGCCTAGGGCCTGTGAACACAACCTGGGATGGCGGCGACGGGTGCCAATTTTGTCCAGGTCGAGGAGCGAGGAGCAACGCATACCGGGCGTCTGCTAGCGACGAGCGACGAAGAGATGGGCAAAATTGGCCCCGTCCCTCCGGGTTGCCGCGAAAATGCGCTCATACTTCGTTGTCGTCCTCGCCTTGGAATCACCAAAGTCTTCGTCCTCCGCCTCGTCTCCACCCCACGGACCAAGACCCGTCCATGGGGACCCCGGTTCTGAGCGCATTTTCGCGCGCAACGCCATCTACCCCAGGTTGTGTCAACAGGCCCTGGCTCAATCCCGCTTAAACTTGAACGCCACGTTCAAGTCGATCTTGTCGCTAACACTCATCAGCCTCGCAATCGAGGGTTTGGTCAGGCCGAACGTCGCAAAATCGAAGCTCGTCGTTGCTCGTCCGGCAACGCTTCCGTCCCGCCCGAACGTCGCAATCCCCTGGAATGTGACCGGCTTGGTCACGCCATGAACCGTCAAGTCTCCCGTGAGTTCGACACCCGTCTGTCCCTCAAATGGAATCATTTTCGGCATCCCGTCCATTTTGGTGGGGACGAATACAGCCATGGGATACTGGTCCGTTTCGAGCGTGTGTTTTTGAATGTAGTTGTCGCGCATTTCCTGGTCGCTCTTCAGTTCGCGCAGGTCCACGGTCAGCTTCGACCCCGGCGCGACCGAGCCGTCCGGTGCGATGTCGAGAGTCCCGCTCATCGCCGTAGACGCGCCAATCGCCTGACTCGGGAAATTGATGCCAACCAGTTGTTCGGTGACCTGGTAAGAGGCGGATCCATCGACGAGCTGAAGGTTCGCCCCAGCGGTCGGCGGCGGTGGTGGAGTCCGCCCTGCACGCCCAGGACCACCCGGTGCGGGAGCCTGCGCTGCCAGCAATGAAACTGCCGCCATCCAAAATGCTCCGCCGGCCGCCAGCCCCAGAAAGGGCGCCCACGCGGTTTTGCCTTGAGTTCCTTGAAACCGAGATTCCATCAAAGTCCTCCCATTGACGATGGTTCCGTTATGCCATTTTGCGTTTGCAGCCGTTGCCCACCTCGGTGGAGTCTCCACCCCTAAAAAGCTGAGCGGGAAATCGATATAACTTTGCTTTTGTTTCGAGCCAATCGGGCGTGCGCGGCTGCCGTTTCTCATGCCCCCGCGCCGCCACAATCATATAGGACCTAGACCGGCATTTTCCGCTTCGAGTACTCGCGCCCGATCTGGGTGGTCTTCTCCGCCCCGCCCATGATCATCGCGCCGTCCTTGATCTGGGCAATCACGTAGCTGGGATTGCTCGGGTCCGGGCTCGACGAGTTGAGGAAGCGCACGCTGTTCCTTTTGCACTCGGCCAGAACCTTGCCCCGGACTTCGTCGAGAACCGCTTGCTGGTCCGGGGTCAGATGGCGGCCTCGCGTGGTGACGTTCTCGTCGTACGCCGCCAGTCCGAACAGCGACTGCGTATTATCCGTCGGCCCCCACTCGGCAAAGGCCAGCCCCGGCGTGGCCAGCGTCTGCTTCATGTTGTCGTCGGCAACGTGATCCTCGATCTTGCAGCCGACCATAATCTCGCCGCGCGGGTTGAGCGGCCACACATCGGCAATATGCATGTACTTGTTCAGGCTCACGCCCCAGATTTGCGGCGCCACGCCCGGCGGTTGCCCGCGCAGCCCCATGCCCTGCCGCGCCACCCGCGGCGTGTCGGGGTAATCGCAACTGAAGCGCGCCGCCATCTGGCAGTAAACCTCGATGGCCTGCGGATCGCGGGCGTGGCAAATGTGCACGCCGTGCGCGCCCAGGTCGAGAAAATTGTTTACGATCCACGCGTTCGCCAGAGCGTACATTTCGTTCATTCCGGTGCACGGCGGCTCCACGAAAACCGCCGGCGTGGCGTGGCCGCTGCGCGTCGGGCCGCCGTCTCTTAGCCCGCGCATGAAATCGGCAAACCGCGTAAAGTCGAGCGGGCCATGTTCAAGACCGTAGTTAATGCAGTCGGCGTAAGTCTTGGCCATCTTCTTGCCCTGCTCGTAGGCGTCCATCCCCGGACGCAGCCCGGAACTGGTGTAGTAAATGGGCTGTCCGTCCTCCCACAGCTCAATCACCTTGTTCACGCGCCGCGGTTTGTAGTTCGAGTCCACCGAGGATGGCTGCCAGCCCGAGTTCGCGGTCGGATCGCCCATGCCGAACCCTTCCTCGTTGCCCCCTCCTCCGCGCTCCTGCGCCAGCGCCGCGCCGGACGCGCCCATCAAACTCATCCCCATGCCCACGCCCATTCCGGCCGCGAGCAATTCCCTTCTATTCATTCCCATATTGTTTTCCTCGTCAGCGTAGTTGGTGATGCTTAGGCCCGCTCCGGTGAGGGCTCGACTTGGAGCTATCTGGGTTAGGCTCGATCAGGGTCGTAGATAGAACTTCATTTTCGAGCTATCTGATTTACTATCTCGACGAGCAATAACTCGAGAAAGACGCAACCGAGTGGTGCAAAATCACGCCCGCCATTCGATTTGATACCCGGCAGGCCGCCCATCCTTGCCTCTGGCGCGGGCGTCCCTTCGTCCGGCCCTTGTGCTCGAGAGCCAGCGAATGCAAACACCAGGACCTCTGACCGCTTGTTTTTGTACCAATGTGGGTGCTCCCTGCATGAATGATCTCTTTGCTCAAGCAGGCTCTTTCGCCCGCCAAAAACCGCCCGTCAGCCGCGGTCTTCCCGGAGGGAAGATACGAAAAGAGCCCGGGGTGGACCGTGCCCCTGAGTGCAACAAAGGGGAAGGGAGAACCCTGGGAGAGCGTCCGCCAGAAGTTTCCGCACCTCGGAGGGGTGCGCCGACCGCATCGATTGGCGCGGATTCCCGCTCATGCGATTGCCATGGGGGGTGGAAGCAGACGCCTCTCGGCGCGCCCCGGATGCGCAAATTCAGCATTCGCGCTGAAAATCATCCCCGACTCGTGACCAATCACCCGCGTGTCACCGCCATCTCATCTGCATTCCACTGCCATTCCGCAGCATTTCACCACGCCCCTAACGCTAGGTCCCGCTTCTGGGACCAGGGAAAGGCACAGACCTCGATTACCCCGTAGGGTGCCTCTCATCCAGCGCTGTCAAGACCCTCCCGGCCGTTTCTTCTTCCAAGTAATTGATTCCAAACGGATCGGGCTCAGAACTGCCGTGCTTGGAATTTCCGCCAATTTGTTATCCTGGTCTTTCAAGTCAAAAGGCGCGATCCAGCTTTTCGCCCGGTCCCAGCCGTGAGACGGCGGCTCCGATTGCAAAAGAGGGCCAATCCATCAAGAATCAGGGCACTTCCAGAGCGAGAAAATGCACGTATTTTGGTGCAAAATCTCGAGAAAATCGCGATAAGCCTTCTGTTATCTGTTGAATGCGGGCAACTATATGTGTTTTCAATCGTTTACCGGATGTAAATCGTGCAAACTACAGAAAAACAGCTATTTACCCATGGTCCATAACTTTTGGGGGGAGGGGGTGGCCTATTAGCTATTTTAGCTAATCCGGAGCGCGGATCACGTTCTATAGCGGTTCTCCAATTGGTGTAGAGCAGAACCTCGAACGTTGAGTGGCGTTTTTCCCAAGAAAACGCCACCTGGCACGCCCCTCAAAACTCCACGGGAATTGGAGAACCGCCGTAAACCGGAGAACCATCTCTCGTGGACCGCGCTGAACCACGCCTGAAAACTTCCAACTGCGAGTTGTAGTCTGGAGCTTGGTTCTCGAATGATCACTCGCCTGGCGCGTGCGCACCCACACCGAACCCCAAAGCTCCGACGCCGAACCCCCAATAGGAGATGAATGGTGGCTTCCGATCTTGATGAAAAGCAAATTCGCCGCGCCCTCGTGAGCGTGACCGACAAAACCGGCCTGGTGGAATTTGCGCGGGCGCTGGCCAACCTGGGCGTGGAGTTGGTTTCCACCGGCGGCACGGCGCGCGCGCTGCGCACGGCCGGGCTGGCGGTGCGGGAAATCAGCGAGCTGACCGGCTTCCCGGAAATGCTCGACGGACGCGTAAAGACGCTGCACCCCCGCGTCCATGGCGGCTTGCTCTATAAGCGCGGCAACGCGGAGCACGAGGCGGCCGTCGCAGCGCATGGCATTGAACCCATCGACATGGTGGTGGTGAATCTTTATGCCTTTGAAAACACCGCGGCGCAACCCGAAGTGGCCTTTGGGGAATTGATCGAAAACATCGACATTGGCGGACCGTCGATGGTGCGCTCGGCGGCCAAGAATTTCGAGGACGTGGCCGTGGTCACCCGCGTGGCCGATTATCCGGCGCTGAAGGAAGAACTCGAACGGACTCACGGAAAGCTGAGCCGGGCCGCCCGGTGGCGCCTCGCGAAACAGGCCTTTGCCACCACGGCTGCCTATGATGCTGCGATTGCCGGGACGCTGGAACGTATCGCCGAGGCGCCGGCGGCCGCGGCGCCGGCCACGCTGGACACCGACGCTTTGCCCACAATGCTGCGGATCAATTTCCCTTTGGCGCAACCGTTGCGCTATGGCGAGAATCCGCACCAGCGTGCGGCGCTGTACAGCGACGGCTCCGGATTGGGGGTCGCAGGCGCCGCCCAGCTGCAGGGGAAAGAATTGAGCTACAACAATCTCGTCGATCTCGACGCCTGCTGGGAGCTGGCGCAGGAGTTCGAGGAGCCGGCCGCGATCATTGTCAAGCACACCAATCCCTGCGGCGCGGCAACCGGCGACAACCTTTTGGAGGCCTATCAAAAGGCGCTGGCCTGCGACCCGGTGTCGGCCTTCGGCTCGGTCATCGGCGTCAACCGCGAATTGGATGGACCGGCCGCCGAAGAGATTGCCAAGCTGTTTGTCGAGTCGATTGCGGCGCCCGGTTTTGCGCCCCAGGCCCGCGAGCGGCTGAGCGCAAAGAAAAACCTTCGCCTGGTCGAAGTGCGCCCGGCGCCGGTGCGCCCGGTCGTGAAGCAGGTTTCCGGCGGCCTGCTTTTGCAGGACGCCGACACCGGCCGGGTGACGGAATCGGAGCTGAAGGTGGTTACCTGGCGTCCGCCATCCGCCGACGAACTGCGCAGCCTGCTTTTCGCATGGCGCGTGGTCAAGCACGTCAAGTCGAATGCGATCGTGTATGCGCGTAACGGACAAACGCTAGGCGTGGGCGCCGGCCAAATGAGCCGCGTGGACGCGGCGCGGTTCGGCGCCATCAAGGCGGTGTTGCCGCTGGCAGGCTGCGTGGCCGCCTCCGACGCTTTTTTCCCTTTTCCGGACGGTCTGGAAGCCGTGGTGCAAGCCGGCGCCACGGCCGTGATTCAGCCCGGAGGTTCGGTGCGCGATGACGAGGTGATCGCCACCGCCGACAAGCTGGGCGTCGCGATGGTGTTGACCGGAATGCGGCATTTTCGGCACTGACGGAGTGAAAGTAAAGCGCCGCGCTCAAACGCCGAAGGGAGAAGCAGCATCCAACCTCTCATTCGCTGATTGGGTCGTCTCGCGGCGAGGCCGGCGAACCAGATTTTGCGTCCTGAGCGGATCGATTTCCTTCGATTCGGCAAAATTCCCGGAATCGCCGCCGCCGCTGTGACGCTGGGGCGGGTACAATCGTCTGTACAATAGGCAGAGAAGGTCTGCCTGAAAAGGCTTTTGGGCTGGGCGGATGGCGCCTTATCCGCTCGGCGCAGAGAGCGAAGAGTTCCCAAGATGATGAAACGTCAATGCCCCTTCTTTGCCTCCCCGCTCCTCTACGCCGCTGCATCGTTCCTGTTGCTGCCGGCCGCTGTTCTGTCCGCCCAGGCGCCGTCTCAAAACGCGCCCTCGAACACCACTCCTGCGTCGACTGACGCTGCGGCGACGGCTTCCGCGCAGCGCGCGCAGGCCTATTATCATGCCGCGCTCGCCGGAATGTATGAGGACGACGCCATCTCTGAGGGCCGTCCCGACGAGGTCAATCAAGCCATCGAGCAGTACAAGCTCGCGCTCAACGACGATCCGGGCTCGCCGCAGCTGAACGACGAGCTGGCCGATCTTTATTTCCGCGTGGGCCGTATCCATGACGCGGAGTCGATGGCGCGCAACCTGCTCAAGACTTCGCCCGATGACGTGGACGCCCACCGGCTGCTGGGACGAGTCTACCTGCGTCAACTGGGTGAAAGTCAAAACGGCGTGTCGTCGACCTCGTCCTCCGGGAACGCCCTTGACCAGGCGATCGCCGAATTTGAAAAGATTGTGACCCTGCAGCCGAGAAGCGTGGAAGACCGCATGGTGCTGGGCCAGCTTTATACCGTCAAGCACGAGCCCGACAAGGCGGCGGCGGAGTTCAAGGGCGCGCAGGCGATCGAGCCGGATTCTGAAGACGTGGTGCTCAATCTCGCCCGTGTTTACGCCGAAAATGGGAATCTGCAACAGGCGGTGGACGTGATCACGGCGGTTCCGGAAGGCGCCCGCACGGCCAAGATGGAGTTCACGCTGGGCGCAACTTACGACCAGATGAAGGATACGAAGGACGCCATTGCCGCCTATCAGCGCGCCGCCGATCTGGAGCCCGAGGATTTGCAGACGCTGGACGCCCTGGCGCAGGCGCTCTTGACCGACGATCAGCTCGACGCCGCCCTCAAGCAATATCAGGAACTGGCCGAGGCCGATCCGGAAAACGGCGAAGCGCTGGTCCATATCTCGGAGATCCAGCGTCGGCAGGGGAAGTACGAAGATGCCTTGACCACGATCCACAAGGCGGTCAAGTTGGACCCCAATTCGCTCGAAGCCGGATACAACGAAGGCATCCTCGAGGACGTTCTCGGCCACTTTGACGACGCCGCGCAGACCTACCAGAACATGGTCGACCAGACTTCCCACGCGAACGGGGCCTACACGGCCGAAGAAAAGAACAACCGCAGCATCTTTTTGGCGCGGCTGGCCGGTGTGTATGTCGAGCAGAACAAAATCGATCAGGCGATCGCAACTTACCAGAAATTGATCGATATGGGTGGTGACTCCGCGGTCCAGGGCTACCAGGGGCAGGTCGATTCTTACCGGGAGGCGAAGCAGTTCGACAAGGCCATGGATGTGGCCCAAAAAGCCGTAGCGGCCAACCCCAAGAACCGCGATCTTAAACTGATGCTGGCCGGCGAACTGGCGGACCAGGGACAGCCAGACCAGGCATTGGCCATGGCTCGCGGCTTGCTGAATAACTCTCCCGACGACCGGACGGTTTATGAAGCCATCGGCCAGATGGACATCCGTTTGCGCCGCTGGAAAGAAGCCGAGGACGCTTTCAACAAAGCTGAGCCACTCTGCACCAAGAAAGAAGACCGCATCTACCTGCTCTTTCTGCGGGGCGAACTTGCGGATCGCCAGAAACATCTTGACCCTGCCGAACAATACTTCCGCCAGGCGCTGGCTCTTGATCCGCAAAACGCCATGGCTCTGAATTACCTCGGCTATATGCTCGCCGACAAGGGGGTCAAACTGCCCGAAGCGCTGAAGCTGATTCGCCAGGCCGTGAGCCTGGAGCCCATGAATGGCGCTTACCTGGATTCCTTGGGCTGGGTCTATTTCAAGATGGGCCAATATGATCTGGCCGAAGATAATCTGCGTCAGGCCGTCGCGCGCGATCAGACTGACCCCACGGTTCACATGCACTTGGGCGATCTTTATGAAAAGACGGGCCGTATCCGGCTGGCTGCGGCGCAGTGGCAGCTTTCGCTGGCGGAATTCGCCAAATCGTCCCCCGCCGATATCGAACCGGGCGACGTCTCCAAGGTGCAGAAAAAGCTGGAAAGCGCGCGCGTCAAGCTGGCCAAGGAAGATAACGCGCTTGGGCAGCCGAATAAGCCAGAATAGGCTTTGCGATGGCCCCGAAAGTTGGGCAGCGTGCACACTTGCCGCCCGGAATTGCGGTTTGCGGCGATGCGTCCGGCCCGTTGACCGAGCGCGCGTGGCCTGAGCCGCCTCACGCTTACCGCTCCGCCTTCGCTCGCGACGCGGCGCGCATTCTCCACGCTCGGGCCTTTCGCCGGCTGGCGGGAAAAACGCAAGTTTTTACAAGACTGCCCGCCGATCCACCCGGCGACCACGTGCGCAGCCGGCTGACCCACACCCTCGAAGTGACGCAGATTTCCCGGACTTTGGCCGTTGCTTTGGGGCTCAATGCGGAGCTTGCCGAGGCCCTGGCGCTGGCGCACGATATCGGCCACCCGCCCTTTGGCCACGCCGGAGAAAAGGCGCTCGACCACGCGTTGCGCGCCTACGGCCTGAGCTTCGACCATAATCTGCATGCGCTGCGCATCGTTACCTGGTTCGAGGAGCGCTATCCGGCTTTTCGTGGCCTGAACCTGACACTGGCCGTGCGCGAGGGCATCGTCAAGCACTCCCGCGACTATCCTGCCGGCGAGCATCAGGAGTTAGCCGAATACTTTCCGGGCGAGTTTCCGCCCCTCGAAGCGCAACTGATCGATTTGGCCGATGAGGTGGCCTATCTCACCGCCGATCTCGACGACGGCCTTGACTCCGGTATCCTCAATCTCCGCGAAGTGCGCGAAGCGCTGCCCTTGTTTCGCAGCTTTCATGATGCGGCTCTCGGCGCCTTTCCAAAGGCGGCACCCCGGTTGGCGGTTTACGAGGCGTTGCGGCGCCTGCTCAACGCGCTGGTTACGGATCTTGCCGACGAGGTGCGGGCGCGCGTAGCGGAGCTTGACGCTGTGGCGCTCCACGATATCCGGCGAGCGCCGAATCGGATTGCCGGCCTCAGCCGAGAGATGGAATCCGCGCGCGCGGCGGCTAAGGAGTTTCTCTACGCGCGGCTCTACAATTCGCCGGAAATGGAAGAGCTGCATGCGCATGCGGAGCGGGTGGTTCAGGAGCTGTTTGCGGCGCTCATGGCCAAACCGGCGCTGATGCCGGAAGACCACCAGGCGCAAATCCTCACCGAGGGCCTGTCGCGCACGGTTGCTGACTACATTGCCGGCATGACAGACGGGTTCATCGAGCAGTTATGGGCCCGGCATGGCGGGCGATAAGCGGGTCTGTTGGAGAACCCATCGCTCCTACTGGATGGCGCCATGGGGGCGGAGGCGGCGCAGAGTGAGGGCGCACAAGATTGCGTTTTGGGCGTTGAGGCGAAGGTTGTCGGCGGCCGCCCAAAGCCACAGCCGCGACACGCCGCCGGGGTTGGACGCGCCTGGTTCGGGGCGCAGGCGGACAAGCACGTCATTTTGGCCCGTGGCGGCAAGATTTGAAGGCGAGTCGGTGTCTTCGAGAATGAGGTCGACGTGTTCGCCGCCGAGCGCTTTTTCAAGCACCGCGATCTCCACGGGCCGCTCCAATTCGACAGCGATCAAAAAAGTGTGGCCGTGAAAGACGGGTGCGTGAATCACTTGCACACCTGGAGCAGGTCTGCGGCCGCCTGTCAGGGTTTCGTAATGGCGGCGAATCCGGGCTTCCACAGTTTTGAGGCTTACGGAAGCTCCTTCGCCGAGGCCGCTGAGCAGGTTGTACGCAGCTTGCGCATCGTAGACGTCGCGCGGGAGCGCTTGAAAGCTGAGAAGGCTCACGGTCTGCTGGTGCAGCTCGTCCATGGCGGCGCGTCCGAACTCGCTGGCCGGGAGCATGACTGTGGCGGCGGCAAAACGCAACGGCGCGGCTTGCTGCAGCCGGTCGACCAATAGCGCCAAAGCCACGGCGGCAGGGTGGGCAGGCGCCACGGCGGGAGTGAAAAGGTCCACGGCTGGAATTTCCGCTCCCAGCCATGGGGCGCAAACCAGAACGCCAGCTTCCTGATCGAGGGCTCCGGAGAGATCGAGGACGGTGGAACCGGCGCCAAGCGCCTGGCGCCAGTGGCTCCGCGTCAGCGCTTCGGACCCGCAAAAGAAAGTGAAGTCGGCGCGCTCGAAGGCGTCGGCCCTGATTCCCTGAATGAAGGTGGCCTCATCACCCAGCTTCTCGAGTTGACCCTCCACGTCTTCCGCGTCGAGGAGAACAATTTTGGCCGTGGCGAGGGGAGACTCAGACAGAGCGTCTTTGAGTTCCCGGCCTACCAGGGTGGAAGCGCCGACAATGGCAATTTTGTACAAAGAAATCCTTTTTTGGAAGCGTCAGGAAGGTTTGAAACCATCCGGCTCGGCTCCGTGTCCCGACGAGATGTGCAGTTCGGCGGGTCGGCGACGGCGCCTGCGCGACCAGGAGTACGCGGCGCGTGCCCATATCCCGGAGAACATGTATGCTAAGGCGACGAAAAAGAGCACCACGTTGGAATAGCGGATGGCGATATACAGCACAATTGCCACCAGCACTAGGATTTGGAAGGGATGGCTACGAGAGAAGTTAATTTCTTTGCCCGACCAGAAGCGCCAGGTGCTGACCATCAGGAAGCCGCTGAGACCGACAAGGACGAGCCAGGGAACGGCGATCCACCATGCCTCAACGGGAAATCCATAGCAGAGATGGACTGTGGAGGCCAGCAGACCAGCCGCGGCGGGAATGGGCATGCCGACAAAATACTTGCGTCCGGGCCGGCCGGGATTGCGCGGTTGAGCATCGTGGCTAATGTTGAAGCGCGCCAGCCGCGACGCTCCGCTCAGCAGAAAAAGGAAGCATATGAAAGCTCCGGCCTGAACCAGATGCTGGCGCAACTGGCCGTTGATGGAATCGGGAAGAAAATGGAAGCCCCAGACGAAGGCCAGGAGACTCGGCGCCGCGCCGAAGGTGATCACGTCGGCGAGGGAATCGAGTTCCCGACCGAAGTCGCTGGTGGTGTTCGTCATTCGGGCAATGCGGCCGTCGAGGGCGTCGAAAGGGATGGCGAAAAGGATGGCGATAGCGGCCCAGTCGAGGTGCATTTGGGCGTCACGGGTGATGGCGGTGATGGTTTGCGTGATGGAGAAGTACCCCGCGCCAATGTTGATGGAAGTAAACAGGGAAGGCAGAAGGTACATGCCGCGACGGACTTGGGCCCGCTTCCTTTCTCTAGCCTCGAAGCGATCCTGATGGTTCATGTGCGGTCTCCCGGGGACATAGCCGCGAGCACGCTTGAGCCGCCTTTGACGCGGTCGCCCACCTTGACGCGCAGGACCGCCTCCGCGGGAAACAGGACATCGACGCGGGAACCGAACTTGATAAGTCCGACGCGTTGTCCCCGCTCCACTGTCTGGCCCTCGCTCAGCTTGAAAACAATGCGCCGGGCGAGGAGGCCGGCAATTTGTTTGAATGTGACTTCGATGCCTTGGTCTTTACCGGCGCCGCGGACGGTTACGGTGTTTTGCTCGTTCCGCTCCGCCGAGGCCGGGTTCAAGGCATTGAGGTATTTGCCTTTCTGATACACAACACGGCTCAGGACGCCGCCAATGGGCGCGCGGTTCACGTGCACGTCAAAGACGCTGAGAAAGATGCTGACGCGCAGCCGGAGACCGGCCGCGGTTGATATGGATGCCGTCTCTGTCACAAGGCCGTCGCCGGGAGAAACGATAAGGCCCTCTCCGCCCGGGATCGCCCGACGCGGATCGCGAAAGAACCAGAGGAAAAACGCAGCCAGAACCAGCGGCGCTACGGCCCAAACCCAACTGCCCGTTGCCCATCGGAGCGCCGCAGCCACGGCCAACAGGCTCAAACCATAGATGTAACCGTCACGAACCATCGTCCCAAACGATTATACGGTGATTCTGGATCGGGGCTGGACATGGAGGCTTGGTATGAACTGGTGGACACGGAGGGGATAGCATAAGCGCACACTAACCGTAGGCGTGCTAAGGAGGCCCGTCAGCTCGCAAATGACCTGAAATATGCTCGCGGCGAGGCTTACGCCACTACCGGCAACCGGCGCTCCAGCGCGAAAATGAGGTCTTTCGCGTGCAGCTTGAGCTTTTTCAGGCGCACCTCTTCGAGCTGTTCGTCTGCGCTGAGATAGGGTTTCTGAAGCAATTCTTCCAACCGCTGAGCGTAGCGACGATGTTCGGCTTGCAAGCGATCGATTTCTGCGCTCAGCGTGGCATCCTGTACTTCATCCATCCAGCACCTCCGGTTCTTTTACCGAACATTTACATATATCCCGCCAAAGAGTCAATTCGCAAGCAAGAAAAACACTAACGGTTACCTGAACTGTGAAAATCGGCGCGGAAAATTGCCGCCCGCGGGATTCTACGCCGAGGTGGGCGATCTGGCCGCAACCACGGCGCAACTGGCCAGGAACCGGCCGCGTGGATCAATCGAGCTGAGCGCTCATCAGTAACGCATCCTCTTTAGGATGAGAGTAATAACGGGTTCGTCGGCCGGCCTGAACAAAGCCCACCGCACGGTAAAACGAGATGGCCGGCCGGTTCGATGCGCGAACCTCGAGCTGGAGTTCGCGGACTCCTGCCAGCTTCAGTTCCGCCAGGAGGGCGGCGAGAAGCATGAGGCCTACCCCGCAGCGCTGTATGGGCTCGGCGACCGCGATGGTTTCGAGTTCGGCGCGGGGTGGGAGCAGGCTGGCGATGGCGAATCCTTGGACAATTACCGAGTTTGGCCCGGAGGGGCCCTGGTTCGGAGCGGAGGGCGCCGCAGCCACCAAGGCGAGACGCGGGACGGCAGCTGCGGAATTGACCGCATCGAGATAGGCATGGCGCGGCCAGTCCGGAGCCGCGCTAAGGCTTGCCGCGATTTCCAAGACGCGATTGACGTCAGCAGTGGTCATGCGCCGAATTTGAACTTGGAGCTCGATAGGATTCATGCGCCTCGCGATCTGGCCTTGGGTTCGCCAAAGATTTCCGCGTCGGAGCGGCGAAGATAATGGCCGTCGAGGAGTGCGACGTCGACAAATTCCACGCGTTCAAGGTGTGGAGCACAGAGCACAAGCGCATCGGCTGCCGTGGGCGGAGGCGACTGGACTTGCTCCACGGCCGGCCAGGCCGTGCGCAGCAGGTCTGCGGCTGCGTCGTCGCAGACGGCCAGCGTGGGTGGCGTCGGATGAATCTGAGCAAGCTCGCGAACGCCTGCCAGCAGCTCCCGGGGCTCCGATCCGGGCTTGGTGATGCGCAAAAACACTTCGTGGCGATGAGCGTCAATCGCGGCGGAAGGCGCATGACCCTTGACGGCGAGGACCTCGAGGCGTGAGACGGCAGCCACCGGAAGCGATAAGCCCTCAGCCAGACCCTTCGCCGCGCTCACGCCTGCCCGGACGCCGGTAAAGCTTCCGGGGCCATTGGCGATCACGATGACGTCGAGCGAAGCCGATGGGGCCCGCTGCCGATCCAGGAGTTCGCGGACCGCGGAGATCAAAGTAGTCGAGTACGTGCGGCCGGCCAGATCGATTTGGTCGAGAAGTTCCACTTGGCCCGCGTTCAGACGACCGAGAGCGACGGAGCCGGAGGGCCCGCAGGTGTCGATCGCTAGCATCAGCGCGCATTCACGCATTGCGCCCCGTCAAACCGCGGCCAGCGCCTGCTCGAGATCGGCAATTAGATCTTCTTTGTCCTCGATGCCGACTGATAGCCGGATGATGCCATCGGTAATTCCCCCGGCAGCGCGCTCCTCGTCACTAAGGGCGGCGTGGGTGGTGGTGGCCGAGTGCGACGCCAGGGACTCGACCCCGCCCAGCGATTCCGCGTTAGTGAAAATCTTCAATGCGCCCAGAAAACGGCCGGCCGCGTCGCGCGAACCTATGTCGAAGCTAAGCATGGAGCCGAAACCCTTCTGCTGGCGTACGGCGAGCTCGTGTTGCGGATGGCATTGGAGCCCCGGATAGGCGAGGCGCATAACTTTGGGATGGGTGGAAAGATACTCGGCCACGGCGCGGCCGTTCTCCTCGTGCTGCCTGATGCGGAGGGGCATGGTTTTGATGCCGCGCAGGACGAGATAGCAGTCGAATGGTCCGAGCACCGCGCCCGCCGCTTTCTGCACCAGCAGGAAACGCTCCTTGTGCTCCGGCTTGGAGCCAATTAGTGCGCCCCCGATGCCGTCGGAGTGGCCATTAAGGTACTTGGTGGTGGAGTGCATCACGATGTCGGCGCCCAGGGCAATAGGGCTTTGCAGCACTGGCGACATGAACGTGTTGTCGACGCTGACTTCAATGCCTTTGGCGTGGCCGATTTCGGCGATGGCGCGGATGTCACTGAGCACCATTGTGGGGTTGCTGGGGGTTTCGATGTGAATCAGCCTAGTGACCGGGCGAATGGCCGCGGCCACGGCGTCCGGACGGCTCGTGTCCACATATTCGATGGCGATGCCGTAGTGGGCCACGAATTGGTTGAAGAGCCGCACCGTGCCGGCATACACGTTGTGTGAGCAGAGGATATGATCGCCCGCACGTAGGGATGCAACAAGCGCGGCGATCGCCGCCATGCCGCTCGCAAAAGCATGGCCGCTGAAGCCGCCTTCGAGCGCGGCGAGCGCAATTTCAAGCCGGTCGCGCGTGGGATTGCCGGCGCGGGAGTAATCCCAACCGCGATCGGTGCCGATGCCGGTGAGCTCGAACGTTGAAGAAAGATAAACCGGCACATTAACCGCGCCTGTTTGCGGATCGGGATGTTGGCCGGCGTGTACGGCAAGAGTCGAGTATCGATATTGGGACATGATTTCCAGGGGTGCGGCGAATCTCCTGATTTCTAGCTTATCGCGGCGGCGAGGTCGAGGGCCGCGAAGTAAACCGTTGCCTGCGGTTGGGCATCCAACTCATCTACTTGTGGCCGGGGGCTTCGACGCGATCACTTCAAGCCGCCATGCCGGGGGGCGCCATGGTCGGTCGTCCATTTTGGTCGGGTCAGCTGAAAATCTCGCTGGTTTCCTTTGGCATTCAGCTCTTCCCCGCGGTGAATTCTCAGGCCGGGATCAGCTTTCATCAAATCGAACGCTCCACGGGCCAGCGGGTGCGACACCTGAACGTGATTAACGAGGACCAGCCAGTAGAGAACTCCGAGATCGTAAAGGGATATGAGATCAGCAAGGGCAAATACCTCACCATCGAGCCGGACGAAATCGCCGGGCTGCGCATTGAAACCATGCGCGTGATCGAAATTCGGCAGTTTGTCGATTTCGGAGTCCTGCCACCGGCGATCTTGGAAAAGCCCTACTTCGTTATTCCTGATCCGAAGCAATCACCTGCAGCGTTCGCGGTGGTGCGCAAGGCCATGGAACAGGCGGGCAAAGCCGCGGTGGGCGAAGTGACGTTCGGCGGGCGCGAACACCTACTGGCGGTCGCGGCGCCCCCTGACAAGTCGCTACGCGGGATGATGGCTTATATGCTCCGCTACGAGGAAGAGCTGCGCAAGGCCGAGGACTACTTTTCTGAAATAGCCAACGTGGAGATAGATAAGAAGCAACTGGCGATGGCCGGCGACCTGATTCAGGCTTATTCCTCGCCGTTCAAGCTGGAAGCGTTCCACGACGACTACGAAACCGCACTTCGCGCGCTCATTGAAGCCAAGCAAAAGAACATGCCGTTGCCGATCGAGGAAGAGGCCCGTCACCGGCCAAAAACGATTGGTCTGATGGATGCATTGCGTGAAAGCCTGCAACAGGCCAGGCAGCCCGGAGAACGCATGCGCGCAGCCGACCCGGCGGGCGGGGCGCGGAAGAAAGGGCCGGTGCTGGTGAGGCCAGCGAGGCGCAAGCGTAAGGCCGCTTAATATGGCCACACAAACTCTCTCCAAATCCAAAGCTGCCGAGGCCGTGCAGCGGCAATTGGCGCGCTACCGCGCCATGCGCAACTTTGCGGTTACCGCAGAGCCCCGCGGCGATGGCGCGAAGGCGGCGCGGGCCACGGGAGAGTTGCCGTTTGTGGTGCAGAAACACTTGGCCTCACGATTGCACTACGACTTCAGGTTAGGTTGGCGCGGCGTGCTCAAAAGCTGGGCGGTGACCAAAGGCCCGAGCTATTTTCCCGGCGACCGCCGGCTGGCCGTGCAGGTGGAAGATCATCCCATGGAGTACGGAGGCTTCGAGGGCACAATTCCGCGGGGCCAATACGGCGGCGGAACGGTGATGGTTTGGGATTTCGGCGAATGGAAGCCCCTGCGCGACGTGGATCGCGGCCTGGCCGACGGGCATTTGAAATTCGAACTGAATGGGAAAAAGCTTCATGGGCGCTGGGCGCTCGTGCGCATGCACAGTCACGATGGAAGGGTGGATAAGCCCAATTGGCTGTTGATCAAGGATCGCGATGAATTTGCGCAAGACGCTGGCGATCCCGCGATTACGAACGACTCTCCCTTGAGCGCCATAACTGGGCGAACGATCGAGCAGATTGCCGAGAGCGCGGATGCGGTGTGGGACTCCAAGGAAGAACTTTTGGAGATGGGGGGAAATGGGGCGCATCGAACCACTGGAGCCAAGAACACCGCGCGCAAGGCCGGCGCGACGAATCGCGGCAAAGCAAATGCGATTTCTGCGCGGAGACCCGGGCAGAACAACGGAGCAATATCCGAGGTGCAACCGGGCCGGCTATTGCGGTCGGCGCGTCGCGAGAGATTTCCCGGATTCCTCTCCCCGCAGTTGGCGCAGCCGACAGACGCGGCGCCCAACGGCGCGGATTGGGTCCACGAGTTGAAGCTGGATGGATACCGGATTCAAATCCAAGTGCGCGCGCAAGGGCGCGGTGGAGCAGACCGGCGAGGTGTGAAGCTGCTCACACGCAAGGGCCTGGACTGGACCGCGCGCATGCCGGATATTGCACGCGCCGCTGCCGAACTGCCCTGTGAAAGCGCCATCCTGGATGGCGAGGTAGTGGCTTTAGACGAGCGAGGCATCGCCAATTTCGCCGACTTACAGACCGCGTTTCATGAAGGCCGGCAACATTACCTCACATACTTTGCCTTTGACTTACTGCACCTTAACGGGCATAACCTGCGTGAGTTGCCGCTGGTGGAACGGAAGAAAATCTTGGCTCGGCTGCTGGCGCAAGCCGGAGAAAACTCGCCGTTGCGCTTTAGCGAACATTTCGAGGCCGATGGGCACAAAGTCTTCGCCAAGGCTTGCGCCTTGGGCGCGGAGGGAATCGTGTCGAAGCTCGCGCAGGGCAAGTACGCTTTAAGGCGAAGCTGCGCGTGGCTTAAAGTGAAATGTACGGGACAACAGGAGTTCGTCATCGGCGGCTTCACGCCTCCCTTCAATGGCGGGCATGGAATTGGGGCCTTGCTGCTCGGCTACTATCAAAGGGGCAAACTGATCTATGCGGGGCGCTCGGGAACGGGGTTCACGCAGCGAACCCAGCGCAGCCTGCGCACGCAACTCGACGGGCTCATCCGCAAGAGGCCAGCCTTCGCCGAAATTCCGCGCGCTGCGCGCCGCGACGCGCAATGGGTCTACCCCAAATTGGTGGCGGAGATTGCTTTCTCAACGTGGACCCGCGATAACCTGGTGCGGCAGGCGTCGTTCAAGGGATTGCGCGAGGATAAGCCGGCAAACGAGGTGACGCGCGAAATGGCCGGTTCTCCGCTGGCGCATTCGCGGAATGACTCTGCGGCCAGAGGCGCAGAACGGCACGCCAACAAGAACGGAGCGGCGACTTTGGCCATTACGCATCCTGAAAAAATCCTGGACCCGGAGACCGGGCTCACCAAGCAGACGCTGGCGGAATACTATCTCGCGGTTGCGGTGCGGATGCTGCCGCACGTTGCCGACCGGCCGCTGAGCGTGGTGCGCTGCCCGGACGGCAGCATGAAGCCGTGCTTTTTTCAAAAGCACGTGGGACAGGGGCTACCTGAGGGAGTAAATGTAGTTGCGGTTGAAAATCGCAAATCCGGCGAAAAGGAAGAATATCTGACTCTGAACAGCGCCCAAGGCCTGGTAGGCATGGCGCAGATGGGGGTGCTTGAGATCCACCCCTGGGGCTCGCGCAACGAATCTCTCGATAAGCCGGATCGCATCGTCTTCGATCTTGATCCCGACGCCGCTATCGATTGGCAGACGCTGACGGCGAGCGCGAAAATACTGCGGGCGCGACTCAAGAAGCTGCATCTCGAAAGCTTTGTCAAGAGCACCGGCGGAAAGGGATTGCATGTGGTGGTCGCCATCGAGCCGGAGCACGAGTGGCCGCTGGTCAAACAGTTTGCGCATCGGGTGGTTTTGGCGATGGAAGCGGAACAGCCCGACCTTTACATTACAAAAATGAGCAAGGCCGCACGCAAAAATCGAATTTATCTCGACTACCTGCGCAATGACCGCGGTTCGACTTCGGTCGCGCCATTTTCGCCGCGCGCGCGGAGCGGAGTGCCGGTGGCGATTACGCTCGGCTGGAAGGACTTGCAGTTGGATGCGCTGCCGAGATTTCATGTGGCGGACTTTACCGAGTGGCAATCGCGGTTGAGGCGCGATCCCTGGCAGGCTGTGACGAAGCAGAGCCAACGCCTTTCCGCGGAGACGTTGCGAGCCGCGGGCGTAAACCAGAGTCCGGATTCCCATTAAGCCGTCGCGGCCCCGAAGTGCTCGGAACCACGGGACTCCGCCGGCTTTTTCTCAAAGCCACGGTGCACGATCTCGGAAGGCGCACGTAAATTTGCAAACGTTAGGCGACCTTCCGCCGTTCCTTTTCTTGCAGGTCCCGCGTGACGCGATCGGACAACAATTTTTTCGCCTTCTCAAGGTTGCGCCGCTGCGAGGGATTGAGTCGTCTGCCGGCGTAGTTGATGTAAAAAGCGAGTAGCCTCATGCCCGACGCGGGCCCTTGCGGCGACACTTCCTTGGAGGCCAGGGACTCAGCTATGGTTTCCGCCCCCTGGCTGAACAGGTTGGTGTGCGGAAGAGCGCACTTAACATTTGACTCTGGGCCCCTTCGGCCATTCTTGATATTGGCCATTTTAATGTTCTCCTTCCATTCCGGCTAATGGACAAGCAAGTTCTTCTTTTTTTCTCGTGCGCCTTTACGCGTGAAGCGCGGCGCTCCCTATTTGGTAACGTCGATATAATGGCTTCTCGCCACCTCCTCGGCCAGGCGGAGGTGTTCCGCAATGATCGGCTCTCCTTCCGTGGCTACCTGCTCCACCTTCAGGTCGATGGCGGTTTTCATTTCGTTCCGGTACAGTGTCAGAGCTTGTCGATGACCGTTGACCACATCGGTGATCTGCGCCCTGTCGAAACCCGCACCCGCCAAGGGCTTCAATTTTGCCGCAGGCGCCTTGTCGGCCGCCGAACCATCGGGGGGCGGGATGACTCCAAGAATGTCGGCTAGCCGCTTCTCCTCCTCATTCGGTTTGCTGTGATCAGTGATCATGGGAGCGCCAGAGTTCATCACGTCGTGGGTCACTGTGTTGCGCTGCGCAACGCGCGCCAACTCGATCCTTGCATTGTTGATTTCGATTGCTTCCCGTAAGAAGTGTTTATCGGCAGGGCTGGCGGTTTGCGCTGCGACCACTGCCGCCACGCTCAGCAGCAGGACACACCACGAGTTCCGAAGCCTTGAGCTCTTAATCATGTGAACCTGACGACTGCGAAGTTCGCTCGCAGAGCCTTAACCGCTGTGATGCTCTGTGATTGCGGGCTGTTGCTCCCCGCGCCTACCCGCGGCATTGCGGGGCCTGTTATCCTCCATGTTGGTGCCCCCCGATTTCGCTCTCATTTTTCAGCAAGAGTTCCGGGCGTTGCGCCCGCGGGCGCTCATGCCGCCGTTTGTGGTGCGCTTCCGTCGCTTTACTTCGCTGAACACCACAATCCGTCTGCGGGAAGGAAAAGTCCTGGTGAGCCTCTCGGATCTGCTGGAGGGGGCGCCAGAAACAGTGGTCCACGCCATTGCCCACATTCTGCTGGCGAAACTCTATCGGAAGCCCGTCGACGCCAAGCAGAACCTGCGCTTCAAGCGCTTTGCCTCGAGCGCGCCCGTCACCCGACAAACCGAGCTGATTCGGAATGCGCGGGGCAGCAAGCGGTACTTTGGCCCGGAGGGCCGCTATTATCATCTGGAGGAGGTGTTCGACTCCCTCAATACACGCTTCTTCGGCGGGTTGCTGGGCCGGCCTGAACTCACCTGGAGCGAGCAAATTGCCAAGCGTTCGCTGGGCCACTTTGACGCGGCGCACAACACCATCGTCGTCAGCCGCATTTTCGACCGGCCTTCGAGCCCGCGGTACGCCGTCGAATACTTGCTTTACCACGAGATGCTGCACCTGAAGCACCCGGTGAAGATGCGCGGGCTGCGCCGGTGCGTTCACTCACGAGAGTTCAAGGCCGAGGAGGCGCAGTTTCCTCAACTGGCGGCTGCGCTAGCCTTCATCAAGCGGCTCTAGCACTTTTGGGCGGCGGAAAAAATCACGTCTGTTCGAAAAAGATCGGCTTCTAAGGATGTTTCGCCCTCGGCAGACCGGTTCACGTTGACTCCGGCCCGGTTTTCCCGTATTCTAAAGACCTTGCGCGGTGTTACGGCCGTGGAGTGCGCATCTGCGCTTGGACTCGGCAAGAGGCTGCGGGGCGATCAATCAACGACCCGGCGAAGCCGAAAACCGCAATCCTCACCCCGAACAGGCTTGTTTGGCAGTGGGTAAATGAGCGCCCGCGCGAACCTTGCGTAGAGATCGGCGCGCAGGGCGCGGAAATTTTGCGAGATTGGCTGTGGGCCGGCTGTATTCCGAGGCTGAGCGCCGAGTTTTTTGGAGACAGGAGAGAGATGTCGACCTTTGTACCGAGCGGCAAAGAGATTGTCCGCAAATGGTATTTGATGGACGCGAACGGGCAAACCCTGGGCCGGCTGGCCGCCAGGGCCGCTAGCATTCTGAGCGGCAAGCTCAACCCCCAATATGTGCCCTATCTCGACTTGGGTGATCATGTGATTGTGATCAATGCTGAGAAGGTGCGACTAAGCGGGTTGAAGAACAATAAAAAAATCTACCACCGCTATACGGGTTTTCCCGGCGGACTGCGGGAGGAGTCGTTTACACGGCTGCTTAGCCGCCGGCCAGAGAAGGTGCTGGAAGAAGCGATCAAGGGCATGTTGCCGAAAACCAAGTTAGGCCGGGCGATGGGCACGAAACTGAAGGTCTATCGCGGCGACAAACACCCCCACCAGGCGCAGCAGCCGGTGGAGTTGTAAAGACAAATATCAGCGCTTAGCTTTCGGTTCTCGGCTCTTCGGGTGGGAGCCAACAGCCGTGAATGAGTGGGAAGCTCGATTCAGGCGCGAAAAAGCTGACGGCTGAAAACTAAGGGCTAGGAGAAGGAATGGCGGATCTGGTGCAGTATTACGGGACAGGACGCCGTAAATCGGCGATCGCGCGCGTCTTTCTGCGTCCCGGTACGGGCGAGTGGAAAGTAAACGGCAAGGCGTTCGACGGCTATTTTGTTACTGAGCAGCAGCGGGTTTCGGCCAAGCGTACGTTGGCCGCGGCCGATCTGGCTTCGAGTTTTGACGTGGTGACGACCGTGACGGGTGGTGGGGTGGCTGCGCAAGCTGACGCAGTGAAAATGGGCGTGGCGCGCGCCTTGATCGAGTTCAACCCGGAGTTGCGCAAATCGCTGAAGGCCGAAGGCCTGCTTACGCGGGATGCGCGGGTGAAAGAGCGCAAGAAGTACGGCCAAAAGGGCGCCCGGAAGCGGTTCCAGTTCAGCAAGCGCTAACGCGTTTGCAGGGATCAGGTTTGAGGATTCAGGGATCAGTCGGCTGCAACTTGCTTCTTGCTGACCCTATCGCTGAAACCTGACCGCTGGTTTCACAAATTTCCCCGCGAGGGGCATCAATTCCGGCGCGGCCGGAATGCAAATCACAGAGGAGAGACTTTGGCGACCATCACCATGAAGGAGCTGCTCGAAGCGGGTGTTCACTTCGGGCATCAAACCAAGCGCTGGAACCCGAAGATGAAGGAATATATCTTCGGCGAGCGCAATGGAATTTACATCATCGACCTGCAGAAGACGCTCAAGCTCTTTAAGGACGCTTCGAAATTCGTCACTGACCTTTGCGCACAGGGCAAGACGATTCTTTTCGTCGGCACCAAGCGCCAGGCGCAAGATGCAGTGGCCGAAGAGGCCACCCGCGCCGGCATGCCGTTTATCAACCAGCGCTGGCTGGGCGGGCTGCTCACCAATTGGGTGACGGTGCAGAAGTCGGTCAAGCGCCTCCAAGAACTGGATGAGATGGCCACCGACGGCCGTTATGACCTGCTGACCAAAAAGGAAGTGATCCGGTTGGAGCGGGAGCGCAAGCACCTGCAAGCCAACCTGGCCGGCATCAAGACGATGAAACGGCTGCCCGACGCGCTGTTCGTCGTGGACTCGAATAACGAGGCCATTGCCGTGAAGGAAGCGCGCAAGCTGGGTATTCCCGTGGTCGCTGTGGTGGACACGAACTGCGATCCCACGGTGGTCGACTATGTGATTCCGGGTAATGACGACGCGTTGCGCGCCATTCGCCTCTTTACCTCAAAAATTGCCGACTCGGCGGCCGAGGGCGTGAACCTGGTGGGCGATAAGGCGTTTGTCGAGGAGGTGCCGGAGCCCGTGAAGGAAGCCTTGGCCGAAGAGCCTGGTGCAGTCGACGATCTGGATATGGAGTCGGCCTATGGTGGAGGCATTCGCAAAGCGCCGACCGCAGTGGCTAGCTTGGAAGAAGCCGAGGCAGCCGAGGGCGCACTCTGATTCTTTTTTCTGCGCGTTCGAGCGCGCATGTCAAGAAAAGCGTGGCCGCCGCGATTCGCCACGCTTTTGTTTTGCCGGAAACAATGCGGTGTTACTTTCGATCGAGAACCATGTAGGGCTGCGCGTCAGCCGGGGAATGAGAGATGACGATTGTGACTGGAAAGATTGATGCGAAATTGGTGAAGGATCTGCGCGAAAAATCGGGCGCGCCTATGGGCGAGTGCCTCAAAGCTCTGCAGGAGGCCGGGGGCGATACTGAAGCGGCGTTCGTGGTGCTGCGCAAGCGGGGTATGGCCTCGGCGCAGAAAAAGGCCTCGCGGGCCACCAATGAGGGTGCGGTGGGCGCCTATATTCATGCGGGCGGCAAAATCGGCGTGATGCTTGAGCTGAACTGCGAGAGCGATTTTGTGGCCCGCACCGGCGATTTCCAGGAACTGCTCAAGGACCTTGCGATGCACATCGCCGCCAGCGATCCGCGTTACGTGAAGCCTGAAGACGTGACGCCGCAGGACCTGGAGCGCGAAAAGGACATCTATCGCGCCCAGGCGGCCGCCACCGGCAAGCCTGCCGCGGTAATCGAGAAGATCGTGGACGGCAAGATGGCGAAGTTCTACGAAGAGGTTTGCCTGCTCGAGCAGCCGTTCATCAAGGATCAGGCAGTAACCATTAGAGAGCTGATTGCGCAAAAAGTGGCCAAGCTGGGTGAGAACATCACCGTGCGCCGGTTTGCGCGCTTTAAGGTGGGCGCGGTCGAATGGACCGTTGCGCAGACCAAAGCCGTGGAAACCGCCGTTGCGGAGTAAAAGCGCTGCTGGGTTGTGCGGTGTAATCGCGCCGGGGTTGGCGTTCGCTGCGTGAATATTCGCACCGGATCCAGATGGCCCGATGCAGAGGGTGATGGGTCAGGTTGATCGGCTCGTCCCTTGATGCGTAGGTGTGTGTCCGGTAGACCATCTCTCCAAGGGGGGTTTGCGCGGCGTCATTGCTGTCACGGTCACTCGCGTCAACTTCCAAACTGTCTCACTCCGGGGGTTCGCTCCAACGCGAGTCAAGCCCTTTCCGCTCACCTTTCCTTTGAATTCGTTCAATCCAAAGCACTTTCGCCTCAACCCTAACTTGCCGGGAATCTCCGCGAAATTGCTATCGTAATCTTGAGGACTTGAGGAATGAAAGGCGACCGCCACCCTGCTTCCACGGGCCGAAGCGCTGAAAATTCGTGAGCGATATCTAAACCCCATCTTGTGCGCAGCGCGGGCATGAGTCAGTTTGGAGGCATGAGAGAACGCGGGGCGGAGTTGTGGGCAAAATGGCGGGGCTTGGTTTCCGAGCAGCTGGCAAGCGGACAGAGCGTAGCGGCATTTGGCCATGAACGAGGAATGACGTCGTCGCAACTGTTCGCCTGGAAGAAGCGGTTGCGAGAGGCGGAAG
>JASHOC010000108.1 GCA_030041305.1 Acidobacteriaceae bacterium
GTCGCCCCACTTTATCCGAGAAATGCCCGAAAACCAGGCCCCCGATAATGGCTCCGATCCCCGAAATGGCGGTGATCACCGCCCGGCTCGAAGGACCATAATGCCATTGCCGCTGCAGGAAGGTCGGATACATGTCCTGGGTTCCATGCGAGGCGAATAGCATCGTGCTCATAAAGATCAGCAGGTACCCGAACAGCTTCCAGTGCGAGAAAATCTCCCGCCGCTGTTCGCTCCAGTTCAGCTTCGCCTGCACGCTCTTGCGCCATACCTCCGACTCCTTCACGCGAAACCGGATAAAGAGCACCAGCGCCAGCGCCGGCAAACTGCCCACAAAGAACAGCGGCCGCCAGCCAACCCGGTTGAACAGGCAGAAATAGCAAACCGCCGCCAGCACGTTTCCCGCCGCATACCCCTCCTGCAGCAGCCCGGAAAGCACGCCGCGCTTGCCCACCGGCGCCCCCTCCATCGCCAGCGACGCTCCCACCCCCCAATTGCCTCCCATCACCACCCCGAACAGCGCGCGAACCATCAACAGCACCGTGTAACTCGGCGCCAATCCGGTCAGGATCTCGGCCACCGCGAAAACCCCGATATTGATCATCAGCGGCAATCGGCGGCCGTAGCGGTCGGCAATCAACCCGAAAACAAATCCCCCCACCGGCCGGAAGGCCAGCGTCATGGTGATCACCAGCGCGATCTCCGCGTCCGACTTGTGAAACTCCCGCGCCATCGCGGTCAGGCAAAACGTCACCAGAAAAAAGTCGAACGCGTCCAAAAGCCATCCGGTAAATCCCGCGATCAACGCCGGAGGATGGCTTTCTTCCGTTCCAGCCCACGCTTGCTGAGTCAGATCCATCTGCCCAATGCGCGTAGGTTCAATTTCGGGCATGACCTTACCTCGTATTAATCGCAGAATTGCCACAATCGGCCCACACGGAGGCTCGACGCGGCTTCGGCCTCTCGATCGGCCGCCATGCGCGCACCCCGCTCGTCCGGCACAGCAGCTCAGTCGCTAGAGAATACCTTGAGATTTCTATAAATGTGGCCTGAAACAGGTTAGTCACAAGTCTAATGCGGACACATACACGCGGATTCATACTGCGATTAACTGGTTAGTGGGGTCGAATCACCGAAACGGAAGAGTGAGGGCTTCATGGAAATAGTGGTGGAGCGAAGCTCGTTTCACCACAAGGTCGGCGCAATTTTTCTGTGAAAAATTCCGGCCATTCCTTTCAAGGATTCTCTCCTCACGGAGATGGCAAACCGCTTCGAAGCCGTGCATCGGGCAGGCGCCGCCAGGATTTGCCTGTGACCCGCCCCATCCCGGTCGGGCAGCGGCATTGGGAGCGTCAATTGAACTGGCCCTTGCTCCTCCTCAACTCGTTTCAGAAAGCTCTTGTAGTACTCCGCGACCACTGGCGATGTATTGTTGGCGAGGACGGCGACATGGGTTTCGAGACGGACTTCCGAATCGTCGAGTGGTTTCGCCACTCAACCTGGGCGCGCGATATTCTCCACGCCAACCGGCGACACCCATGCCAGTAGCGAGTCGTCAATGAGCAGGCGCTGGACATGGGCGGCGTGGTCGACGCGATGAACGATTCGCACTGTGCCGCGAGCCAGCTCTGCACGGCGGAGAATGAGGTGGTGTAGCCAGCGATGCAGACTCCGACCAAAGAAAATCCAGGGAAAGGCGCGAACCTCGTCGAGCGTCACCGATTTGCGCTTTGCGAGTGCATGAGCTTCCAGGAACACAACCATCGCGTGCTTATCCACCGCGCGAAGGCAGGTTGACGGCTTCGGGGAGCGGGAGCGTCTATCATGAAGTCCCCATGCGGATCGCCAAGAGCCAAGTTGTCGCCGGCTATCCGGCGCTCACCGTGCGGACGCTTCTCCGCCGCTGCCGGTCCTGCACCATTGTTCCGGCCACCGCTGCACACGATTTAAAGTCCGATGAACGGGAAGGCTCCGTTTTTCTGAGAGGGCTGGCGTCGCTGGGCCTTGTTGAGTCGGTCGAGCACGAGCCGAGGGACGAAACGCAGGCGTACGAGATCACCAGCCGCGGCCTTGCCTGCGCCAACGCATCCGCTGCTAAACCCATAACTCGCAGGACAGCCAATTCAGCGTTGGCGCAATTCATGGAGCGTCTCCATGCTGTAAATGCCAATGCCGAGTACCTGCACCGCGTAGAGAGCGCGCTATTGTTCGGCAGTATGCTCACTGAGATTGAGCGTCTTGGCGACGTGGATCTCGCGGTCGAATTGTCTCCAAAGACCACTGGGGAAATGGCGTTCGACGAGTGGTGTGACCGGCGCCGTCATGCCGCGCTGGAGACTGGGCAGCGCTTCCGATCCACTTTTGACTGGGCGGTGTGGCCGAAGAAAGAAGAAAGAGATATTTCATGCGCTTCGAGGGCGCTCCCGCAGCTTAAGTATTCACGAGTGGGACCAGATCACGAAGATGGCAGATGTCCGCTACCGCGTTTTGTGGGGCGACCGCAAACGGATCGTCCGCCTCATTCCGGACGGAAAGCCCTGCTGAGGGTTCACGCGCTGCGAACTCGGAAAGCGGTGCCGAGCGCTATCTCGTCCCAGGATGAGTTTTCAGTCTCCAGCCTTTGGAAAATCGCGGTGGTGTGCCATGGGCCATCCGGGTTTAAAGGACGATACCTCCCGGATTCCATTCGGATGGTGACCTCTAGTGACCGAATCGCAGTTTTGGTGACACGGTGGTGACATGAAAGACAAAAGCCGAGCGACTCAATTTCCGCTCGGCTCGTAAATCTTTGTTTTTCTTGGGTTTAATGGTGCGCCCGGAGAGATTCGAACTCCGGGCCTACTGATTCGCAGTCGGTTGGCCACGCATGGCTCCCTTATAGACTGTCCTTCAGGCAGGCGGCATCACATGCTTGTCGGTCTGAGGCGGAGCCCCGCTAAATGTCCGCATGCAAAGTGCGGTACGTGTAGGTATTCTTCCAGGTGAATTCAGCGCCCGGCTGGACGTCGATGGCGACATAAGCTTCGACGGCAACCACGGTCCGGATGGACCACATAAATTCTCTGATGAGCGGGCGATTGCCGCCGATCCTTACTCCCGCGCCCACCTCGTTATTCACAATCGTGATCTGGTTGTCCTTGGCGCTGTCGCTGAAGCCGCGGATGAAGACCACCGCTTGGTCTTCGCCGGAGAGCACCTTGTTGAAGACGATCTCGTTGCCCGTGGCTTCGGCGAGTTGGTTAGCAGATTGTCCGACGCGTTGGCTGGGTTGGCGAAACCGCATCGGTTGAATCTGGAACGGGAAACTGACCGAGTAGTCCGGTCCTGGGGGCTGATGGTCAATCGTGGTGAAATTATGGGCATAGACCTCGCTCTTGATTTCGCGCTGTCCGGTGTTTCTCAGGCTGCATTCAATCACCATCTCCGGCTTGCCCCTAACGAGCCGCACGACCTTGCGGTAAACATAGGCGTAGCCCAGAGCCGGATCGGAGAGCACCTGCTCAAATTCGATCGAACTCTTACGTACTTTGACGTTCCACTTGCCGGGGTTCAGGACTTGGTAAGGGTAAAAACGGTTGTACCTTTCCCCGGTTTTACGCAGCACGCCGACGCCTACCTTGATAAATGCCTCGCCGGGTTTCGCGCGATTCCAGCCCAAGGGAGTCTGGAATTCATACACCGGACCCTCGAGTGCGCCACACGATCCGTTCACGACTTGCGATCCCCGAAAAACAAAGTTGATTACCTTGGGATCGACACTGTCGTACCAGGGCTCAACGAAACTGTGACCCTTGTATTCGAGGGTGTGGAACGCTCCTGACCAGTCGAAGCGCGTGAAGCGGTAGTACCCATCCTTGGCATTTGGCAGATAGAGCTTCGCCGTAATCCGCCCATTAGTAATCTGCGCTTGCGGATAATCGGCGGCGCGGCTGATTGCCGGTCCGATCATGAAGCCCAGTAGCAAAGCGACTGCGAGGCAAACCGTCGAAGACAAAGAATTCCTGATGCCCCGAAGCCGGAAACGCTGCGTCATAGTCATTTTGTATAATCCTCCAAGATAGATTAATTATGCGCAACGCACCCTTAAAACCAATGGAATATACACTTTCGCAACTCAAAAGACCTGGAAGGCGTGTTCCAGAAACGAATCGAACACTTGCGTAATAAGCGCCTGGCTCTGCGGCCGTGAAGAGCGCTCTTCTTAGCCTCCGATTTGCTTTGGCTGAGAATCAGAGCAGGATCGACTTAATTCCAGTGAGTTCACAGAAATCAGCCAAGGCAGCATAGAGGTCTTCCCCATAGCCGAGACATGCGTACTCATTCGTCCAGTTCTGAAGCAATGCACCAATATCGCAATGAGCGGTCACGAAGGCGTGCGGCCAAAACGGAATTCCACATTCGTCGAGACGCTTTTGTAACTGTTCGCGAGAAGGTTCGAAGATCGACGCACGCGTAACAACCATCTGAAATTCCCCATTGACGCGACCGAGCCGCGCCAGCACGCCTTCGCCGGCTTTGCAGATCAATCGCACCGACAGACCTCCTGCTTCGCCTTCAGTGGGAATTCCATGTTCCGCGAATCCGGCCGGCCCAAGGCTGCATTCTAGCGAGGGTGGGCAGGCTCCATCGCCGATGATCTTGATCTCTCGGGTTTTCCGGTCTATGTGCTGCAAGTCCCCGTAGTAGACTCGCTCCCGGCTCAGACGTGTTAGCAGGAAGACAGTGAGCGCCGTATTGAAGTCGCCGAGAGTGGAAGTGCCATATCCATCCTCGAGCATCATGCTTTGCGCAAAACAGGTGGCCGCATAATCATTCGCCAAGCCTGGAAAGGATTGGATGGTATAGAAGGCATAGCGCTCGCGCTGGACAATCTCCTTCAGCGCGATATACAGCCGAATGGAGCGATCTGTCACTTGGTTTACCGCGGGCGCTGTGCCGAAAAGCTTGCGCAAACGGGGTTGCAGTTCCTCCACTTGTGCAGGCGAAATCCGATCCGCTGCCCGGATGATTTCCGTTGTATCCCGAGAATCGATATCTATGCCAAATACACGCATCCATTGCGACGGGTCCGCGGCGCCGCAGGTTTGGCCCATGCCTCTACCGCCGAAGGCCCCGACGGTGGACAGGTTCAGGCTGGATCTGAGCTGTGCAGCACGGACATAACTGACGATGCTGTCCACGGTATGCGGGTCCTTAATGTCGCCATATACAAACCGGTGCGGAACGCCGATCTCCAGCAGGCCACCATGCATCACCAATCCGCCGACAGGTCTCCAACCCTGGGAACCGGGATGCGTCCACAAGAGCACGGCCTTCCCGCTGTTGGCAAAGTCGCGGACGGCTCCTACCAGATGAGCAGCCCACACCCAGGTGCCGGAAAAGAGCACCACAGCTTCGACCCGATCGTCCTGTTTCATCTTTTTGAGAGCTTCTACGGCTTCCTGCTTGCTGGCGATCACGGTCTCGTACTCGACCAGACGAAGCCCCGCATTTCGAAGCGCAACTTTGGCCTCGGCGACCAGAGCACTATCTATGAATGGAGTGCCCATCGGATCCAGCAGGCCGTCCTTATGAACTCCGTAGACAACGAATCCAACGTTCGCATCCAACATGAGATTCTCCTGTTTCCAGGTAGAGTCAATTATTGCGATGTACTAACACGGTGCGTAACTGGCGATAACTCTCAATCTGCGGACTATACTGTTCGGCGAGAAGCGGCTCGTCTGAAATGCATTTCTGCTCGCGAACCATAGCTTGTACAGCGGACTTGAGGTCACGATGAACGCCCACTGCGACACTAGCCAGAACTGCTCCTCCAAGGCAGACCGCCTCCTGGCTACTCATCACGTGTAGCCGCTTTCGCGTGAATGCCGCGCGCAGCCGCAGCCCCAACAAAGACCGTGTTCCGCCGCCGAAAACATTGATATCGCCAAACAGGGAACCTGCCCGCTCCATGCTCTCCGTGATGATCGAAAGCTCTGCGGCGATGCCTTCCAGAATTCCTTTGTAAAGGTGAGCGCGCGAAGCGTCCAAAGTAAGGCCGATAATTGCGCCGCGCGCCTGCGCATCGAATTCCGGGTTACAACTGCCAATCAAGTGGGGCGTAATCAGCAGGCCTGTTGGAAACTCAGGAGCGGCTGATTCCAGTTCCGCAAAATTGTCGATCCCGTTATTCTGTGATTGATTGAGAAGGTTTTCCAGCCACTGCACCATGATGCCGCTGGGGAAGTACGCGATGCTTACGAACTGACCTGGAACAGCGCCGGGATATGAATTGATGCTGGAATTCAGTGCGGCGTCATTGAGAAGCAGGCGATTCGAGGCCACGGTGATGCACTCATAGGTTCCCAACGAGCCCGCGGCCCGCCCTGCTTCAATTACCCCGAGCCCAACGGCGCCAATCACCTGATCGTGTCCGCCGACGATTACCGGAGTGCCGACGGCAACGCCGAGCATGGCAGCGGTCGAACTGTCTAGCTTGCCCGCCACAGTGCCCGCCTGCACAGGAACCGGAAGAAATTCGGGCGATATCCGCACCAGGTCAAGTAAATCTGTCGCCCAGATGAGGCGATTCACGTCAAAGGCCATAAAGCGCGATGCGTGCGAGTAATCGACCAGAGGAGGGAGGCCTAACCGCAGCAGCAAATAACTCGTGACGCTGAGAAACTTGCGGGCTCCGCTAAACATTTCCGGCTTAAAGGCGCGAAGCCAAAGCAGCTTGGGTAACGGATACATGGGGTGGCTGATATGTCCAGTCAAACTGAAAAGCGGTTTGCGCCCGATCTCGTCTTCGATCCATGCTGCTTCTGCTGCGGCACGCACATCCATATTGAGAATTGCAGCGTCGAGAGCATGCCCCGTCGCGGAAACCGGAATCATTGTTTCGCCATGCGAGCTAAAACAAACCGCCTGAACGGGTTCGCTGACCGGGATGCAGGAGAGTTCCCTGGCAAGGCCTATAACCACATTAAGAAAGGTGTCAGCATACAATTCTGCGAAGCCAGGCTTCACACTGTGCGGAGCGTAAGCCGCAGTACGCACCGCAAGCATTTCCCCGGTAGAGGAGCAGATGGCGGCCTTGCATCGGCTCGATCCCACATCGATAGACAGAATGCTCATTGCTGAACTAAAGTTTCTCCGGTCAGAAACGAACCGTCTGCCGGGAGAGAATAGGTCTTGCCTCTGGACTCGCAAATCACGACTTGGTCGGCCTCGACCGAGATCTCGTCGACTCCCACGAAATCCGAAGGGATGTCGACCAGCAATGTCATGTAATTCACTAAAGTTTCGGAGAGGGCGGGAAGCCAGCGGTAAGTTGATTCATGGAATAACGGCCCGTTAGAAATCGTCTGACGCTTGGGAACCGCAAATGGGGTTGAACTGAATTCTATGCCGCGGCAAAACGTGTTACCGTCCCAAGGAGCGGTCTTCGAGTAAAATCGCTCTTCCCAATTGCCCACCCATGGAAAATCCGCACGTCGGAACAAATAGATTAGCAGCAGGCCCGCGCGTGGGTTGGCGATCGCTGTATACGCTACCGTGCGTCCGGGATCGAGGAGCTGTGCGGTATAGCGCAAATAGCACCCATCGGGAGTAGTTCGCAAATCATGGAAACCACCGCCGTCGAATGGAGCATGCGGCCAATGGAACTCGGCATCAGGAATAATCATCATACGGTTGCTGTAGGAAGCCGGATTTACCTTGCCTCGAGTGGACGGCATATCAACTACAGTTGCTTCGCATTCGAGAAACGGAGGACCGACCGTGACGTGTTCGGTCCAGGAGATCGGACGATCAGCGTGAGTTAGATTCCGCGCTTTCTCTTGGCAATACACCACCGCATGTACTGGATCAACGCGTAAGGTTCGCCTGAATTCAATTTGCGCTACCGGCAGGTGGGCGCCGTATTCGACACCGGGTCGATCTTCTCGAAATTCGCAAAAAACCTGCCACGTTGCCGCAGATGCTTCTCCGTGGGTGCTAAGGCCTGCAGCGATTTCTTCCTGCGAGGGAGGCCCGAAATGATCGAAACTCAGGCTGTGCCCGGCAATTCCGGCAAGCAGGCGTCCGTCGGGCAGCGCCCCAAACCTTTCCTCTCCGCTTATTGGCGAATAACGCTCAGGGTCGATCGTATGCCATGGAGGGCGCCAGAGCGGATTCAGGTCCAAATGAGCCCGCGACACCAGTTGGCAGATGTGGCCTCCACCCAGGACGGCCGCGAGGTATCCCCACGCGGCATGCAGCCGAAAGCCCGAGCGCCCGTCCAGAACATCGTTTACCAGCTCCACGGGCGAAAGGCTCATAACTCTTCTCCATTGAGAATGCGGCGCGCCTGTCGCAGAAACTCCGCCATGTCATCGGACTGGAAGACATTGCGGCCGAAGAAGACGCCCGCGGCTTCGGCCTGCTTGGCGCCGCGCACGACATCCATCGCCCCATCGTTCCGACTTCCGCCAAGAACGAGGATGGGAATGGGGCAAGCTTCCACGACCTCGCGCATGGCCGCTGCGCTTCCAGCGTAATCGGTTTTGATGACATCGGCCCCCAATTCCGTCGCGATGCGCGTGTGCAGCTTGATCCACTTCGGATCCGCTGGATTTCTCACGTCCTTGCCGCGGGCGAGCGTCTCAACGACCAGAGGAATGCCCAGGCGCTCACATTCGCGTGCAAGCTTGGCATTCCGGCGAATCTCCTCCGTCTCGAAATCGGCGTCGCCCGTTCCCACGACGAGATAGCTGAGAACGGCGTCGGCGCCATGCCACAAAGCATCTTCTGCGCTCCCGAGCATGCAGCTGCGCAGCGCGCCATTTTCCCCTTGACTCTGGGAATTCCAGACCGTAGTCCAGTCGATCCTGGCGATAATTCCAGGGGTTCGGGAGCGGGAAAAACAGGCGGCACAACGCTGAATCAGGCCGAGATTCAAGAGAATCGCGTCGACGCGGGCTTCCGCAAAGCGGGAGATTTGGCCACTGGCGTCCTCGGTTCCAGGAATCGGCCCCAAGACCAAGGCGTGATCGAAGGCCACAACCAGAGTACCGCGTCCCGTCTCATTGAGAATCCGATTGAGCCGTATGCGCTTACCAGAATCGCTCAAAACACCATACCTCTCATGTCCCGCGCATAAGATTAGCGGAGGATACACGGCTTGTCAATCAATTATGAGTGAATTTGTAAGATAATGATTGAAAAGTTATAAATTTTCCCCGAGAGGGAGACTGGCGGCTTGCGAATCTGTTAAGCTTTCCTCCAGTCGGGAGCCAAAGAGAGTATCTTCCACCTATGGACGTTATCGCAGCGCGCGATCGGTCTGTTCCCGGGCTTCGACGCACGCTGAAGCTCCACCACCTGATTCTCTACGGCGTCATCATTATTCAGCCCACGGCGCCGATGAGCATTTACGGGGTGGTCAGTAATGCCGCACGCGGACATGTTGTCACGACAATCCTGATCGCGATGGTGGCCATGTTGTTCACGGCCGTCAGTTACGGCCGGATGGCCCGCGTCTATCCCAGCGCCGGATCGGCCTTCACCTACGTTGGGAAAGAGATTCACCCGCTCGCAGGATACGTGATCGGTTGGTCCATGCTCATGGACTACATGCTGAATCCGATCATCTGCGCTGTCTGGTGCAGCGTGGCGGCCCAGAATATCGTGCCCCAGATACCCTATGCCGCTTGGGCTGTGGCTTTGACTCTTGTCTTCACGGGACTCAACCTGCGCGGGGTGCAAACATCGAGTCGCGTTAATGCTCTGCTGGCTCTCGGCATGAGCATTGTTGTAGTCATTTTTGTGGCGGATGCGATACGGTATATCGCCATGGTCGCTAGGCCCGTAGGAGGCCAGTGGCTGGCGCCTTTCTACGATCCTGCCACCTTCAATCCGGGGCGGCTATTCCACGGAACCTCGCTCGCTGTGCTCACCTATATCGGCTTCGATGGAATCTCGACAATGTCGGAGGAAGTCGAGAACCCTCGCCGCAATATTTTGCTGGGTACGGTTTTGACCTGCTTGGCGATCGGGGTCCTGTCGGCCCTCGAAGTGTATCTGGCGCAGCTTGCTCTGCCAGCGCGAAGCCCCTTTCCAGAGTCAATGGTCGATACCGCCTTTGTGCAGGTTGCGCTGCGCGTGGGCGGCAAGTTCCTTTTCCAGTTGCTGAATGCGACATTGATCATCGCAAACATGGGGTCCGGCATCACGGCGCAATTCGGCGCGGCGCGCCTTCTCTATGGAATGGGACGGGCAGAGGCTCTCCCCCGGCGGTTTTTTGGCACGGTGAGCGCGAAGACCAGAATTCCCCGCAACAATGTATTGTTGCTGGGAGCCGTCACCCTTTTAGGTACGTTCTTACTGACATTTGCCCAGGGCGCGGAATTACTCAACTTCGGCGCCTTTATTGCGTTCATCGGTGTGAATATGGCTGCCCTCGTTCATTACAAGTTCCGCTCTCGAGAAAAGGTTGCGTTTGCGGCATTGTCCCCACTGTGCGGCATTGTGGTCTGCACGTTTATCTGGCTCAATCTCAATCCGCACGCCAAGCTGCTCGGCAGTGCGTGGATGGCTGCTGGTCTGCTCCTCTATTTCGCCATGCGGAGAATCACGGGCGCACCGCCCCGGAACTGCTAAATTATGCCGAAGAAGAGCAACGGCGGCATGAGATCAAGATGCGCGACACGGGCCGTCCATTTGGCTGGCTCGAAATCGCACTCCAAAAGAGGTTCTCAATTACGATCAAGATGGAGTCGGGACTACACGGCGTCGGGAGCGCGCACCGCCGCACAGAAGCCGATTTGAGGCCTTCGAGCCTTAGAGACACGTTTGCGATCATGGCCTGGGAAAATGGAAACACATTCACTCGATAAGGTAAGATTCGCCAAAAAACCTCAGGGGCTTCAGGCCGTAACCCGCTCATCGGTCAGGTGTCAACGAATGTCTATCAGGGGAGGGCTCCATCCGTGTTAGCGGACGAACGGCGGTTCCGGATCGCCGAACTGCTTTCTCGCCATCGCACCGTAAGCGCTTCTGAGCTCAAAGAAGCTCTCGGTGTGACTGCCGCCACGATCAGGCGGGATCTTGCGGATCTCGAGCGTCAGGGACTGCTCGTTCGGTCTCACGGCGGTGCGGTCTCAAAGTCTTCGACGACGAATTTCCAGCCGTCTTACGATACGCAAGGACGTGCGAATCGCGATGAAAAGCAGGCGATTGCAGCCGAGGCCGCGAAGATGATCCTCGACGGTGACACCGTTTTTCTGGAAGGGAGCACCACTGTGTCCGAGGTTGCCCCTTTCCTACAGCATTACAACCGCCTCACTGTGGTCACCAACTCCCCGCTCATTGTTTGCCAATTGCAGCGCTATCCGGGGGTCAACGTGATCTGCACCGGCGGCGAACTGCAACGGGATTTGTTCTATTTATCTGGGGCTTGGGCGCTGCGGTCGCTAAGCGAGACCCGCGTCGACAAGGCTTTTCTGGGGGTCAGCGGCATTGATCCGAGTTACGGCATGTCGACGGCAAGTCACGCCGAGGCGGCCATCAAAAAGGCCATCATCAAGTCCGCAAAAGCATGCATTGCCTTAGCCGATCACAGCAAGTTCGGCAAGCAGGGTTTTGCCTACGTGGGGCCTGTCGCCGAGCTGACGACGCTTATTACCGATCTCGGCACCGCCGCGACAGACCTGCAAGCAATTAAGAATCTGGGAGTTTCGGTCATTGTGGCGGGCGCCAAGCCGCTTCAGGCTAGGACCACTCCTCTTGCAAAGGCGGAAGAAGCCGCTTTTTCTTCCTGAAGCCCGCCGGTAGGAAACCGCCCGCCACTCGAGCTATCCGCCGCATGAGTCGATGCATTATTGAGTGCTGCATAAATAATGCAATAGGCTAGCGCAAAAAAGAAGGAAGTTCGGACTGCAAGATGCAGCCACGCAGTTTCTCCTGCGAAGAGCGAATATGGTCTATGCAGCGGAGGATGTCTTCCATCAGTTCATCCACGTCGCGGGGGCAGCTGTTGGCTAGTTCCCCCTTGGCCTGCGCCCAGACTCCTTCGTCAGGGTTAAGTTCCGGCGCGTAGGCGGGAAAGTGTTCGATGCGCAGGCGGCGATGCTGCCGCCGGAGCTGCGCGATGGGTCCTCCC
>JASHOC010000109.1 GCA_030041305.1 Acidobacteriaceae bacterium
CAGAGGTTCACTTGCGTTACGGGCTGCGTGCTTGCGCGTACCCACGGGCTAGGTCAGGGGCCACGTTTATCCGGCATTGCTCCCGCGTTTCGGTCACCTTCCACGCGTATGCCATAGCTACACAGGCAACGAACCGATTCCTGTGGCAGGACTCTCACCTGCAAGAAACTGAGCAGCTTACTATGCGCTCAAAACGGAATATCGTCGTCGGAGATTCCCGTGGTTTGCGCCAGATCGTCCTGTCCTGCCGGAGGACGCTGATCGAAGTTCGACGAGGAGCTTGCCGGGGCTGCCGTCCGGGTGTATCCGCCTGCACCTTCTTCGCGCGCGGAGAGCAAGGACAGGTCGGCCACGATAATCTCGGTGCGGTAGCGCTTCTGTCCCGATTCTTTATCGTCCCAGCTGCGCGTCTGGATTCTCCCTTCGACATATAATTTCGAGCCCTTTTTTACGTAATCCCGGATGATTTCGGCAGTGCGGCTGAACGCCACCAGGTTGTGCCATTCGGTGTGGTCCTGCCAGTTGCCTTGCGCATCTTTCTGTCGGTCGCTGGTGGCGAGAGTGAAATTGGCCACCATCGTACCACCAGGAGTGGAGCGGATTTCGGGGTCCTTCCCCACATTACCCAGCAAAATGACTTTATTGACGCTCTTGGCCATGTTCGTGCTCCATTCGTCCGCTGCTGATTTCTGCTGTCACTCCTAATTTGAGCTGTCACAATCGCATACCCCACGCGAATTCCAGCTGTCGCAATTGCCTATCCCCCTGCAGATCTCTGCTGTCACAAATCGCGAAATGCGGGTTCTTCCCAGTCAGGTCAGTGAACCTGAGCGGACTCTCCTTTCCCTGATTCCTTGCGATCTCCGAAAGTATAAACCTTTGGGCATGAGGCGCGGGAGAGCCCCAAACCCACTGCAGTTCGGCCGGGTCATGTCACTAACGATTCCCCCATTTTCGCTCAGCTGATCGATCACGAACGAGCGGGAGCGTGCCCTGATAGCGAGCCGGGGCTTGCCGGTTTGTCTGATGAGCTTCCCGCACGCCCCCGAACATGGAGCGGACCCGCCCGCGCGCCCGGCGCCGCCAGTTCCGGCGTCTGCGCGACTTAGGCAACTGGAATCCCATGCAGCGCGGCCTTCACCTCGTCCACGTGCATCACGAACTGCGTTTGGGGATCCCGCATGGACCAATCCGTGTCGACGACTCGGAATGGCCTGGGCGGCTCGGAGGCAGCTTGCCTGCGTCATAGCTAAGGTATGCCAAAGGAGGAAATACCGCTTCCGGTGAGCACCTCGGATCCTCCTGAGTTTGAGCCGGAGGCTTTGGCGTGCTACCAGCGAGCATTGCACTGCCTCGAGCAGGCGGGAATTCCGTTCGCCGTCGCCGGCGCCTTTGCGCTGCACCAGCATACCGGGATCTGGAGGAGCACCAAAGATCTGGATATTTTTCTTGAGGCCGCGGTGGCGATGGAAGCACTGCAGAAGCTCGAGGAACGCGGGTTCAGGACGGAGATCAAGGACCCGGTATGGTTGGCGAAGGCTTACTGCGGGGATTATTTCGTTGACCTCATTACCGCCATGGGCAATGCGGCGCTGCTCGTCGATCGCAGCTGGATCGAGCGATCGGAGCCGCATGAGATTTTCGGAATTCCGTGCCGCGTCCTTGGGGCTGAGGAGATGATCGCATCGAAAATTTTTGTCACCCGCCGGGAGCGCTTCGATCTCGCCGATGTGGCGCACCTCATTCGGGCGGTAGGCGAACGGCTGGACTGGAAGCGGCTCTGGTCCTTGATGAGCGGGCATGAGGAATTGCTGCTGTGGAGCCTTGTCTTCTTTGCTTATGTGTACCCCGCACGCGTGGGTCTTATTCCGAGGCGGCTCTGGAACGGCCTGCTCGAGGGGCTGCAGAACCATATAGAGCACCCGCAATCGAGCGCGCCCTTCAGGGGAACACTGATTGATCCTAACTTGTTTGCGATTGACGTCAAGGAATGGGGCGAACGCGATCTCTACCGCGAGAATTGCGAGCGCCACCCGCGCCTATTGGAGGTGAAAATTCAATTCGATTCTGCAACTGGGAGCGAAGCATGAAACTGGCAGCGGTCGCCGATGTGCACTTCAAGCAAGAAAACCAGGAGGAGAACGTCCGGCAATTCGCGGCAGTGAACCACATGGCCGACCTGTTGGTGCTGGCCGGTGATCTTACCAATCACGGCCGCGTGGAAGAGATGGAGGCTTGCCTGGCGGTGCTGGCGCATGTGGAGATCCCGATGGTGGCGGTTCTCGGCAATCACGATCACGAGAGCGGGCAGCAGGATACGCTGGCCGGGATGGCGCGAGTCGCCGGCGTTAACGTGCTGGACGGCACCTGCTACGAGCACGACGGTGTGGGATTCGCCGGGACAAAGGGGTTTTGCGGCGGTTTCGCGCCCTATGAACTGTTGCCGTTTGGCGAAGGGGGCATTAAAAACTTCGTTGAAATTGCCGAGCGTGAGGCGATCAAACTCGATTACGGTCTGGCGCAGCTGCACACCCCTCGCAAAGTGGCAATTACCCACTACGCGCCGGTTCTGGAAACGGTAGTGGGCGAGCCGGAGCCGATCTTTCCATTTTTGGGCAGCTCGCGGCTGGGACGGGTGATCGAACAGCACAGGCCTGCTCTGGCGCTGCACGGGCACGCCCATCATGGCTCGTTCGCGACCAAGTCAGCCACGGGGGTTCCCATCCATAATGTCGCGCTGCCGATCCTCAAAAAGCGGCAGGAAACGCACCCTTTCGTGATCTTCGAAATCTAGGCGCCGCGGCATTTGGCGGCAGCCGCAGGGCCGGGCATGGGTGGCGCGGGGCGGCGGGCATCAGGATCGCGATTTCGGCCGACTCGCACAGCACGAGCGAGTTCCGCACGATCCACTATGGCATAGAGCAGGCTCGGCGGCCCGGTATCGAGAAGCCGCAAGAATATGGAGCCCTCGCGCGCGGGCCTGAGGCTATTTTTCCAACTCAAAAATTGCGAGCCTTTCTTCCGGCTTCAGGTAGCCCTTGCGGCGAAACCAGTCCTCCATCGCCGCCGTAAGCCGGTCAAGCGGAACGCGAAACCCAGCTTCGAGTCGCCCATCGCCTCGGGGAAGCGTATCGTCGAAAATGGCGTCATTGGTAAAGTTGCGCATGGCGAAGCTGTCGATCCAGCGGATGGGGCAATCGTGACGCTCCCCCATCCCGTCGATCCGCTTCACCGCCAGCAGCGTGGCGAACATAGCTCAAGTCTATCTTTCCTGCCAGGAAGCGAATGAAGATGTGACCGGTAGTGGGTCAGATTGAAGGATACCGGCTTCAGCCCGCATGCTAAGGCCTTTAAGACGAGAAGAGGGCTCAGCCCCTGAAGGGAACCTAAAGTCAAACTGGGCGATTACCGGGGAACCTCCCTCAGTAACGTTGCAGAAACTCCGGATCGACAGGGTTCTCGAACAACGACGCATCCCGCGTGACGATGGTCAGTCCCGAGGGCGTGACGAAATACCGGCGCTTGTCTTCCGTGGGATCATAGCCGATGATCGTCCCCTCCGGGATGTGTACATCACGGTCGATAATCGCGCGGCGAATGCGGCAATGGCGGCCGACGTTCACGTGCGAAAAGATGATGCTCGAATCGATCTCGGAGTACGAGTTCACACGCACATCCTGCGAGAGCACTGAGTTCGTCACGATGCCGCCGGAAATGATCACGCCGGCGGTGATGATTGAGTTGACGGCCATACCCGACCGCCCCGGCTCTCCGAATACGAACTTGGCCGGCGGATATTGCCGCACCCGGGTGCGCATGGGCCAGCTCTTGTCGTACAGGTTGAAAATAGGCGAAACCGAGCAAAGGTCCATGTTGGCTTCGTAGTAGGCGTCGAGTGTGCCCACGTCGCGCCAATAGAGCGCCTGCTTTTTGTTCTCGTCCACAAAGCTGTAGGCCATCATTTTCTTCTTGCCCAGCATGTCGGGCAGGATGTTATGGCCAAAGTCGTGCTTCGAGTCAGGATCGTCGGCGTCGGCCATCAAAGCCTTGAGGAGAGTTTCGGTGTTGAAGATGTAAATGCCCATCGACGCGTCCACCGCATTGGGGGTGAAGGGCGAGCGGACACTGGTCGACGCCGGCTTCTCCTGGAAACCCATTATCTCGCCCGTCCGGCCCACCTCCACCACCCCGAACCGTGAAACCTCGTCAGGTGCGATCGGCAGCGTAGCCAGCGTCGCTTCCGCATTGGTTTCCTTGTGGTGGGCCAGCATCCGGCTATAGTCCATTTTGTAAATGTGATCGCCGCTGAGGATGATCACGTATTCGGGCTGTTCGCTGCCGATGGAATAGATGTTCTGGTAGACGGCGTCGGCAGTGCCCATATACCAGTTCGCTCCGGTGCGCTGCATGGGCGGCATCAACTCAAAAAACTCGCCCAATTCCTGAGCCACGATCCCCGTCCAGCCCTCGCGGATGTGCCGGTTCAGACTCAGCGCCTTGTATTGCGTGAGAACGTACACGCGGCGGAGGCCGGAGTTAATGCAATTCGAGAGCGTGATGTCGATGATCCGGTAATGCCCGCCGAAAGGCACCGCCGGCTTGGCCCGGTCGCGCGTGAGTGGAAACAGACGCTCGCCGGCGCCCCCGGCAAGCAGCACTCCCAGTGCTTCCTTCATGTCCATAGGATTCCGCCCTGGCCTCTTTTTCGTCTTCGGAGCCTCTGTCCCGCGTCTCCCAGAAGCATGACGCCTTCCGGACAAACGAATTGACAGACGCCTTCATCCCATCCGTCGCCGAACGGTGGGAGAATACCACACCCGGGTGAACTTGGCAGCCCACCCTTGGCATCGATCATGCGCCTTCGGGATTGCTTGCGCCTGGCTAGAGCGTGCGCAACTGCGGCCTTAACGCTTTTTCTTGAATTTGTATTCCACGCCCACTGAGATGGCGAAGTTAACGTCGAACCTCGAAAAGCTTTGGGGAGGGCTAACCAGGGGATTGTAGAAGTTGTAGTGGGTCATCACGGCATCCGGTGTGATGCGGAAGACCCAACGCGCTGAGCGGTTCAGATCGAAATCTCCGCCGATAATCGCGGCCGGAGCCACCTGGTCGTGGTAGAAGTCGAAAATCGCCGGTGGCTCGCCCAGCAGGTCTTTCTGGAAATCGCCGTACACGCCGCCGACCAGCAGGTGCGCTAAGAGGGCGCCGTGCTGGTTGTGCGGCCCCAACCACTCCGGACCGCCAACAAAGAGATACTGCTTCACCATCGGACCCTTGAGCGGTCCTCCGCCAGGACCGGCGGAGTTCGTGCCCGCGCCGCTGGTGCCGACATATGCGCGGCCGGAGCCCTCCAGACCCCAGTGCTTGCTGAGCCACATGGAACCGGCAAGGTTAAGCCCGCCCAGGTTCGAGCCTTGCAACAGCGTCGGTCCCGCCTTCATGTGGTCGTAGGCCATCCCCAGCGAAAGGTCAAAGCGGTTATCGTACCGCACGCCTGCCAGCGGATTCGCGGGGACATAGGCGCCGTTGGCAGGGGCCTGAAGGGCGTTCGGCGCACCGGCGTTCTGATCCTGGGCATACAATCCCGCCGGCAAAGCCACCGCCGCGGCGGCGGCACAAAGTAACATCAACCTTACTGGGAGACGCATCACCAACCAGCTTACAAGACCGCCGCGGCAGGGGACAATGCAGCCTCGGGCCAGCGATTTTCCCCTAAGGGTGTATCGACATATACGGGTGGGCGGCGTTGCGAGCGAAAATTGGGCCAGACGAGGCGGAGGCCGAAGGCTTTGGCGGCTCCAAGCTCGAGGCCGATAACGAAGTATGGCCCATTTTGCGCCGCAACCCAGAGGGACGGGGTCATTTTTCCTCATCTCTGTGTCGTTCGTCGTTAGCAGACGCCCGGTATGCGTCGCTCCTCTCTCCTTGATCTGAGAAAAAATGGCTCCCGTCGCTGCCGGCTCGTATATGTCGATACACCCTACGGCGTGCAGGGCTCCGTCCAGCGCGCCCATGCCAGGTAGCGGGCGGTCTTCAGGGCTTCGATCGCCACCAGGAAATCGAGATGCGCTGGCGAGATCGGTTCCAGGGCCGGCGCGGCGTGCGTTCGCCACTCCAACGGCAGCTGGCTAAGCATGATTGCGGTGCGGGGCAGATGCCCGGCGCTCGAAACAACTTCTGCTGAGCGCCATCCGTGGGCCTTCATAATCCGGGCCGAGTAACACACATTCTGTATCGTGTCCTTGGCCTGCCCTTCCACATAGATTGCCGAGCCGGGAATACCCTGCGCTTCGGCCACTTTGGCCATCACCTGCCCTTCCACGAAGCGGTTGTGGTCGGCGCCTCCGGTGACGATGAGGCGCGGCGCCACGCCCCGCTCGTATTCCCGCACCCCTTCCGTCACGCGTGACAGTTGCTCCGGGCTAGGGTTGCCATCGGCGTTGGCGGGAGCCCCTAGAACGATGATGGCGTCAAAATGGTCGGGCGAAGTATCGGAGCTAGGAGCGAACTTGAGCGCCAGGGCAGCCCACAGGATGAGAAGCGCGATCGCCGCTGCTGCGGCCACGACAAGCCGGAGAAGCCTATGGCCTTTGCGCCGCGGAGGTAAGGTTCGGAGCGCGCGGCGGCGCGGTGCACGGGGAATGCGCGAATGGGCGACGGTCAAGGAATCTACCTCCAACAGTAACCATACACTCCGCGCCTCCCGGGCCGGTGGCCTTCCTGGAGTCCTTCTGTTGATGGAGTAGATCCGCCTGGGCCCACGCTTTCCGAGACGAATAAGACAACTACGGCATTTCCACCCGGCCCGGCGTTGAGCCGATGCTCGACATGGCAAAAAATCTCGCGACCTCGACGAGGCCCACCGCTACGTCGATCTCGGCATAATCGGAAAGCTCATTCCAACCCCGGAGCTTACCCGCTTCGCCCTCACTGCGTCACGGGCTGCTGGGGCGCGGTCTTCGGCGGCCGTAGATGGCGCGCGTTCGTCGAAGAAGGGGTAGGATTCGTAGCTTCGGCGGAAGGCGTTGGCGGAGTGGCCGGAAGCGCGGGGCCCTTCTTGATCCGCACGTCGCCTTCGTCTGCGCTCAGGAGAATCTTGGGACCGCCGGCGCCAATTTTTCCGCTCACCGTCTTATCTTCGTCGCCGCTCACGTTCAGGCCGTAATCGGTCACAATGTCTCCGTTGTGCGTGTGGCCATCGATGGTTCCCGCCGCGTTGGGAGGCAGCGTAATCTCGACATCGCCTTTGCCATTGCGCACATCGATCCCATAGGCCCCGGCCGGCTCAATGGAAACGGTCCCGTCCCGGTCTTCCACAGAGGTGTCGCCGTAAATCTCGCTCAGATCCACATCCTTGGCATGAGTCGTCACGTGAACGGCGCCTTGCGCTTCGGTTATGCGCAGGTCGTCGGAGTCGAGGGTCAGATCTCCGGGCAAGGAGGCCATTTCGAGGTCCGTGACCGAGGTGTGCAGCCTGACGGGTCCGGAGACGTTCTCCATGTGCACATCGCCGAAGATATCGCCGTTCACGGTGATCCGGCCTTTGAAATCGGAAAGAGTGAGGTCGTTGCAATTGCCGTCAGCGGTCAAATCGCCGGTCACCTGATGGGCCGAGAAGTCGTGCCGGCCATTCGAAAAATGCGCCATGATCGGGCCGGTGACGCCGTTCAGATGCGTGTCTCCGCGGGCGGCGTTAATTGTGATCCCCGCGCCCATTCCCGCCGCGGTCACATCGCCGCGCTCCGAATCGACCGTGACCCGCGCCATTTTAGGAACCACCACGGTCAGGTTCACGCGCCCATGGTCGTTGCCATTGGATTGCACCATTGCGGCGGCGCCATTCACCGTGAGGTGTGCGGCTTCGGCGGCAAAAATCTTGCTCGCGCCCGCATCTGAATCGGCAAAGGCAATTTCGTGGGCCCGCACCTGAACATCGGGCGTGTCCCCGGCCGTGATGCTGATGTCGCCGCGCGGATCCTCAATATCGACCGTGGCGTTGGCCGGGATCGGCTGGCTCATCGCTTGCTGATCGCTCTCGTGCTCGGGGAGACCGAAAAAGTTAAAGAAGTCGTTGTTATTATTTCCGTTCCACGGCCCGATCCATGGACGCATATGGCTCCATCCAGCGGCGAAAATGCCCACGATGGCAACTAAAATCAGCAGCCCTACATAGCTGCCGCCCCGGCGCACCGGCGCGCTCCGTCTCAGGTCCAGAACCCACTCGCCCAACAGCGCCAGGCCGGCCCCGATCAGCAACAGCGGCCACCAGCGCCCATACCAGGTCCAGAATTGCGGGCCGGAGATGCGGCCGCTGTAAAGCAGCAGGCCTACAACTCCGATCGCCACCAGGATGATGGGACCCACAACCGAGGGAACCCGCGGGCCGTAAGCTCCCCCATAGTTCGTCTTCCACGCATGGCGCTGCGCGCGCCAGGCGTCGCGCTGCGAGCGCCACGCAGCCCGTTGTTGTTCGCGGTAAATGCGCCACTGGGTCTCCGGATCGTAAGGCGGAACGCCGCCTGGAGGGATGTTGGGAGGTGCGCCGCTCATAATGAGCCTCCATCAGGCCCTTTGCTTAAATCATGCGGAGGAGCCGGAACAATCGACGTGGAGGATTGGCCCGCATAGGTCTGCGGTCCGCCGTGGCCGCTCGTACCTGAATAGGGAGCGCCGGAATAAGGTCCACCTGAGTACGTTCCGCCAGGATAGGAGCCTCCCGTTGAAGTTTCCTCCCCGGTCAGCGCCACGCGCTCGGCCAGTTTCAGCACCCCGAGCAAGATCAGCAGCAACGGGATAAAAATCCCCCAACCCGCCACATGTGTCTCGTCAAGCAGCGCCACAATGCCCAGGAGCAATAAAACGGCCGGCCAGGTCAAACGACGAATGAGAAAATAGTGGTTCAATTTGAACCTCCTTGCGCATTTTCATGCGATTCACCCGGCGTGTTCGGCCGTGAATTCACCGGCGGGGCCACCGGCGTTTCTTGTAGCCGGCGCACCACCAGCCAGGCGCCCAGTCCAATCAGCAGCACCGGCCAGGTGAACTCAAACACCCGGCCCGACAAAAGATCCCACTGCCCCAGCAGGAACAGCACGCCCAAGCCAATCAACACGATGGCCCCGATGGGCTCCTTGCGCCGCCAATCGACATGCGGTGGCGCTACCGGAGGAACGCCCGCCTGCGTGAATCCCGCTGCGGGCGGGGCGCCTCCATAAGGACCCCCATACGGGCCCCCATACGGACCTTGATAGGATCCCGCATACGGCGGCGGCTGATACCCGGCCTGATAGGGGTTCGATCCCGGTGCCTGGTACCCTCCAACAGCGGGCGGCGTGAAGCCTCCGGCTGGTTGACTGGGGCCCGCCGGTCCCGCCCCCGGATGCGGCCGTCCACCCAGGTTGAGCCAGTTGCCCACTTCATTCAGCCCCAGGGGATCGGGGAGCGGCTGGCCCTCACGAATCGCCTTGGCCGTATGGAACGCTTCGAACGACTGGTAAAGAATCCATGCCGGAATCAGCAACCCGAACAGCCCGTAGTGTGTCGTGATGCTGATAATCACCACGAAAATCACGACGTGAATGAGCCCTTTGAAAAACTGGCCGTTGTACATGGCACCCACGCCTGGGATCAGGCCCAGCACCGCCGCTAATCCCGGATTGGGACCGCTAGGAGGCGGCGCGATAAACGGATTGGGAACACTCTGCCAAGCCGTCCAGCAGCTTTCGCACAAAACCTGCCCGCCGGGGGCATTGCGCACGCAAGCGCCACACAAGGCTTTGCCGCAGTTCTGGCAGTACGCCGCCGCGGTCACACCGCTATGGTTTACGCAGTCCATACTCCGCTCCTCTCTTCCTCTTCCATGGCGCTTTTCTGGAGCCGCCGAACCGCGTTCTCCCGCCCACCGATCGTCAGGGAGGCCTCTACATAATCGCCGGAATCGTTCTGCGGGGGCCTGGCCGCGGGCTTGCCCGACTGTTGCGGAGGGTCAACCCGCGACCCGCCGCCTTTCTGCATCTGCTTCGACTCACCCGCTCCGGCGGCCGGCGCTTGTTTCTCCTGCTGATTGTTTTGGTTGTCGCCGGTTTGTCCGCGCAACTGACGCATCGTGGATTGCACTTCGTACACAAAGCGCAGATGGTCGTAATAGCGGATAATCGGGACTGAAGCCATGGTCAGCCGCCGCTCCATAAACGCCCGCACCGCCACGGGCCTCAGGTTCGCCAGCTTCACATCGGTCAAGCGGACGCCGGCAAGATTCAGCGTGAGCGCGATGGAGAAGAACGCCATCGCGGCCGTCATCATCAGGCGCGGCTCCGCCCAGCGCCGCACCTGGCTCATGAAGCCCGGCCGCTGCCAGGCGGGGATCACCAGGCCCGGCGGAATTACCGCCGCACCAGCGGACGGCATCGCTTCCTGAACCGCCCGATGGCCCGGCCCCGTTGTGGTCAGAATCCGATCTAACAGCCCGTCCGGCATTTCCAGTTCGGGCGACAGAAACTGAAGCCACTCGCGGCCCCGCCGCGCCTCCTCAAACAACGACGTGCAGGCCGGGCAACCGTCCATGTGCGCGATGAAGGCGGCCTCATCCTGGACGCTAAGCAGCCCCTCCAGCGCGTCGGCCAACTGCGTCTCCCACAAACCACAGGCCGGAGAAGCCGGAATGTATGTGCGCTCTGTCATGGCTACATCATCTCCCGTTTATTACGTTCCAGCAGCCTCGCGAGTTCCGCGCGTCCCCTGCTGATCCGGGACTTCACGGTCCCTTCGGGAATAGCGAGAACCTGCGCTATCTCCTTGTAATCCAAATCCTGCAAATCCCGTAAAATCACCGCCTCGCGCAGCTCCGGCGAAACCTGCGCCAGGGCGTTCTGCACCATCTTTTCGAGTTCCTTGCGCGCTGCCATTTCCTGCGGCGACGGGACGGAAGCGGTGAGCCGGTCGAGCGGTTTCAGTTCCTCCAGTGCGTCCCACCCCTCGTCCAGTGAGGCGGTCGCACGCAGGTTCCGGGTGCGCCGGAAGTTGTCGACCAGCAGATTGCGGGTCATGGTCGTAATCCAAACCTGCAAGCTGCCCCGGCCGGAGTCAAAGCTGGCCAAATTCGAGTAAATTTTCAGAAAAACGTCCTGCGTCAGGTCTTCCGCGTCAGCCGCGTTGCCGGTGAAGCGGTAACACAGCGCATATACCCGTTTATGGTGCGCGTGGACCATCTCCGTCCACGCGCTTGAATCTCCGTCCATGCAGCGCCCGACGATCTGGCCCCAGTCGATCTCAACAGATCCAGTTGCCCCTTCCCCGCGCATTTTGGTCGCTCCGTGCGGCGCCGCGGCAAACGGCGCGCCCGCCACGTGGTCCGGGCTTGCCGCCGGGTTGGGGCTGGCGTCCCGAGCATTCCGGACGGCCCGCGCCGCAGGCGCCCGCATCGCGGACGCCATCGCAAACGGCGCCATGCACCAGCTTAATGTACCTGCGCACTGCATAGCGCTTCTTACGCAGAACTTGCCCCCACGGTTCCCGATCACCGAAAGGCTCACCGTACGGTGGGCTTTTCTGCCAATCGCTGGCTCTTACGAATCCGCCAGCCGTCGTCAATGGATGCGGTCAAAACCTCTCGCCGTATGCTCTTCTTCGCCGCTGCAGCCAGCGCAGCGCCCCTAGTGCAGACTGATCTCGCGGCCCCACGTTGAATGTCCCCGTTGGTCTTCCCATGCGAGGCGCATGCTCTTCGGGGGCAACGCGGATGGCGAATCAAGCGGTTCTAAAGGATGGGTTTTGTTTCGTCCTCCACGGGCTTCACGGGGTGGCCGAGAATCTGCGAAAGGCTTTGCGGGGCAACGCGATAAGCCTTGCCGGGATACGCCTCCATCTCGGCGATGTAACTAAGCTGCGGGCCCGGATATCCAATGAGCTTCCAACCGACCATGTTTTTGTTGCCTTTGTGCATGGGATCGCACATCAATCCTTCGACGCAATGGTCGCGAAGCATCTGGAAAAAGCGCGTCCGCTCAAGCTTTTCCAGACGCCGATCCTGCTCCTCCGGTGAGAGTGCGGTGAAGTCCTTGCCCAGCAGGCCGATTCCGGCGCGGTAGGTGTCTTGGGGTGTACTTCTGCCCTGATAGCCAAAAATCGTCTCGTCGGCTTCCACCCAGGGCCCTTTCGTGTAACGGTATTTATCTGTCCCGTAGCCGCTGGCAAGTTGCCTGTCAATGTAGACCACCACCCCGGCTTCCGTCGCCCCCGGTCCGCACTCATCGGTCGGGATAATACGCGCAGCAGCCGCCTGAATAATTTTCGCCTCTTCCTCGGTAAAGAAGCGCAACGGCACTTTGACCCTATCCTCGGCGTCCGCGGAGATCAGCTCTCCCACCAATGAGTAAAGCACTGCTCCGCCCAGGGCTTTCGCGGGAAAAAGGATAAATTCACGTCGCTTCATCATTTCCTCCACTCGGCTGCGCCAGCCGGCGATTCGCTCATATCCATGCCTCTCCACGCCATCGAGGCGCCATCAGCCGATCAACCCGGGCCTCTTCAGGTAGTGATCGATAACGCCGTCGGCCGCCCTGTAGGCCAGCGCCACAATGGTCGTGGTCGGGTGTCCGGCCGCATTTTGCGGCAGAGCATTCGAACCCACAACGAAAAGATTCGGCGTCTTCCAATGCTGCAGCCAGGTGTTGAGCGCGCTCTGGTCAGGAGACGCGCCCATGATGGCGCCTCCCTGTATGTGCGTTGTCTTGTAGCGAACCCCATCGTAATGCCGGAATCCGCCGCCATTCCCGCCCGGCCCGGTGGAGATGAGCTTGGCTTTGGAAACTTCGGCGATTTTCTGCGTGAACTGGGCGCTCATGCGCGCGGCATAAGCAAACTGGCGCTGTTCGTAGTCGGTATATTCCATCGTGAATCGCAACAGGGGGTCGCCCCACTTATCGGTGTAGGTTGGATCCAGGTCCATATAATTTTGCCGGTAAGGATAGGTGTCCATGCTCATGCCTACGCCTGGCCCAATTCTGTCCCAATAGCTGATCGCAGCCTTTTTCCACTCCGAGCCCCAGTTCCGCGGAGCCGCTCCCGGTGGAATCCGCCCAAACGACATGACCGGCAAGTAATCCTGGACTGCCCCGCCCGTAAATTGGCCGCCGCGCAAGACCCCTTCCGGAACATCCTCTGGGAGATCTCCATCGAAATCGGAGACCCCGTAGGACAGCGAAGACGTGGTCATGAAAAGGTTCAGGGGCTCGTCGAAAACCAGCATTCCCCCTCCTCCTCCGTTCACCTGATGGGTCAGGTTCATGCCCAGAGTCCCATCTCCCGTATTCGGATCATAGGGATCGCCGATACCCGATAAGTACAGCAGGCGCACGCTGTCGGGCGTGAATGCCGCCACAACCACTAGGTCGGCCGGCTGCATGGTTTCTTCGCCGTTTTCATCCATGTAGACCACGCCTTCGGCATGTCCGTCACGATGCACGATCTTGCGCACCCAGGAGTTATTCCGTAGAACAAAGTTCTTTTCGTTCTCTAACGCCGGCATTAGCACCGACGTGGGCATCGCTTTTGCGCCCGTCTTGCAGCCATGATTGATACAGAACCCGCTATAGAAACATCCCGGCCTCGAAACGCCGTAGGGATTGGTGTAATTCTGGCTGGCGATGGCGGTGGGCATAGGATATGGATGATAACCCAAGGCGAGCGCGGCCTTGTACCAGAAGCCCATCGTATAAGTCGGCGTGAGAGGAGGATTGGGAAACTCGTGCTTGCGCGGCCCCTCGAAGATATTGCCGCCGGGGATCAGCTTGCCGTTCAAATTGCCTGCCTTGCCGCTTACCCCCATCATCTCTTCTGCACGCCAGTAGTAGTCCTCAAATTCGTCGTAGGTGATGCCCCAGTCGCGGATGGTCCAATCCGGTGGTATCCGTTTAGCGCCAAACTTTTCGCGAAGATGGGTCGCCAACACCATCTGCTCGGGGAGAAAGCGTTCGCCAAAGCCGGCCCAGGCTTCTGAAGCGCCCCCGGTCCCGGTTCCGGGGTGAAACAAAGCCAACAGGCGCAGCGGAACAGCCGTCTGTTTGTTGGTGTTGCGCAGCGTGATGGTTTGCTCCGCCGGATTCTGCCCCAATCCCACGCGCAGAATGTCAATCTCGTCCATCTCCTCGACATATTTCTCCAGCGACCGCGCCGGGCCGCGTTCCAGGACAGCCACATTGAGCGCGGTTCTGCTTGCTATCTCTTTCGCCATCACAAGGCCGGCGAAGCCGCTTCCGACAATCACCACATCCGTGGGTTTCAGGCGCTTCATTTATCTCTTCCTCCTTACTCAGACGATCAGCCAAGCCAGAACGTGCCTCTCCCCAAACAGTTGGGGTAATACTCGAATATGAGGAATATGCGTCACATTCCTCTGTGATCTGGATCACGGGCAATCATTCACAATCCGTCGCTCTTCACTCCTCGACCATTGGCTCCCGTTGCCGTCTTCTCAGGTTGTGTTATCAGGCCCAATTCTGCGTGAAAGCCAATTTTTCGATCTGAGTTTCCTGAAATCCGTAAACTGCGCCGGAAGCGCTCCCATAACCGGCTGAAAACAAGAAACCAACCTAGCCGAACTTCCGCAGTTGGCGGAATGATGTAACTTTCTTGGTTCAGGAATGAGGTGAGCGGGCCGCTGAGATATTGCAGCGGCTCGTTTGTTTTCAGCGGGAGGTCGCGGGGCAAGGAGCAGGGCCACGTGCAGGAGAGGAAGAAAGCCGATGTAGTGACGACCAAGGGTGTTGCGGTTCAGT
>JASHOC010000110.1 GCA_030041305.1 Acidobacteriaceae bacterium
ACCATCCGGCGACTGAAATCCCAATTTTGATTCGCCGCAACGATAAATGCGAGGACCGCATACATCGTTCCGCATCCGAATCGCAGCGCGGGCAGCAGGAAGAAAACGAAATTGCGCGAACGGGAAATAATCGAATCCGGCAGCGCATGATGCCGGGCGATTACGACGTGAACATGCAAAAGGGGCAGAGCGTGATGAGCGCCCTGCCCCGATCTGCGGTTAAGCTGCTTCGTTCTCGCGTCGAGCCTTAGCGTCGGCGGCGCGGAGTTTTCTCCACTCCGTATCGATCTCATTAAAGAGCTTGGCAGCCAGCAGCGCCTGGCTCGCGTCGATATTGTCCGTGGTCTTGAACTCGCCGTTGGCGTCGCGGTACGTTTCCTCAGCCTTGATTTTGTAGAACGTCCCGTTCTTGGTTTCGTTACGCCAGAGCGCGACCGTGATTGGATATGCGTTGGCTTTCGCTGCGGGTTTCTTTGTGTCGGACATGGTTTTTCTCCTTCTGGTGATGGGCTGCGTGGATCGCAACCGATGCAAAGTCCAAAGCGCATCCCACCGGGCGTGAATGTCCAGAGCGCGCAGCGGGATCGCAGTAATTTTGTCTGCGTTATGGGCAGGGACCCGGAACGCAACAAAATTGCGAGAACCCACCTCTGGACAGGCGCGCCGGATGCGCCAGAATTTGCATCGTTCGTGGTTGCGACTATGCGGCCCGGAAAACCGGAAGGCAAGCGTGGCCTGGCACACGGACGTACTGCGCGATACAGAATGAGCGTCCGGCTTGTGCGGTTCTGGCGCATGGAAACGAACAGGCGAAACTGCCTTCCACTTCCACAGTCTCGCGCAGGTTGAGGCCGTGTGAATGCGGCGCGAGGGATATTCTCTGCAAGCCCCGCATGGAGCGCACGGCTTTGCGTAGCCCAGGATTTTTCAGGGTGAGGGACAGGTGATCATGGCCTGTCGGGGCGGTCGGGCAAGCGACAGTCAAACGAGAATGTAACGCCGCCCTCCGGGAGAACCCAGCCGGTCGCGGATATTTCCAGAGACCCGGAAGATCCCGACGATTCTGGCGGTTCCGCACAAATGAGACGCGCTTCCGAGATCCAGCTATTAATGCGCGAGGTGCTGTCGGAGAGGACCTTGATTCTTAGGTTTCGTGTGGGAAATCGGGGGCCATAGGTCAAGCACTTATGACTTTTTGCCTTCAGCGTGTGAAAGCTGTAACTGAGATTCCGCAGTCGGCGGCGCGCGGCAATGTTTGTGATGTCGATTTCGAAGACAAAGCCCATACGATCATCGCGAATGATGTGGAGCTTCTTTTGGTCCATCTCATGATTAGAAATGATCGTTGAGTTATCCAGGTGGACCGCGACGATCCTGAAGATATCGCTGATTTTGCCCTCGAAATCAGATGGGAGTTCGATATACCAGACGAAATCAGTATTAGGAAGGTTGAAATGGTGTTTCATCGAGCCCAGATGAAGAAGCGCGGCGAAACGAAGCTTGTCGGGCGCGCAAATCTTCTCAACGGTCTCATCGATCCAGAGGTCGATAAAATTCTCTGCCAGAGCCTCAACCTGTTCGGGGTTTGGAAATAGCCTCGGGAGAATCTTCGAAAACTTGAACGTCGTTCTCATGTTGTGGCAATAGATGCCGTGCGACATTGCGAGATTGAAATAGCGTTCCATTTCATGGCCGAATTCGGGGTCGTTGATAAAGGCCAGCCGCGCGTTGAGAAGCGCCGCGAGATCGCTGCTGCCGCGCGAAGAAGGTTCATGCGTACCCCCTGCGCGCGCGATGGTGGGGTCCAGGCTGGAATACGCTGCCGCCGCATCGCCGGGTAAAGGGGGCTGCGTTCCATCGACCCATGTGATCCTGGGCCTGTACCCGGTCCCGCGATTTTCAGGAATGTCGATCCGGACGCGCCCGTGCGCTTTCGCGTCGGGATGAGCGCCGTAATAATCGCGGAGCCTGTTACGAAGCTGCGCGATGAGTTTCTTTCCCGCGAGTGCCGGGTCCTCCGGCGGGTCTTCCATGAACGTCCTGAACCGATAGCGGTAGAACTCTTCGACGATGAGCTTTCCGGTCGGCTTCGGTTTGTCGCGCGTGAAGGGCGGATCGAACCGCCCGGCGTGGCCGCTCTCGACAAGGAAACGCAACATCTCGGGGAGCGTGGTGCGGTCCCGGAAACTTTCATGCGCGAGGATGCGCTCGACCTGGGACAGGACGGCGGCATGAGGCGGTGTTTTCCCTCGACGTGACGCCGCGCGCGTTTCCGGGAGCATGGAACCTCCAGGGGGGCTTCAGGGGCACTTCAGGGGGATTTGAAACTCGCTTCGATTTTAGACGAAACGGGCGAAAGTACGCGAAATCCGCCCGGTGTCCTTTTCGGTATCCGCGAATCGCCGCTGCGACGCCCACGGTGACGGTGAGGCCGTATCTTCCGATTTCAGCGCATGTTCCACTGAGACCATTTTCCGGCGAGGGAGCGCCGCATTATGAACGGTCTGGAAACACGGATCGCTCCTGTCACAGGTCTTGGGGAGTTTTTGAAGGGAAGGCCCCGCGCGCTGCGTGCCGGAGAAGTCGCCGCCCTGCTCAGCGTCTCCGAGAGGCTGGTTTACAAGCTCGCTTCGGAGCGTCGCATCCCGGCGTTCCGGGTCGGCTGCGCGTTGCGTTTCGATCCAGCGGCGCTCGCGCACTGGCTGCGCGACCGGACGCATTTGGGCGGATGACGTTACGGAAAGGAGGAGCCATGTGCGACTTTACGGGCGTTGCATACGAAATGGCCGAAGCAACGAAGCGGCAGGGAAAAGAAATCGCCGCGATACCCTGCGCCGATCCCGACGAAGAAACTTTCCACCTCCAGGCCGATGGCTTCTGGGGCTTCGAGAAAGGATTCCACGATGCTGAGGAACTCAGGCGGCGGTAACGACCGGCTGGCCGACCTTCATCGGCGCGAAGCCGCTCTGAAGGCGGCGATTGCCGAAGAGAAGGTGCGGCAGCAAAAGCGGAAAGAGAAGTGCGACGCCCGCGTCTTCGCCATCGTCGGCGAGGCGCTGACGCGCTACGCGGAGCGGTCGCCGGATTTCCGGCTGATGCTCGGGCAGGTTTTGCAGTCGGCGGAACTGCGCGACACGGACCGCGCCTTTCTCGCCGCGAACGGATGGCTGTAGCCCCGTAAAGGAGGCTCTATGGTGACGCTCCTGGCATTTTTGTTCGTCGCGCTGATGATCGTCGTGTTGCATGTTGAGGCCCGGACGAAGCGGAAGAAACAGATTGAAGCCGCCTATAACTTCACCCCGGTGAATGTGCATGGGGGCGCGCGCTTCGCCACGAATGACGATCTGCAAGAGGCCGGGCTATTCAAAGGGAAGGGCGTGCCGATTGGCTATTCGCCCGACGGCAGGCATGCGCTGCACTATCCAGGACAACTTCACCTCATGACCATCGGCGGAAGCAGGCGGGGAAAGGGAGTTTTCCTCATCAACGCCCTGCTCTCCTGGCTTGGCTCCTGTATTTGCGTAGATGTCAAAGCGGAGAACGCCGCCGTGACGGCCCACCGGCGCGCGCGTTTCGGAAAGGTCTTCATTCTCAACCCGTTCGGCATGTTGCTCGACGCATTGCGCGGCTTCAAAATGGCGCGCTTTAATCCAATGCAAATACTCAACCCCGCGTCGAACGCGTTCCACGCGATGTGCGACAAACTGGCTGCCGCTCTTGTTTGGGAGGAGGGGCGCGAAGGAATGCACTTCACGACGGCGGCGCGCGTGCTGGTGTCCGGCATCATTGCCGCCCTCAAGCGCCACGGCAAGCCCGCCGAGCAGAATCTGCCGACCGTCGCGCGCGTCATCAACGGCGACGTCATGGGCTTCTGCCGCGTGGCCGTGCAGCAGACCAATGATCCCTTCATCGTCGATAAGCTGAGCCGCATCGCTTATGCCGACCCCGCGAGCCGCGAGGTCCAGGACGTGATCTCGACGGCGCGAACGCAGCTCGGATTCATCAGCAACGCCGCCATAGCCGATAGCCTCTCCGGCTCGGACTTCCGGTTCAGCGATCTCAGGCGCAGGCCCGGCACGACGGTGTATATCTGCCTGCCGCTGCACCTGCTCGACGTTTCAGACAAGTATTTCCGGCTCATCCTGGAGACCGCGATGGCGGACTTGCTCAACGAGGGGCAGAAGGGAAAGGGAAATCGCGTCCTCGCCATCATCGACGAGATGGCGCAGCTCGGCCCGCACATGAAGTCGCTTGAGAACGCGATGGGCATGGCCGCCGGAGCGGCGGGCCTGCAATTGTGGTGAGTGCTGCAGGACCTTTCGCAGTTGAAGGGCATGTTTCCACAAACTTTCGAGACCTTCATACAAAACTGCGGCGTGACTTGCTGGTGGGGCCTGCAGGACCAGGCCTCGCGCGAATACGTCTCCCGGCTCGCGGGCGCTTGCGAGGTTCTGACGCGCTCGCGCGGCGTGTCGTTCGACAACCAGGGATTCCCGCATGTGAGCGATAACGCAAGCCAGCATTCGCGGCCCCTGCTCCTGCCGCATGAGGTCGGGCAACTCGCGCCTGACGAAATGATCGCGTTTGTCGAGGGCGTGCGCTGCGGTCCGGTAAAGGCGAAGCGTAAGCCCTATTGGAAGGTGTTTCCGCGCTACGCGTACCGCCGCAACCCCTATGTGGGGAAGAAGAATGGCCTTTGGGAGTGGCTGTTCGGGTGATTTATGCCGAATGCAGGAAACAATCCGGGGATCAACGCGAAGCGCTTCGCCGCGCTGCTGGCGGGTTTCGACACGGGCAACGGAAGCGAGGAGGAAGCGCTTGCGAAAGGCCGCGCGCTGCGGCGCATGGCGGCGGATATGGGAATGCGGCTCGTCGATGTCATGGAACTACCGGACGTGAAGCAGGCCATCGACGACCAGATGCGGCCCGTCCGGCAGGAAAACCCGGCGCTGCGTCGGGCGCTCGAACAGGTACTGGGTTTGCAGAATGAAGTGACGGAGCGCACCCGCGATGCAAGGAAGCTTGCCGAGATGTTAAGGCGGCAGGAAGAGAAAACCGAGGCGCTGAGCCGGGAACTGGCGTTGTCGCACCGCACGGGTTCGAGGGCTTCTTCCCATTCCGTCCGCCCCGCCCCTGCTCGCACCGCCGGGGTGCCGGGCAACGAGGGATGGATGGTGGCCGTGGTGGCGATATTGGCGCTCGCGCTGCTGGTCGCCGCGATTTTCGGGGGGCATTTTCACGAAGGAGGTAACGGCAATGAACTGGGATACGGCCAAGGAATATCTGCGTCTGGCGTACACCAAGGCGGCGGAGTTCGCGCTCTACCAGAACATGGTGCTGTACGTCGTCGCGTGCATCGCCGCGGGACATCCCATCGGTCCCGCTAGATATGCGGCGTTTCTCTACCGCATCTTCACGTTCAAGTGAGGTGCGCGATGACGGACAGGATCATCGATTTCTCGCAATTCACGGGCGTCGATGCGGCGGAGCAGGTCCGCGCCATCGATCCGCGCCGCGAACGGCTCTCGCAAAGAGATCGCGAGCGCGTGCCCGATTACACGCAGCGGCAGCAGGAACGCGAAGGCCGCAGCGAATGGAGCGGCGGAAGCATGGGCGGCGGCACTTGGGCCGGACGATCGAGGTGAGCTTATGAACAATGCACTGGAAAGACTGCGGGAAAGCGAGCGGGCGCTCGAAGATGAGCGGCGGCTTCTGAACGATGCGCTGCAGCGGCTCGGCGAAACGGAACAGCGGCGGGTTGCGCGCCGGACGGGACGGCTGATCTTCGGCCTCGATCTCACCGGCAGCCGCGAGCCCGGGCTGAAACGCGCGCGCATCGCCACGGCGGCGATGTTCGATGCGATCCGTAACTTCGGGAGCATCGCGGTCAAGCTGGTCTATTACCGGGGAACCGATGAATGCCGCGAAACCCAATGGTGCGACGATCCCGGCGTGCTGCGGCGGTCGATGCTGAAACTCTCCTGCGAGCGGGGCACCACGCAGATCGCGAAGCTGCTGCGCGCGGTTCTTGCAGAGAAGGAACAACTCTCCGGCGTCATCTTCGTCGGCGACCATTGCGAGGAATATGGCGACGATCTTATCGGCCTCGCGCGCCGGCTCGGCGAAAAATCGGTCCCGCTGTTCCTGTTCCATGAATGCGACGACCGCAATCACTGGTCCTTGCAGGCCAAGCCCCTGTTCAAGGCGATGGCGAAAGCGAGCGGCGGCGTCTATGTGGAATTCAGGCCGGACAGCGGCGACGTGCTGAAGGAACTGCTGCCGACCATCGCGGCCTTCTCGGCGGCGGGCGTCGAGGGGCTGGACAGGATTGCGCTGCCGCAAAGCTCGCAGGCCCGGCAGTTGCAGGGAAGCCTGCGCCTCATGCTCGGCGACGGTGGAAAGTGACGGAAAAACAAGCCGTGCGGAGGGTCTTGCCAGGGCAAGGGCCACAGGCCAGAATCGAGCGGCGCGCCGGGCAGCAGGAAGAGAAGAAGATGGATACGGAACTGGAAGACTTCAAGACGGCGATTGACCTGCGGGCTTACGCGGCCTCGCAGGGCTATCAGCTCGACCGCAAGAAAAGCTGGCGCGGCAATGCGGTGATGCGCCATCCCGCGACGGACGACAAGATTGTCATCATGCGCGGCCTGGATGGTCATTATGTCTACTTCTCGGTGCGCGACGACCGGGACAACGGCACGATCATCGATTTCGTGCAGTTCCGGGAGGGCCTGAGTCTCGGCGCGGTGCGGAAAGAGCTTCGTCCCTGGATCGGACAGCCTCCGGTGCCCGTGCCGTCGTTTCCGGAACTACACAAAGTCGAGAAGGATCGCATGAAAGTCGGGATGGAGTGGGAGAAGATGCGCGAGGCTGTGGACGGCCATCCCTATCTCGAACGCAGGCGCGCCCTGCCCCGATCCCTCCTGACCTCGGAACGCTTCGCGGGCCGCATTCGCATCGACGATCACGGCAACGCGGTGTTCCCGCATTTCGACGCCGAAGGCCTGAGCGGATACGAGATGCGCAATGTCCGGTTTCAGGGGTTTGCATCGGGCGGTGCGAAGGCGCTATGGCTGTCGCACGAGTTTCCCGCCGACACGCGGCTTGTGTTCTGTGAATCCGCAATCGACGCTCTGAGCCATGCGGTGCTGTTTCCGGATCATTTCGCGCGCTATGCGTCGATCGGCGGCAAGCCAAATCCTGAGCAGCCGGAGCTGATCCGCGCCGCCGCCGCGCGCATGCCGCACGGTGCCGATGTGGTTGCGGCGATGGATGCCGACGCAGACGGGCGGAAACTGGCGGAGATCGTGCGTCACGCCGTGAAACTGACAGGCCGTTCCGATCTGCATTTCGTCGTGCAGGAGCCGGAGGGCGCGAAGGATTGGAACGACGTGCTGCGCGCGAAGCCCCTGCCCTTCCTTCCCTATGGCCCGAAGAAGGAGGCCGCGCCGCTGTAGGGCATTTGCGGAGGCGGCAGAAGAACTGAACGCCGAAGCGGCGAACGTGCGATCCGGGAGGTGAGGCGGGATGATCGCAAACGAATGGTTGACGGCAAGCGAAGCTGCGGAATATCTCAAGGTCACGCCCCGCACCGTAGTGTGCTGGGCCAAACAAGGCAACATCCCGGCCCACCGGCTTTCCGGGGCACAGCGCATCACCTGGAGGTTCCTTAAGTCCGAGTTGGATGCTAAGCTGGCCATGCCGTCTGCCGCAGAATCCAGGAGGGTTCCTTGAGCGGCAGAATCAACACAGGAAGTGTCGTGCAGGATAAGCGCGACAAAATTTGGCGTTTCTACTGGTGGGACAACGGCAAACGGCGCTCCAGGGCACTGGGGCGTTTCAACACCAAGGCGGGTGCGTGGAAGGCCGCGAAGCCCTTACGCGATTCGCTCGAAAAACGAACACCTATCGTGTCGCGCGCCCCTAACGTCGATGCGTTGGTGCAGCAGTACCGGACTGAAAAGATGCCTACTCGGAAAGACACAAAGCGCGGCTATGAATCGTGGATTCGCGTCCACATTCTGCCGAAGTGGGGGCAAAGTCCAATCACAGATTTGCAGGCACGTCCTGTGGAGATGTGGCTTGAGTCGCTCGCCCTTGCTCCGAAAAGCCGTGCTCACATTCGCGGAATTCTTAGTTCGCTTTGGAACTACGCAATGTGGCGGCAGGAGATTCCAATTCAGGTCAACCCGATTAGTCTGGTGACGGTCAAGGGCGCATCCAGGCGGATTCGACAGCCGCGCAGTCTCACAGTCGAGCAATTCCGTTCGCTTCTTTCGGATCTGAAAGAGCCGTTCGGGACAATGGCTCTGCTGTGCATCTGCTTTGGCCTTCGCATCTCTGAATGCCTGGCTTTGCGGTGGTCGGATGTTGATTGGCTCAATCGCGTGCTCCGCGTCGAGCGGGGCATCGTTGAGCAAAAAGTGGATGACGTGAAGACCGATGAATCACGGAAATCCTTCGCAATCGCGGAAGAGCTGCTTGAGCGGTTGAACGAGTGGAAACAGGCTTCGGATTTTTCGGCGGAAAGCGATTGGATTTTTGCAAGTCCGCTGAAGATCGGGAGACTGCCCTACTCCTACACCGGCTTTTGGCGTGAACTTGACCGGGCGGGCAAAGCGTGCGGTCTTGGGCACATCGGCACTCACACTTTCCGGCATTCCTACCGGATGTGGATTGACGCGATTGGAACGCCAATCGGCGTGCAGCAAAAACTGATGCGGCATACTGACATTCGCACAACCATGAACATTTACGGGGATGCGGAATCAGTGGAGATGCAGAAGGCAAACGGGAAGATCGCGGAACTTGCTTTCAGCCATTCAATGAATGGCACGGGAAAGCAGCACGGGCGGGTCGTAACTTACTGATTAATTGGCTCCTCAGGTAGGACTCGAACCTACAACCCTTCGGTTAACAGCCGAATGCTCTGCCATTGAGCTACTGAGGAGTGAGTGGCGCTGATTTCTCCTTAATTAAGTTAGCAGAGCGAGGAGAATGGCGTCAAAAAAAGATGCCCGAATATGGGTAGACCTCACGGTCACGGAACCCTGAGAATCTCAAGGACGCCGGTTCCAACTCATCCCCATATGAAATTG